>NZ_WVUG01000639.1 GCF_017614965.1 Streptomyces griseorubiginosus | reverse complement strand
CTACCGCCCCTCCTCCCGCCGCTTCCCCGACCCGGTGCACCTGCGCGTCGAGGACGTGCCCGAGTACGCGTACGTCACCGAGCGCGAGAAGCTGCGGACGCTCCTGGAGCGGGCCGACCGGCTGCGCGCCTCCGTCCTGGAGAAGGACGCGCTGATCGACCGGGACGCGGTGTGGGAGCTCAAACGGGAGGCGCTGGAACTGGTCCGCGAGGTACCGCTCGGCCCGGGCCGGCGCGCCGCCTACGCCGACTTCCTCGCCCGGGAGGGCGAGGCGCTGGAGGACCACGCCACCTGGTACGCCCTCGCCGAGGTGCACGGCCCGGACTGGCGGAGCTGGCCGGCCGGTCTGCGCGATCCCCGCTCGGCCGAGACCGCCCGCGCCCGCGGCGAGTTGATGGACCGGGTGGACTTCCACTGCCGTCTGGCCTGGCTCACCGACAGCCAGCTCACGGCCGCCCAGCGCATCGCGCGCGAGGCCGGGATGGCGGTGGGCGTCGTCCACGACCTGGCGGTCGGCGTGCACCCCGAGGGCGCCGACGCCTGGGCGCAGCAGGAGTACTTCGCCGCCGGGATGTCGGTGGGCGCCCCGCCGGACGCCTTCAACGCGCGCGGCCAGGACTGGGGGCTGCCGCCGTGGCGCCCGGACCGTCTGGCCGAGTCGGGCTACGAGCCGTACCGCCGCCTGCTCCGGGCCCTGTTCCGGTACGCCGGCGCCCTGCGCATCGACCATGTCATGGGTCTGTTCCGGCTCTGGTGGGTGCCGCAGGGGCATCCGCCCACGGAGGGCACGTACGTCCGCTACGACGCCGAGGCCATGCTCGCCGTGCTGGTGCTGGAGGCCTCGCGTGCCGGGTCCGTCGTCATCGGCGAGGACCTGGGCACCGTGGAACCCGGGGTGCGGGAGAAGCTGCGCGAGCGTGGGGTGCTCGGCACCTCGGTGCTGTGGTTCGAACGGGACTGGGAGGGCGACGGCCGCCCGCTGCCCCCCGAGGACTGGCGCGCCGACTGTCTCGCCACCGCCACCACTCACGACCTGCCTTCCACCGCGGCCCGTCTCACCGGCGAACACGTCGAACTCCGTGACCGGCTCGGCCTGCTGACCCGCCCCCTCGCGGAGGAACGGGCCGAGGCCGCGGCCGACACGGGGGAGTGGCTGGCCGTGCTCACCCGGCTCGGGCTGCTGCACGGCACGGGCGGCGGACACGGCGCCTCCGAGGAGGAGGCCGAGATCCAGGCCGTTCACCGCTTCCTGCTGCGCACCCCGTCCCGGCTTGTCGGCGTCTGGCTCCCGGACACGGTCGGCGACCGGCGTCCGCAGAACCTGCCGGGCACCTGGGACCAGTACCCGAACTGGCGGCTGCCGATCGCGGACGCGCGGGGCAGGCCGGTGACCCTGGAGGAGCTGGCCGGCTCGGCGCGACTGCACGCCCTGTTCGACGTCCTGCGGACCGGGTAGACCGGGGCGCGGG
>NZ_WVUG01000638.1 GCF_017614965.1 Streptomyces griseorubiginosus | reverse complement strand
CGCACCCTCGCCCGCCACTCCCGCTCCCGCCGCCAACACCCCACCGCCGAACTCCTCCCCCAACCGCACCCCTGGGTACGCGCCCTCGGCCTGGTCGCCGTCGTACTCCTCGGCGCCTGGCTCGGACTCCTCATCGTCGGCAACGTGCGCGTCCCGGTCGGACCGATGAACACCACCATGACCCTGCGCCCCTCCCTCACCGGCGGCACGAAGATCAACATCTCACCCCTGGGCGCCCTCGAACTCGACACCCACCACGCCCCGGTCCGCCTCGACGTCAACGTCGACCAACTCGACCCCGTCCGCGCCCAAGCCCTCGTCGACCACCCCGAACGCCTCTCCGGCCTCCAGGACGAAGTCGCCCGCGACGTCCAGCACGGCACCCTCGACCTCGCCCTGCGCTCCTGCGTCGCCGTCGTCTCCGGCGCCACCGCCCTCGGCCTCGCCGTCTACCGCCGCCCCGGCCGCGCCCTCACCGCAGGCGGCACCGCCCTCGCCCTGCTCATGGCCTCCGGCGCCACCGCCTACGCCACCTGGAACCCCGACTCCGTCCTCGAACCCAAATACTCCGGCCTGCTCTCCTCCGCCCCCTCCCTCGTCGGCAACGCCCGCAACATCGTCACCGAATTCGACGTCTACCAGAAGGAGTTGGCCCGCCTGGTGACCAACGTGACCAAGCTGTACGACGTCACCTCCACCCTCCCCGCCTACCAGCCCGACCCCACCACCATCCGCGTACTGCACGTCTCCGACATCCACCTCAACCCCGCGAGCTGGAAGATCATCGCCTCACTCGTACAGCAGTACAAGGTCAACGTCATCGTCGACACCGGCGACACCATGGACCACGGCACAGCGGCCGAGAACGGCTTCCTGGACCCCATCGCCGACCTCGGGGCGCCCTACGTCTGGGTCAGGGGCAACCACGACTCCGACCTCACCCAGCGCTACCTCGAACGCATGAAGAACGTCCACGTCCTCGACAACGGCAAGGCGGAAACCATCGCCGGACTGCGCTTCGCCGGCATGGGCGACCCCCAGTTCACCCCCGACCGCTCCAACAAACCCGGCGCCGACGCCTCCGAACAACTGGCCGGCGACCGGCTCGCCTCCGCCCTGAACGACCAGAAGGCCGCCGGCACCCCCGTCGACGTCGCGATGGTCCACGAACCGTCCGCGGCCCGCGAGGTCGACGGCACCGTCCCCCTGGTCCTCTGCGGACACCTGCACCACGAAGGCGACGAGATCCTCAAGTACGGCACCCGGCTGCGCATGGAGGGCTCCACCGGCGGCAGCGGCCTGCGCGCCCTCGAACACAAGTACCCGGCCCCCATCGAGGCCTCGATCCTCTACTTCGACCGCGACAGCCGACGCCTCCAGGCCTGGGACGCGATCAAGCTGGGCGGCCTGGGCGAGACCACGGCTGAGGTCAGCCGCCACCTCCCCGACGAGAACAAGCCAGGGGCCACCCCCGCCACACC
>NZ_WVUG01000637.1 GCF_017614965.1 Streptomyces griseorubiginosus | reverse complement strand
TTCATAGTGTTTCGGTGGTTATAGCGTGAGGGAAACGCCCGGTTACATTCCGAACCCGGAAGCTAAGCCTTACAGCGCCGATGGTACTGCAGGGGGGACCCTGTGGGAGAGTAGGACGCCGCCGAACAATTTGTGAGAAAACCCCCGGCCGGGGATACCGGCGCGGGGGTTTTCTGCGTTCCGCTACCGTGGCTCCATGAGCTACAAGATCCGTTCCATCCGTGCCGATGAATGGCCGGCCGCGAAGGCGCTGCGGCTCGTCGCCCTGCAGGACCCGGTGGCGCCCATCGCCTTTCTGGAGACATACGACAACGCTCTGGCCCATCCCGACTCCTTCTGGCAGGAGCGGGCCAAGGGGAGCTGTGATGGGGCCACCGGGGCTCAGCAGATCATCGCCGAGGGGCCGGACGGTGAGTGGGTCGGGACGCTGACCGTGCTCATAGAAGAGGCGGGGACCACCGACTGGGCCGGGTTTCCCGTCGAGCGGAGGCAGGGGCACATCGTGGGGGTGTTCGTGCGGCCGGAGTACCGGGGGATCGGGCTCACCGAAGTGCTCTTCGACGCCGGTCTTGAGTGGGCGTGGGCCCAGCGTGCCGAGCGGGTGCGGCTCATCGTGCATGAGGACAACGGGCGGGCTCAGCGGCTGTATCGGAAGGTCGGGTTCGTGCCGACCGGGGTGACCGTGCCGTTGGCGCAAGCCGGCGGGGAGTCCGAGTTGGAGTTCGCCCTGGAGCGCGAGGCCGGTTGATCAGACCGGGAGTTCGTCATGGGGCCAGCGGGCGCGGCCTTGTTCGCGGGAGCGGAGCAGGGCCAGGGTCGGCAGGCCGCGGTCCGCTCCCGTGGCGAGCAGCTCGGGGAGTTGGGGGAGCGGGGCCACGGCTGCGATGTCGTCCAGGACGAGCGTGAGTGGTGGGTCGAGGCGACCGGCGGATGACCGTTCGGCCATGCACCGCCCGCGCTCGACCACGCTGGAGACGAGGGCCGTCAGGAGAGGCATCGCGCCTGGGTTGCTCCTGGGATCCTCGATGGATTCCCCCACTACATAAAGCGTTCCCCCTTCATCCACGAAGGAATCCAAGGCGAGCGCATCGGTTCGGTTGGGTGTGCACGCCTCTCGGATGTTGACCGTGAAGAGGGAGGAGAGTGCTCTCGTCGTCAACTCCTGGGCCATGTCGCGGCGGTCGGGGTGCGCGGTGAGCGCGGCCTCGAGTTCGCCCGCGGAGCCGGGGGAGGCTTTGGGGTTCGTACGGAGGATGCGGACGGCGTCCTGGACCTGGGTGCCCTGGGACCAGCGGTGGACGTGGCGGATGGTGCGGCCGTCCACGGCGGCGGCGTGCAGGTAGCTGCGGAGGAGCGTTTCCGCCGTGGTGGAGAGGGCCTCGTCCAGTTTGGCCGTGGGGCGGATGGGGGCGAGGAGGGCGGCGGCCCGTGCGGTGGCCGTGTCTCTGCGTTCGCAGCCGGCGGTGGGCGACCAGTGGAGGCG
>NZ_WVUG01000635.1 GCF_017614965.1 Streptomyces griseorubiginosus | reverse complement strand
CCCCTGAACAGCCCCGCGGGGGCACGAATGGGCCACCCCTGGGGGCTGGGGCCGGTGGTTCCCACCCCAATGGGAACCACCCGCCCCGTTCCGCGCGGCCACGACCGGACGGACCGACGGCTTTCGGCCGTCCGTGTCCCGCACCTCACGGAGCCAGCGACCGACGCGCTGCTCACGCGCCGGAGGAGGGCGTCTTACGACGCCGGTGGTAGGCCGGGTCGTACGCCGTGGCGCACGACCGGGCGTGGACCGGTCGTATGCCGTGGCGTACGCCGGTGGTGGAGCAGTCGTATGCCGTGGCGTCCCGCGACGCCGGGGCTGATGCTGCGGATGCCGGGGGCGGGAGCGCGGCTATGGCGGCAGGGAGTGACCGGTCGGGTGGTCGAGGGGGCGTACGCGCCGAGCCTCACCGGGACATTTCCGGCGCCGGATCCGGTCGCGCTCCGGGGAGTGGGACCGGCGGCCGGGCCGGAGGGTCGGCGGGCTCCGTCCGGAGATTCCGGGGATCCGGACCGGCGAGCGCCCTGTTCCGCCCCGGGGCTACCTAGGCGGGGGAAACGGGAACGTCCCGGTGCCTGTCCCGGGGGGAGTCCACGTCGGCGCGGGCCGCGGCGCCGACCAGAAGCCGCAGCGGCGCCCGCTGGTCGAGCGCGACGGCGTACGCGTCGCCGTGCCGCGAGGTGCCGCTGTCGACGGCGTTACGGCTGCTCAGCTCACCGGTCGGGTCACCGCCCGGAGCCTGGTGCACCGGGACGTACCCGATGACCTCGCTCCGCTGTCCGCCGCCGCCATGGCCCGAGGCACGCGCCGTACGGGTGTCCAGGCCCGGTTTCGGCCCGTACGTCGTCCCGCGCACCGCCACTCCGGAACGGCCGTCGGCGGAACCCGCGCCCGTCGCCGACCGCCCCGCACCGTCACCCGGCGGCGGAGCCGGCGCCGGCAGCGTCTGCCCCGGGCCGGTCGGAAGTCCGGGCACCGAGGGGAGCGAGGGCAGGCCGGGGATTCCGGGCAACGACGGTACGCCGGGCTGGGTCGGGACGACCGGCAGCGCCGGCAACGACGACAGCGGCGGCAATGACGACAGCGGCGGTATCTGCGCGGTCTGCGCGGTCACCTCGCCGAGTGCGTCGGTCACCGCCACGACGACTCCGCCGACCGGCTGCAGGACGTGCCCGCCGACACCCTGGACAAGGCCGTCTTCGGCGGACCCGAGGATGTGGTCACCGGCGCCCGGGAGCGTGATGGGGGCGGCCGGGGGCAACGGTGCCGGGCCGCCCGACCGGGCTTCGGGGCTGGCTCCGGTCGGCTGCGGGGCCGGATCGGGGTCCGGGCTCGACGGCTTCGGGTTGGCCGGGTTCTCGGGCCTCGGGGACGGTGAGGAGGGGTGCGCGGGAGCCGTCGGCCAAGGCTTGGCCGGAGTCTCCGGCTGAGGCGGGACCGGGGATTCGGCCCGGGGGACCGGGGGCGGCCCAGGGACCAACGGCCGGTCGTCGACGAACGCGGCCGGCGCCTGGAC
>NZ_WVUG01000634.1 GCF_017614965.1 Streptomyces griseorubiginosus | reverse complement strand
GTCCGTCCTCGGTCGGGCGGTGCCGTGGGATGTGCGGTGCTGTTTCTTGACGCCCGACACTGCGGGCGGACACCCCCCGCCCCGTCCCCTTCTCGCCGTGGGCGGCTGCGACCCCGTCAGGGGTGCGGGGAACTGGGCGACCAGCAGGGCGCGGCACCCCCCTCGGCGGCCTCAGGTCCGTCGGCGTAGGTGGAGGCGGATCGCGCGTTGGGCGACCGGGCCCAGGTCTTCCAGCGCGGCGATGAGGGCGCCCAGTTTTTCCAGGGCGTCCAGGGCCGCGTGTGCGCCGGTTTCGTCCACTCCCTCGTACAGCTCGATGCCCACGAAGGACGCTGCCACGGCGCGGGCGAGGCCGCGCGGGTCGGCGAACTCGCCGAACGGCGTCTGTGCCAGGACCCGGGTCAGGACCTTCTCTATTTCGTCGATCCAGAGTTGGAGGCCGGCCGCCGTGGCGGGGCCGAGGGTGGTGTGGGTCTGGGCGCCGGCCAGGAGTTGGCCGAGGAGGGCCACGTGGCCGTGGGCGCGTTCCTCCTCGTGCATCTGCCGTCCGACGGTGAGGAGTTCGGAGAGGGAGCCGACCTCGGTGAGGCGGGTGCGGTAGCGGGCCACCGTCTGTTCGGCGCCGTAGCGGCATGCCTGGGCCAGGAGTTCGTCGACCGAGCCGAAGTGGTAGAAGACCAGGGCCTGGTTGACTCCGGCCTCGGTCGCGATGGTGCGGGCGGAGGTCTTGGCGATGCCCTGGTCGGTCAGGACGCGCAGGGCGCCTTCCAGGAGTTTGGTCTTCGTCGTCTCGGGGCTCACGCGCGGGACTCCTCGCGGACCGGGCGCAGACCGGCGCGGACCCCGCAGGTGCGGATGTCGGTGTACGTCGCCCGGAAGGAACCCTCGTAGCCGAAGAGGGGGCCGAAGTAGCGGTTGACCACGCGGACTTGGATGCGGAAGCGGCTTTCTGTCTCGTCGTACGACTCTCGGACCTCCGCTGTGGCGCCGATCAGTTCGGGCACCCGTAGGTCTACGGCGCCCTCGCGGAAGCGGTGTTCTCCGGAGCGGATGAGGAGGGAGCCGTCGGGCTCGGCGTGGAAGTGGAGTTCGCTGGCCAGGTGCTGGTGGGTGCCGAGGTAGTCGAGGATGCGGTCGCCCTTGGGGCTGAGCACCATCTGGGCGTCGAAGCGGCGGGGGCGGCCCGGGAGGTCGAAGGTGCGCACGAAGGTCACCGTCTCACGGCCGAAGGTGTCCGTGTACGGGACGTTCTCGATGGTGAAAGGGACGTTGCGGCCGGGGGTGGGGATCAGGATGTTGCGGGTGGCGCCGAGGGCGAGGAAGGGGCGGACGAAGGTTCCGCCGTGCCAGACGCGGTCCATCACTCCCCTGCCCGTGCAGGCCTCGCCGCTGGTCAGACCGACGGAGAAACGGCGCTGGAGCCGGGGGTGCAGGCGGTCGAAGTCGGCGCCCATCACGGTGCGGAAGATCGAGGTCATCGCGGGTTCTCCAGGGTGCGCAGGACGCGGGGCGCCCGGATGCGGGT
>NZ_WVUG01000633.1 GCF_017614965.1 Streptomyces griseorubiginosus | reverse complement strand
CCGCCCCCCAGCTCATCCCGGCCTACCCCGCCGCCGAACGCGCGGTGCGGGCCCTCGCCGAGGCCGTGAAGTACGCGCAGTGGCGGCGCGAGGCCGCCGAGCCCGGCAGGGTGCCCGAGTACGACGACATCGACGAGAAGGGCGCCGCCCGCCTCATCGACGGCATGCTCGCGCGCGGGCAGGGCCTCACCCTGGGCACCGAGGAGACCTGCGAGCTGCTCGGGCGCTACGGAATCGCCGTCCGCCGGGCGACCCCCGCGTTCACCCCGGACGACGCCGTCCGGGCCGCAGGCGAACTCGGCTACCCCGTCGCCCTGAAGGCCACCGCCCCCCACCTGCGCCACCGCGCCGACCTGGGCGGCGTCCGGCTGGACCTCGCGGACGAGGAGCAACTGCGCCGGGCGTACGCCGAGTTGACCGGCCTGTTCGGCAAGCCGGAGGAGCTGCGGCCGGTCGTGCAGTCGATGGCGCCCCGGGGCGTCGACACGGTCGTACGGGCCGTCATCGACCCGGCAGCCGGCGCCGTGCTGTCCTTCGGGCTGGCCGGGGCGGCCTCCCAGCTGCTCGACGACATGGCGCACCGGCTGGTCCCGGTCACCGACCGCGACGCGACCTCCCTGATCCGGTCGATCCGGACGGCCCCGCTCCTGTTCGGCTGGCGCGGCTCGACCCCCGTCGACACGCCTGCACTGGAGGAACTGCTGCTGCGCGTGTCCCGGCTCGTCGACGACCACCCCGAGGTCGTCGCGATCACCCTGGAGCCGGTCGTCGTCGCCCCGCGTGGCCTGAGCGTTCTCGGCGCCTCGGTGCGCCTCGCGCCCCCGCCCGCCCGCGACGACCTCGGCCCGCGCACGCTTCCGGTGTACTGAACCACCCCTGAGCGGTGCCTCGCAGTCAGTGCGCCCCCGTAGGATGGACGCCATGGCCAAGACCAGTACGACGACCCAGGGGCTGCGTGCGGCGATCGAGCGCAGCGGCTACTACCCGGCCCTCGTGGCCGAGGCGGTGGAGGCCGCCGTGGGCGGCGAGCCCATCCGGTCGTACCTGGTCCACCAGGAGACGACGTTCGACCAGAACGAGGTGCGGCGGCACGTGACCGTGCTCGTCCTCACCGGCAACCGCTTCATCGTCAGCCACACCGACGAGCAGGCCGCCGACAGCACCTCCCCGACGCCGTACGCCACGACGTCCACGGAGTCGGTGAAGCTCGGCCGGATCTCGTCGGTCGTGGTCAGCCGGGTGGTCGCCAACCCCGAGCAGTACGCGCCGGGCACCCTGCCCCGCGAGGTCGTGCTGACCATCGGCTGGGGCGCCGTCTCCCGCATCGACCTCGAGCCCGCCGCCTGTGGGGACCCCAACTGCGAGGCCGACCACGGCTACACCGGCAACTCCACCGCCGACGACCTCAGCCTGCGGGTCAGCGAGGCCGGGGACGGCCCGGAGACCGTGCGCCAGGCCCTCGCCTTCGCGCAGTCGCTGTCCGAGGCGACCGCGGACACCACCCGCTGAGATGGTCCACGCCCCCTGGGAC
>NZ_WVUG01000632.1 GCF_017614965.1 Streptomyces griseorubiginosus | reverse complement strand
GGGTAGCCGTAGCCGGGCTGACCGGCGGGCGGGTACGGCTGCGGCGGGTACGGCTGACCCGGCTGAGGCGAGGGAGGCTGCTGGGCCTGCTGGGGCGGCTGGGGCTGCGGCGCCTGGGGATAGGGTCCCGGCTGTCCCGGAACCGGCTGTCCAGGAACCGGCTGTCCCGGAACCGGCTGTCCAGGCACTGGCTGTCCCGGAACGGGCTGCCCCGGCTGACCGTAGTACGGCGTCGCAGGCATCGGCTGTCCGGGCTGGGCGTAGGGCTGGCCCGGCATCGGCTGGCCCGGCATCGGCTGGCCCGGCATCGGTGGGGCCGCGACCGGGGGCGGGTTGCCGTCGTTGGTCCACAGCCCGTGCGACTGCTGATGGCGTACGAAGTCCTCGGCGACCATCGCCGCGAGGTTGAAGTACGCCTCGCGCACCTTGGGCCGCATCATGTCGAGGTCTACCTCGGCGCCGGCCGAGAGGTGCTCGTCGAAGGGCACGACCACGACCCCGCGGCAGCGCGTCTCGAAGTGCGCCACGATGTCCTCGACCTTGATCATCTTTCCGGTCTCCCGGACACCGGAGATCACGGTGATGGACCGCGACACGAGGTCCGCGTACCCGTGCGCCGACAGCCAGTCCAGCGTCGTACTGGCGCTGCTCGCGCCGTCGACGGACGGCGTCGAGATGATGATCAGCTGGTCGGCGAGGTCGAGCACACCGCGCATCGCGCTGTAGAGCAGACCGGTGCCGGAGTCGGTGAGGATGATCGGGTACTGCTTGCCGAGGACGTCGATGGCGCGGCGGTAGTCCTCGTCGTTGAAGGTCGTCGAGACGGCCGGGTCGACGTCGTTGGCGATGATCTCGAGGCCGGACGGCGCCTGTGAGGTGAACCGGCGGATGTCCATGTACGAGTTGAGGTAAGGGATCGCCTGGACGAGGTCGCGGATGGTGGCCCCGGTCTCGCGGCGCACGCGGCGGCCGAGGGTGCCGGCGTCCGGGTTGGCGTCGATGGCGAGGATCTTGTCCTGCCGTTCGGTGGCCAGGGTCGAGCCGAGAGCGGTGGTCGTGGTCGTCTTGCCGACGCCGCCCTTGAGGCTGATGACGGCGATGCGGTAGCAGGACAGCACGGGCGTGCGGATCAGCTCCAACTTCCGCTGCCGCTCGGCCTCTTCCTTCTTTCCGCCGATCTTGAACCGGCTCGGCGCGGCGGCGGGCCGGCCGCTCTTCGCCTTCTGCCGCTTGTTGTTGAGCAGCCGGTCGGAGGACAGTTCCACGGCGGCGGTGTAACCGAGCGGTGCGGCACCGGGGTTGGTGGGCTGCCGCTGATCATGCTGAACAGGCTGCGGCCACCCGGTCCCGGCCCGCGGATCGACAGGCTGCGGCGCCGCCGGCGGCGCCGGATCGGCACCCCCCTGCTGCTGGAACCCTTGGCCGGCCTGCGCATCCGCCTGAGCCTGACCGTACGGCGGAACGCCGGGGTGCGGCTGGTACTGCGGCGGGACGCCGGGCTGTGCCTGGCCGTGAGGGGTGGGCTGGGGCTGTCCC
>NZ_WVUG01000631.1 GCF_017614965.1 Streptomyces griseorubiginosus | reverse complement strand
GGCGGCAACCGCCGCGTCCCGCACCGCGGCATCATCGCCAACAACCTCTGGCTCCACCACCGCGCCGCCGCCCTCAACCTCCGCCGACTGGTCAACCTCGGACTCACCCGCACCAGCGGCACCTGGCACCTCACCCCGGCCAACGCATAGCGAAAAGAGCCGCCCGGCCTGCGGCCGGACAGCCCCTCGACAAGATTTTCAGCAGCCTTCTAGCCGGCGGGACTGTGAGGGCGGCGGAACCGCGCTGCACGGCACGATCCGGGCCGCGTGTCGCTCCTGCTCCAAAACCGTGTGCGAGCCGCCCTGAGGGGCCTTTACCCTCCGGGCATGGATCTTCGCGAAGAACTTCCGGCCGACGGACAAGCCGTACGGAACGTTCATCTGCGGGCGTTCGGTGACCATGGCCTCGTCGTGGCCGACCTGGTCGACACCCTGCGGAGCACCATCACGCCCGAGGACGGTCTCTCGCTGGTCGCCGTGGAGGACGGACAGGTCGTGGGGCACGTGATGTTCACCCGCAGTCTTCTCGACGCCCCTCGTCGGCTGGTGGACGTGCAGGTCCTCAGTCCGCTGGCCGTCCTGCCGGAGTTCCACAAGCGCGGAATCGGCTCGGCCCTGGTCCGGCACGGACTGGAGGTCCTCGCCGAACGGGCCGTTCCCCTCGTCTTCCTGGAGGGCGATCCGGGCTACTACTCGCGTTTCGGCTTCGTGCCCGGCGGTGGCCTGGGCTTCCGAAAGCCGTCCCTGCGCATCCCGGACGATGCCTTTCAGGTCATCAGGTTCCCGGAGCATGAGCCCTGGATGACGGGGACGCTGGTCTACGCGGAGCCGTTCTGGCGGCATGACGCAGTCGGCCTGCGCGACCCCGACGCGTAGGGCCGCGAGCGCCCGAGGACGGGGACGGCCCACTAGCGATCTCCGTGTGCGCTGTTGTCCTTCTTGCCCTTCCTTCCTTTTGCCCGCCCGGGCAGATCGCTCGGGGACTTCTTCTTGCCGCGTGCGGTGGCATCGGCTGGCGTGTCCTTGCCGCGGTGAGCGCCGCCGCCTGGGGCCGCGTCCCGAAGCGGGTGGGCCGAGAGGGACGGGGTCGACGAGCGCGTCGGCGTGGCAGGGCTGTGGTCATCGCCGGTCGGAGTGCCGGGGGA
The DNA here is from genome assembly GCF_017614965.1 of Streptomyces griseorubiginosus. Taxonomy (GTDB): domain Bacteria; phylum Actinomycetota; class Actinomycetes; order Streptomycetales; family Streptomycetaceae; genus Streptomyces; species Streptomyces griseorubiginosus_B. The sequence continues at coordinate 398 of NZ_WVUG01000631.1, read as the reverse complement.
TGACGGCACGGCCGGGCTGCTGACCGACGGAGCCGCTTCGCCGGTGGCGCCGTGCTGCGAGAAGCCATCGCTGACGACGAGACCGGCGGTGACGACGGCGGCCAGTGCGGCCGCGGATCCGCACATCCCGAGGCGCCTGCGAGCGAAGGCGGGCCGAAGCGCCGCCCAGGAGACACCGAGCGGCTTCGCGTCGGGCGGGAGGCTGTGATGGGTACCCCCGGCGTCTCCGTGCTCCACGGCCGCAGGCACGACGCTGCTCACGGCCGGGCACGCGGTCCGCTCCGCGGTGTGCGTCAACGGGGCCAGTTGAGCCAGGGTTCGGGCGCAGTCGTGTGCCGTGGGGCGGGTCTCTTCGTCCAGGGCGGTCATCTGACGCAGCAGGGTGGCCAGTTCGGCGG
>NZ_WVUG01000630.1 GCF_017614965.1 Streptomyces griseorubiginosus | reverse complement strand
CTCCTCTTCCCCCCTCCTTCCCCCGCACCTCCCCGGAGCGCCCTTCATGCTGCACGCTTCCCTGACCGTCGACCCCGCCTTCCGCGTCGCCGACGTGAGCCCCCGTACCTTCGGCTCGTTCGTCGAGCACATGGGCCGCTGCGTCTACACCGGCATCTACGAACCCGGCCATCCCGAGGCCGACGAGGACGGTCTGCGCCGAGACGTCCTGGAGCTGGTGCGCGAGCTGGGCGTGACCATCGTCCGCTATCCCGGAGGCAACTTCGTCTCCGGCTTCCGCTGGGAGGACAGCGTCGGCCCGGTCGCCGACCGGCCCACCCGACTGGACCTCGCCTGGCACAGCACCGAGACCAACGCCTTCGGACTGCACGAGTTCGCCGCCTGGGCCCGCAAGGCCGGCGTCGAGCCCATGATGGCCCTCAACCTCGGCACCCGGGGTGTCCAGGAGGCCCTCGACCTGCTGGAGTACGCCAACCACCCCGGCGGCACCGCCTGGTCCGACCAGCGCGTCAAGAACGGCGCCCGGGACCCGTTCGGCATCCGCATGTGGTGCCTCGGCAACGAGATGGACGGCCCCTGGCAGACCGGCCACAAGACCGCCGCCGAGTACGGCCGCCTCGCCGCCGAGACGGCCCGCGCGATGCGCATGATCGACCCCAACCTCGAACTGGTCGCGTGCGGCAGCTCCAGCTCCTCCATGCCGACCTTCGGCGCCTGGGAGGCGACCGTCCTGGAGGAGGCGTACGACCAGGTCGACTACATCTCCTGCCACGCCTACTACGAGGAACTCGACGGCGACCTCGGCAGCTTCCTCGCCTCCGCCGTCGACATGGACGGCTTCGTGGAGTCGGTGGTCGCCACCGCCGACCACGTCCGGGCCAAGCTGCGCCGCACCAAGCGGATCCAGCTCTCCTTCGACGAGTGGAACGTCTGGTACAACAGCCGCTTCGAGGCCCAGGGCAAGCCCGCCGAGTGGGCCGTCGCCCCGCGTGTCATCGAGGACGAGTACAACGTCGCCGACGCCGTCGTGGTCGGCGGGCTGCTGATCAGCCTGCTGCGGCACAGCGACCGCGTCACCGCCGCCTGCCTCGCCCAGCTCGTCAACGTCATCGCCCCGATCCGCAGCGAGGCCGGCGGCCCGAGCTGGCGGCAGACCACCTTCCACCCCTTCGCCCAGGCCGCCCGGCACGCCCGGGGCACCGTGCTGCGGGTGGAGCCGGTCGCGCCGCTGTACGAGACGAAACGATTCGGCGGAGTTCCGGTCGTCGACGCCGTGGCCACCCACATCGAGGGCGCCGACGGACCCGACGAGCTGACCGTCTTCGCCGTCAACCGGCACCAGGGCGAGAACGTCGAACTCGCCCTCGACCTGCGGGCGTTCCCCGGATACACGCCGGTGGAGCACTCCGTGCTCAGCGACCCCGACATCCGCGCCACCAACACCCAGGACGACCCCGACCGGGTCCGGCCGTACACCGCCGAGACCGGCGCCGTCACCGATGGACGGCTCACCGTGAGCCTCTCGCCCGTCTCCTGGAACGTCGTCCGGCTGCGCCGCGCCGGCTGACCCGCCCCCCAGGACACCCACCGCTCCCAACTCCCC
>NZ_WVUG01000062.1 GCF_017614965.1 Streptomyces griseorubiginosus | reverse complement strand
CCACCCCACCTCCTCCAACGCCACTACACCCGCAAACACGGCCCCAACGCCTACTACGGCAACCCGGACAAGACGCCGACCTCCAGCTGAGCCGGCGCGGTCGTGCCCAGCAGCCCGGCCGGCGGCTGCCCGTAGGAGCTCGTGGTCCGATCGTGTGCATCCCGGGTGCGTACCACGGCTCCCGGGCGTGCCGGTTGCTCCTGGCCGCCGACTTCGTCAGCTCAGCCACGCGGCGACGTGGCTGCAGTGACCGAGCATGTCCTGGAGCTTGTGCCAGGACTCCCCGGACGGGTCGGGCTCAGGAGACGGCGGGCCCGGTGATGTAGCGGCCGTGCTCGTTGTACGGCCACACGTTGGGCACGCAGCCGTGCATGCCCTTGATCTGCTGCATCATCGCGGGCGCCGGCTTTCCGGGGCCCGGGCAGCCGGCGTGGCCGTGGCCGAGGAAGTGGCCGACCTCGTGGTTGATGATCAGCGCGCGGTAGGCGGTGACGTCCTTGGCGTAGACGGGGGTGGCCAGCAGCCAGCGTCTGAGGTTGACCATCACGTTGTGGGAGACGCTGCAGTTGACCTCACCCCCGGTCTGCAGTCCGTAGGCACCGCAGATCCTGTCCACCGTCCGGGGGGTCGCGATCTTCACGGCGAAGTCGGCGGTGCCGCCGGAGACGCGCTGGAACGCCGAGTGGCCGTCGGCCGTCCAGCCGCGCCGGTCGGCGAGGATCCGCTCGACTTCCTCGGCGGCGGCCCGGGGGGACAGGTCGAGGCCGTCCTCCACCTCGACCCGGTAACGCCACACCTTTCCGGTGCCGACCTTGCGGCTGGTGCCGGGAGCGGTGGTGAACGTGCCCGGGCCCGCAGCCGGGATCGCCTTGGGGGAAGGAGACGCCGAGGGGCTGTGGCTGGGGGAGGGCCTGCCGCTGTGGGACGGCGTGGGGGCCTTGGACCCGGCCTGGGTGTGTTCGCGGGTCCGGGCGTCCGCCTGGTCGTCGCCGTGGCCGGGGGCGGTCCAGCCCACGACCGCGAAGCCCGCCGCGCCCAGCACGGCGATCGCGGCGACACCTCCCCACAGCCGTCCCTTCCGTCCGCTCACCGCGGCGTGGGCGGGGCCACTGGGACGGCGGCGGCTGCTGGATCGAGTTGCTTTGTGCGCGGTCATGGTGGCTCAGGTTGTGACCGCTTTGTGATCGAACCTGGCCCGCGAGGTAACGAAAAGATAACGCCCATCTGGTTGGCCGCTCATGTGATCATCCGGTAACAGAACCCCGGCCGGGCGCGGGACGTGCCGATACTGAGCCCATGCCACGTGTACTGCTGATCGAAGACGACCGCGCCGTGCGGGAGGGAGTCGCCCTGGCCCTGCGTCGGCAGGGGCACGAGGTCGGTACCGCCGTGACGGGGGAGGAGGGGCTCAGGCAGGCCCGTTCCTTCCGGCCGGACGTCGCGGTGCTGGACCTGATGCTGCCCGGCATGCCCGGCCTGGACGTCTGCCGTGCGCTGCGAGACCTCGACCAGACGCTGCCGATCATCATGGCCACCGCGCGGGGCGACGACGAGGACATCGTCGTGGGGCTGGAGGCCGGAGCCGACGACTACGTGGTCAAGCCCGTGCAGGCGCGGGTCCTGGACGCCCGCATCCGCGCCGTGTTGCGCCGGGCGGCCCAGGCGCCGGGCGACGGCGGCATACCGAAACTCGACACGTACGGGGACCTCACCGTCGACCGGGCCGGCTTCTCGGTCGCCCTGCGCGGTGTGCCCGTGGCGCTCGCCGCCTCCGAACTGCGCCTTCTGCTGACCCTGTCCGCATCGCCCGGGCAGGTCTTCAGCCGGCAGCAACTGCTGGAGGCGGTCTGGGAGCACAGCTACCACGGCGACGCGCGTCTGGTGGACGCCTGCGTCAAGCGGCTGCGCGCCAAGATGGGCGAGCCCCGCTACATCGAGACCGTGCGCGGCTTCGGCTACCGGTTCGCCGCACGGTGACCCGCGCTCGCAGGGCCCGCGTGCGCGGGCTGTCCGCCCGGCGCTCCAGAGTGCCCCAACTGCTCGGCCTGCGCACCCGGTTGGTTCTGGCGTTCGCGCTCGTGGCGGCGCTCACCGCGACCACGACCGGCGCCCTGACCTTCCGCGAGGCGCGCACCGGTGTGCTCCAGCAGAGCCAGGACGCGGTGATCTCACAGCTGCGCGCCCAGGCGAACCGGCTCGCCCCCGACCTCGACATACCGCCCACGCAGGACGGGTTGCGGCGGTTCGCGTCCGACGTCGCGGCCTCCGAACCGTCCGGCGCCTGGCGGGTCATGGTGACCTACGGCGAGTTGAGCGCGACGTCCGCCGCAGGCGATCGGTTCGCGGAACTGACGCCCGCGCTGCGCGAGGCCGTACGGTCCAGTGTGGCGACCGTCTTCCAGCGGGTCCGCACCGGCGACCACACCTCCCTCGTCGTCGGCATGTCCGTGGCGTTCACCACCGGCGCGGCGTCGGGCCTGCGGATCTTCCTGACCGTCCCCCAGGCCACGGAACAGGCCTCTGTCGACGCCCTGGTCACGGCCGTCGAACGAGCCACCGTGCCCGCCCTGGTCCTGGCCGTGCTCCTCGCGCTCCTCGCCGCCCGCGGGGTGCTGCGCCCGGTGCGCGCGCTGCGCAGCGCCACCCGCAGCATCGCTGAGGGGCGCCTCGACACCCGCCTGGCCGTCAACGGCTCCGACGAACTGGCCGACCTGTCGCACACGTTCAACGAGACGGCCGCCGCCCTGGAGGCGTCGGTGGCCGAACTGCGCGGCATGGAGGCCCGCGCCCGCCGGTTCGCCGCCGACGTCTCCCACGAACTGCGCACCCCGCTGGCCGCCATGTCGGCGGTCACCGACGTCCTCGACGAGGACGCCGCCCGCCTCGACCCGGACACCGCCACCGCGGTCCGCCTGATCAGCGAGGAGACCGTGAAACTGGCCCGCCTGGTGGACGACCTGATGGAGATCTCCCGCTTCGACGCGGGCGCCGCGGTGCTGCACCTCGACGAGATCGACCTCGCCGAGTCACTGCGCCGCACGCTCGCCGCCCGCGCCTGGACCGATCTGGTGGACACCGAACTGCCGCCACCCGACACTCTGCGCGGACGCGTCGACCCGCGCCGCCTCGACGTGGTCGTGGCCAACCTGGTGGGCAACGCCCTCCGGCACGGTGCCCGCCCGGTCCGGCTGCGCCTGACCGGCTCGACCGGGACAGAGCCCCGTGCCGTCATCGAGGTGCTGGACAGCGGCCCCGGCATCCCCGCCCACGTCCTGCCCCACGTCTTCGAACGGTTCTACAAGTCCGACGCCGCCCGCACCCGCACCGAGGGCAGTGGACTCGGCCTCGCGATCACCGCCGAGAACGTCCGCGTCCACGGCGGGACCGTGCGCGCCGCCAACCGGCCGGAGGGCGGCGCTGTCTTCACCGTCGAACTCCCGCTGCACAACGAGGAGAACCGGTGACCACACCCGTACGCCGCTGGGCGTCCGTCATGCTGATACCGGCCCTGGGGCTGCTCACCTCCTGCGGCATCCCCACCACCGGAGTGGTGCAGTCCGGCGTCCCCGCGAGCGGGCTCGTGCCGACCATCCGGGTCTACTACGTCACCGGCGACGTCCTCTACGGCGTCTCCCGCCGGACCGCGGCGCCACCCGACGTCGGGTCGGCGGTCCAGGTGCTGCTCAAAGGTCCCACCCCGGGCGAACAGTCCGCGGGCCTGAGGACGCTGCTGCCTTCCGTGGCGTCCCCTCCCACCAGTCTCTTCCCCACCGAAGCGCCCACCCTGGACCAGAGTTCGGCCGCCCAGACGTCGAAGTGGGTGCAGATCACCTCACGCAAGGACCGCGTGGACATCCGGCTCACCGTCGCCATGGGCGGCAAGACCGAACTCGCCGCGGCACAGCTCATCTGCACAGCCCTCGCGGCCGAACGCGTCGGCGCCCCCGGAAGCAGGCCGCTGCCCGTCACCGTCACGGCCGCGGAGGGCCGCGAGATCCGGTCCTCCGACACCGCATGCCCGGACTGAACGAAGGGCCGCCGTACGGTCGGCATCATGCGCACGCAGTACACGAGGCGAACGTACGCAGTAGGTTACTTGAGTTACGCAACAAGATGGTAAAGTGGATCGCATGGCCACTCCACCGCTCCCCGAACTCCCCGACACCCCCGCGTCCGAGGAGGTCATCGAGATCGAGCGCGCGCTCACCCGCATCACCTACCTGAGCACCCGCGCCCGACAGCACGAGCGGCTGATGGCGCTTGCGGGCGTGCCTCTCGACCGCGCCGCCGTGGCGCTGCTGCGACAGGTCGCCGACTCCGAGCCACTGCGCCCCGGCGAACTCGCCACCCGCCTCGGCGTGGAGGCCTCGCACGTCACCCGCACCGTGCAGCAACTGCAGAAGTCCGGCTACGTCACCCGCGTCCCCGACCCCGACGACCGCCGCGCCCAGCGCATCCAGCTCACCGAGACCGGACAGCAGGCCATCGACCGCGTCCGCGACGCCGGCGCCCGCGGCATGCAGCTCGCCCTGTCCGACTGGTCAGCGGAGGAACTGCGCCAGCTGGCCACGCTCTTCCACCGCATGGTCGACGACTTCCTCACCTATGCCATCGACGAGGAAACCGAGCACACCACGGTCTGACGCCCGTCACACCGACATCGCACGGGCAGGCCGCGCAGCAGCAGCCAGCCCAGCGCCGGCAGCGCGATCAGCGCCAGCAACGCCGTTCGCAGCGACGTCACGTCGGCCAACGCCCCCAGCGCCGGCGCGGCAGGAAGTCCTGACCGAGCGTGACGTGCAGCGAGAACGGCACAAACAGCCCGGCCCGAGGTCAGCGCCACGAACAGATACACCACCGGCCCCGGCACCAGCACCACGCCCGCCACCGCCAGAACAGTCAGGGCGTACGAGCGCCGCACCACCGCCAGCCGTCCGTACCGGTCGGCCATCCGGCCCCCGGCCACCGCCTCTTGGAACCAAGGCCCGCGCGGAGGCGGCTCTTACCGTCCGGCTAGTATCCCGCAGCAGGCCCCCCAGAGGAGGTACCGTGCCACGGTCCGAACGCTCACCCCTGCTGCTCGCCGGCCTCTTGGCCACCGCCGGAGTCGCCCACTTCGCCTCACCACGCCCCTTCGACGCGACCATCCCCGACGCCCTGCCCGGCACCCCGAGGACCTGGACCTACGCCAGCGGCGCCGCCGAACTCGCCCTCGCCGCCGGCCTCGCCCTGCCGCGTACCCGCAAGACCGCGGCCCTCGCCGCGGCCGCGTTCTTCGTCGGCGTCTTCCCCGCCAACGTCAAGATGGCCATCGACTGGCGCCACCGCCCCACCCCCCACAAGGCCGCCGCCATCGGACGACTGCCGCTGCAGCTGCCTCTCGTCCTGTGGGCCCGCAGCATCGCCAGGAGTGGGGAGAGCCAGGCATGAGCGAGCCCATCACCATCGGCGACAAGGTCGACGACTTCGAACTGCCCGACGAGACCGGCACCCCCCGCACCCTCTCCGCACTCCTCGCCGACGGACCCGTCGTCCTGTTCTTCTATCCCGCGGCCCTGAGCGCCGGCTGCACCGCCGAGGCCTGCCACTTCCGCGACCTCGCCGCCGAGTTCGCCGCCGTCGGCGCCCACCCCGTCGGCATCAGCGGCGACACCGTCGAACGCCAGCAGGAGTTCTCCGGCCGCCACACCCTCGGCATGCCTCTCCTCTCCGACGCCGACGGCACCGTCCGCGAGCGCTTCGGCGTCAAGCGAGGCTTCAACCTCGCCCCCACCAAACGCGCCACCTTCGTCATAGCCCAGGACCGCACCGTCCTCGACATCATCCGCAGTGAGCTCCGCATGAACACCCACGCGGACCGCGCTCTGGCGGCTCTGCGGACCCACCAGAAGTGACACCCGCGCAACGCGCGACCCGCGCCGGGGTCGCGCGTTTCGGTTGAAGCGGTGCGACAAAAGAACCATCCTGAACTATATGGAGCACGGCTCTGCTGCGGTGATCGTCGATGCCGGGGGCATGGTGACGGGGTGGAGCGAGGGTGCCCGGCGACTGACCGGATACACCGCCGACGAAGTCGTGGGGCGGGCGGCGCGGGAGCTGCTCGTCGAGGCGCCGTCGGCCGAGGCCCTGGCGGCGCTCGCCGGGAGGCTGGTGGTGCGGCATCGGGACGGTTCGAGCGTCAGTCTCGATGCGCGGGCCTGTCCCGTCACCGGTGAGGGCGGTGCGGCGGCGGGGCATGTGATCACGGCCGAGGCGGCCGGCGGGCCGCGGGAGTCCGAGCTGCTGGCCGCCCGCGCATTTCAGCAGGCGTCGATGTCGATGTCGGTGTTCGACACGCGCCAGCGCTATCTGCGGCTCAATGACGTGGCCTGCCGGGTCATGGGAGTGTCGGAGGACGCCCTGCAGGGCCGGCACTTCGCGGACACCGTGGAGGACGCCGAGCACAGCCGTGGCTTCCTGGCCCATCTGCGGCAGGTCGCCGAGACGGGCAAGCCCACCCGGTACGAGAGCTACACCGGCGCCCCCGCACTCAACCGTGATCACGCCTGGACCACGGACATGTGGCCGCTGCGGGACGCCTCGGGCGCGGTGTGCGCGGTCGCGCTGGCGGCCTTCGACAGTACCGAGCAGTACTGGGCCCGTGAGCGTCTGGCGCTGCTGAACGAGGCGGCGGCGTCGATCGGAACGACGCTGGACGTGGTCCGTACCGCCGAAGAGCTCGTGGAGCTGCTGGTGCCGCGGTACGCGGACTTCGCGAGCGTGGATCTGCTCGACTGGGTGCTGGCCGCGGAGGAGCGGCCCGCACTGCCGGACATCGACATCGTTCTCCGCCGCGTCGCGCACGGCTCGGTGACGGAGGGGACGCCGGAGGCGGCGGTGCGTATCGGGGACGCGGACTTCTACCCGTCGTTCTCTCCGCCTGCGATGGCTCTGCGTGCGGGGCGGGCCGTCGTCAGCCAGGCGGGGGAGCCGGAGTTCATGCGGTGGGTCGCGGAGCGCAATGCCCGCGCTCCGGCGGGTCGCCCCCGGCGCAGAGGTGTGCACTCGATGCTGGCGGTGCCGTTGCGGGCGCGCGGCACGACCCTGGGTGTGGCGGTGGGCGTACGGATCGCGAATCCGGACGACTTCGGCGGCGACGACGTCGTACTGGCGGAGGAGCTGGCCAGCCGGGCGGCCGTCTGTATCGACAACGCCCGTCGGTTCGCACGCGAGCGCAGCACGGCGTTGGCGCTGCAGAACAGTCTGCTGCCGAAGGGCCTGCCCGGACAGGCCGCGGTGGAGGTGGCGCACCGGTATCTGCCCTCGGGCGCGCTGGTCGGTATCGGCGGCGACTGGTTCGACGTGATCCCGTTGTCCGGCAGCCGTGTCGCTCTGGTCGTCGGGGATGTCGTGGGGCACGGCATTCCCTCGACGGCGACGATGGGCCGGCTGTGCACGGCCGTACGCACGCTGGCGGACGTGGATCTGCCGCCGGACGAGCTGCTCACCCACCTCGACGATCTCGTCACCCATCTGGCCTCGGGCGACGGCGGAGACGAGGTCGCGGAGCTGGGGGCGACCTGCCTGTACGCGGTCTACGACCCCGTCTCGCGGCGGCTGAACGTGGCGGCCGCCGGTCATCCGGGGCCGGCGCTGTTGTTGCCGGACGGTACGGCGAGCCTGATCGAGATGACGGCCGGGCCGCCTCTGGGCGTCGGTGGTCTGCCGTTCGAGGCGATGGAGCTGGAAGTGCCCGAGGGCGCGGTGGTGGCCCTGTACACCGACGGTCTGATCGAGGACCGCGACCGGGACGTCGACCATGCCACCGCCGAGCTGTGCCGCGCGCTGACCGCCCCCGTCGACACGCTGGAGGCGCTGTGCGACACGGTGCTGAAGGCGGTGCTGCCGGAGGATCCCAGTGACGACGTGGCGCTGCTGCTGGCCCGCACCCGGGCGCTGGGCACGGACCAGGTGGCCACCTGGGACATCACCCCGGACCCGGAGCGGGTGGCCGCGGCCCGGCAGGCCGCCACCGAGCAGTTGGCGGCGTGGGGTCTGGACGAGGCGGCGTTCGTGACGGAGCTGGTGGTCAGCGAGCTGGTCACGAACGCCATCCGCTACGGCGCCCCGCCCGTCCAGCTGCGGCTGATCCGCGACCGCACGCTGATCTGCGAGGTCTCCGACGGCAGTTCCACCTCACCGCATCTGCGCCGGGCCCACGCCTTCGACGAGGGCGGCCGCGGACTGCTGCTGGTCGCCCAGCTCACCCACCGCTGGGGCAGCCGGCAGACCGGCCGGGGCAAGACGATCTGGGCCGAGCAGCCGCTGCCTCCGGGCTGATCACTGGAAGGGGCAGCCGGGGTTGGGCACGTCCTCCGAGTAGGGGGCGCCGTGCGGGAGGACGTAGAGGACGTCGAGGACGAGTGGGGTGGCGCCCTCGTTGCGGCCGAGGTGGACGTCGCCGGGGCCGCCGGGTTCGCGGACGGTGGTGCCCGTCGGGTAGACGCCGTCCTCGGCGCAGTCGGAGTGGTAGTGGCTGAGGGTGCCCTGGCGGACGAAGCCGTAGACGGTGCCGTCGTGGTAGTGCCAGCCGGTGGCCTGGCCGGGCGGGACCGTGATCTCGCGCAGGACGTAGTCGGTGTCCCCGACGGTGGTCTGGCTGATGAGCTTGGCGGTCACCCCTGGGCCGGGCGGTGTGGCGCCTGCCGTACCGGAGATGGTGAGGGTGGTGGTGGTGACGATCGCGCCGACGAGGGCGCAGCGGAGCGCGGTGCGCATGCGAGGGGCCTCTCTGGACATGGGGGGAAGATCGAGTACCGCCGTGAACATAGAGCCCCGGGAGGGGGGTTGGGGCCGGAACGGATCAATCCGGCGGGGAAGTGGACCGGTGGGCCCGATTCCGTGCGACTGGTCCGTGCGTGCACCCTCGATTTAGAAGATTGCCGCTTTGGGAACACGTAGCTGCGTAAATTCGACGACCTGCGGCGATGTGAGGCGGTGACGTGCAGGTGAGCGACGCCCCGCGTCGGTCGCGCCGACCTCCCGGTACCGGACCGGGCGGCAGCCGCGGCCCGCGTCGGATGCGGTACGTCGTGCTGGGCAGCCGGCCGGCCCGCGGATACGGGACGGTGGCCCGGGCGCGCAGGGCGTCGGCATCCGCGCCGGGGGCCGGGAGCGGCGTGGACGTGCATCACGGGCTGAAGGTCAGTGCCGCCTATGCCTGGCGGCTGCTGGTGCTCGGGGCGGCCGTGTACGCGGGCTTCGTGATTCTGGGGCGCCTGCAGCTGGTCGCGGTCGCGTTGTTCCTCGCCCTGGTCGTGACCTCCGTACTGCGTCCCCTCGCCGATCTGCTGGCACGATGGCTGCCGAGGTCGCTCGCGGTGGTGGTGAGCGTCGTGGGAAGCCTGGTGCTGTTCCTGGGCCTGCTGGCGCTGGTCGGTGAGCTGGTGGCGAGCGAGTGGGACCAGCTCGGGCGGGAGTTCAGCGGGGGCATCGGCCGCATCGAGCGGTGGCTGCAGGGAGCTCCGTTCCATGTGAGTCGCTCGGTGACGTCAGATCTTCAGGGCAAGGTCAACACCTTCGTGTCCGAGCACCGCTCCACGTTGATCACCAGCGCGGTGAGCGGTGCCGGGCGGCTCGTGGAGGTGCTGACCGCGGGGGTGCTGGCGCTGTTCTGCTCCTTGTTCTTCATCCATTCCGGCGACCGGTTCTGGCACTGGTTCCAGGAGTTGCTGCCGCAGCAGGCCCGGGACCCCTGGAACCGTGCGGGTCGCGCGGCGTGGCGGACCTTCGCCGGCTACACGCGGGGCATCGTGATCGTGGCGGCCACCAACGCGGTGCTGGTCGGCATCGCCCTGTTCGTGCTGCGGGTGCCGTTGGCCCTGCCGCTGACGTTGCTGGAGTTCTTCGCGGCGTTCATCCCCCTGGTGGGATCGCCCATCGCGCTGGGCGTGGCCACGGTGGTCGCACTGGCGTCGCGCGGGCCCGTCATCGCGATCGTGGTCCTCGCGCTGATCGTCATCGTCGGCCAGATCGAGGGCCATGTACTGCATCCGCTGGTGATGAGCTGGGCGGTGCGGCTGCATCCGGTCGTGGTGGCGGTCTCGGTGATCGCCGGCAGCATCCTGGCGGGGGTGATCGGCGCGGTCGTCGCGGTGCCGATGGTGTCGGTGGCCTGGGCGGTTCACCGCGAACTGCGCGCCCCCGCCGGCCCGAGGCAGAGACGAGCGGAGACCTGATACAGCCCGCTACTCCCGGTCGCCGTCGTCGGCGGCGACCTGGGCGAGCGTACGGCCGCTGCTGACCGAGCGGGCCCGGCGCGGATCCGGCGTGCCGTGCCCGGAGGCCTTCGCACTGCCGGTCCTCACCAGCAGCCAGGCCTCTTCCCGGTCGCCGTCCTTGCCGCCGCGGAACCGGGTGAGGGCGTACTCGCCGTGCAGTTTGGAGCCCTTGAGGCGGAAGCGGGCATGTCCGCCCTCCAGGGACTCCTCGAAGTCGACGGTCCGCCCCTTGCGGTCGTGGCTGAGCGGTTCGTAGGTGCCGTGGTCCCACACGATCACCGTGCCCCCGCCGTACTCGCCCCGCGGGATCACGCCCTCGAAGTCCTCGTACTCCAGGGGATGGTCCTCGGTGGGCACGGCGAGCCGCTTGTCGTGCGGGTCGTCGGAGGGGCCCTTGGGGATGGACCATGACTTCAGTACGTCGCCGACCTGCAGCCGGAAGTCGAAGTGCAGGGTGCTGGCGTCGTGGATCTGCACGACGAACCGCGGCTCGTCCCCCGAGGCGGCCGACGGCCCCCGTGGCTCCCTGGTCCGCTGGAAGTCGCGCTTGTCGTGGTATTCCCGCAGCCGGTCCCGCTCACCCACCTGGGGCTCCTTCCACGCGCCCTGATCCTCGCGGCCGCCCGAGTACCCGCGCGGTGGCTCAGAACTCCTCGTGCACCGCCGGGTCGCCGCCCAGGCGCCGGTGGGCGCGGTCGGAGACGGCCGCCAGCTGGTCGGCGTCGAGTTCGAAGCCGAAGATGTCGAGGTTCTGTCGTTGCCGCTGGGGGTCGGAGGACTTCGGGATGGGCAGCGCGCCGAGCTGGGTGTGCCAGCGCAGCACGACCTGCCCGGGTGTCACGCCGTAGGCCCCGGCGATGGCGAGGAGGGCCGGGTCCTCGAGGAGGCTGCTGCCCCGGCCGAGCGGGCTCCAGCTCTCGGTGACGATGTCCTTGGCACTGTGGAAGGCGCGCAGCTGTTCCTGCGGGAAGAGCGGGTGCAGCTCGATCTGGTTCACCGAGGGCAGCACACCGGTCTCCTTCTCCAGCCGTTCGATGTGTTCGGCGGTGAAGTTGGAGACGCCGATGGAGCGCACGAGTCCGTCCTCGCGGAGTTTGATCATTGCGCGCCAGGAGTCGACGTACTTGTCGACGCGGGGGAGCGGCCAGTGGATCAGGTACAGGTCCACGTACTCCAGGCCCAGCCGCCTGCGGGACTCCTCGAAGGAGGCGAGCGTCTCCTCGTGGCCGTGGTGGCGGCCCGGCAGCTTCGTCGTGACGACGACCTCCTCGCGCGGGATGCCGCTGCGGGCGATGCCGAGGCCGACTCCCGACTCGTTGCGGTAGTTGGTCGCCGTGTCGACCAGGCGGTAGCCCGTCTCCAGAGCCCCGGCCACGGCGCGTTCCGCCTCCGTGTCGCTCATCGGCCAGGTGCCCAGGCCGATGGCGGGGATCGTCGTGCCGTCGTTGAGCGTGTACGTCGGGATGCTGACCACGGGGGGACCTTTCCTCGACTGCGCCGGACCTCCAGCCTCGCGGATGAGGTGAGGTCTGATCAAACGCGGTGGTCGCGGACGGGCGAGGGACGGCCCGGGCCGGTGTGCGTCGGCCCGGGCCGCCCGGCGCTGTCACCTGCCGTAGCCGGCCGTGGTGATGTTGGCCTGTACGGCGTTCTCGGTGGCGTCCGAGGGATAGCCGGAGGTCATGACGCCTTCGTAGAAGGTGCCTTGGGCGCCCTTGCTGTTGTCGCCGCCGATGCCGAGGATGATGGCTCCCTCCTTCTTCATCGGGTTGTAGCCGGCGACGTTGGGGCGGACCCCGTTGTAGAAGGTGGACAGGGCGCCGGACTGGGCGTTGCCGCCGCGGATGGCCCATTTGTTGGGCCCGCCCTTGATGACGGCGGTCAGATAGCGGTGGCTGATGGAGGGGTCGTTCGCGTTGTAGTGCTGGTTGACGCCGGAGAACAGGCCGTTCTCGAGGTCGGCCATGATCCAGGGGCCGTTGCCGCTGCCGTAGCCCCAGACCTTGATGTTGCCGAAGTAGATGGCCTCCATGGTGCCGTTGCCGTTGTCGCGGTTGTTGGTCTCGGCGTTGCCGTAGTCGAAACAGCAGCCGCCGTTGTAGTGGGTGCCGTCGAGGACGGCGTACATGCCTTCCGGCTGGTCGCCCTTGGCTGTGCCATTGGTTGTGTTGTTGCGGTAGCCGGTGCCGGGGGCGACGTAGACGCCGTAGGCCTTGTGGCCGGCGACCGTGGTGGGGGCGGCGGTGGCGTTGGCCAGGTTGTCCGGACCGCCGGCGGCACCGCCGCCGGGCGCCTGGGTGAGGCGGTTGCCCCGGCCGGACTGGTCGTAGATGACGGTGATGACGCAGGACGTGCCGGCGCAGAAGGAGTCCTGGGCGGCCGCGTTGGCGACGCCTCCCGCGCTGAGGACGCCGATGTCGCGGGTGGCGTTGTCGGAGGCGCGGCGCACCTGGTACAGCGGGCCGTTGTAGGAGGAGTACAGGGCGCGGGTCGTGCTGTGGGCGGCCACGCAGGGTGTGCCGCCGGAGGCGTACAGGTCGCAGGGCAGCGACCCCGCGGCGTGGGAGGACGGGGCGGTGCCGGTGAGGATGCCGGCGCCGAGGGCGACGGCCGCTCCGGTGGCGAGGAGGGCGCGCCGGGAGGGACGTAACGACTGTCGGACGATCACGGGAAGCTCCTCTGGTCGTGCGGGTGAGTGATGAGGGCGGTCGGCGGTCAGCAGGCGGAGTTCGTCTGGGTGAGCAGGCCCAGGCGCCAGGGCAGGCTGTTGTAGTCACCGCTCGCGTTGGGGTTGAGGCCCTGGTAGAGGTACTGGAGCCTGCAGGAGGGGATCGTCAGCGTCTGGTCGTAGCCGGCGCGGATCATCTCGCCGTGGCTGATGTCCTTCGTCCAGGCGCCCGCCGGGAAGGTGACGTTGGTGGCGCGGGCGAGGGGATTGCTCTCGGTGGCGGCCAGCGGGGTCCACGAGCCCGCGATGCTGCCGGAGGTCCAGGAGCGGAAGTAGCGCCGCCCGTCGGAGCCGATGGCCTCGACGATGAGCAGGTACTGGTTGCTGCCCTGCACCTTGTAGACGTTGCTCGCCTCGAACAGGGCGTACTTGTTGGATTCCTGGGCCGCGATGACGGTGTTGGTGAAGCCGTTCGGGAACTGGGACAGGCTTGTCTGCGAGCGGTACAGGTGTCCGTTGTCGTCCGAGGAGAACAGGTAGCAGGTGGTGCCGTCGCAGATCACCCACATGTCGACCCAGTAGCCGCCGCCGATGTTCTGCCGGATGATGTCCGGCATCGAGGCGTAGAAGTTGCGCGGCGCGCTCCAGCCGTCGGGGTTGCTGATGTCGGCGTTGGTGGAGTACGAGGCGTTGCCGGTCTGGTAGACGAGGTACCAGAGTTTCTGCGGTGCGAAGTAGAAGATCTGCGGGGCGGCCCGGTAGCCGCTGCCGATCGCGCTGCGGTCCAGGTAGTGGTGCGTGGCCGAGCCGGCCTGCGACCAGTCGCTGAAGCTGAGGTACACCAGGCTGTAGCCGGAGGAGCCGGCGACGCTCGCGAAGACGTGGTACTTGCCGTTGTAGTACACGACCGACGGGTCCTTGATCCCCGCGATGTTGTGTGTCGAGTCGGGCTTGGGCGCGATCAGCGGGCCGCTCGAACTCCAGCTGAAGCTCGACGGGAGGGCGGCGGCGGTGGCTCGGGCGGTGGTCGTGGGTGTGCCGCCGAGCGCGGTCAGCGTCGCGTTGTACGCCGCCTTCTTGTTGCCGCCGTTGTCGAACAGCAGCGGGTTCTGGCCGGTGCGCCAGGAGTCGCTGTCCCGGATGCCCCACACGGTGATGCCCGTGCAACGCGCAACGTTCATGCACGCCTTGACGGTGTTCGCGTAGGCCGTGGCCGGTGCCTGCGCGATGTCGAGTTCGGTGATCTGTACGTCGACGCCGAGCGCGGCGAAGTTGGACAGGGTGGTCTGGAAGCTCGCGGGCGGGCCGCCGGTGCCGAAGTGGGACTGGAAGCCCACGCAGTCGATGGGCACGCCGCGGGACTTGAAGTCGCGGACCATGGCGTAGACGCCCTGGGTCTTGGCGTCGGTCCAGTTCTCGATGTTGTAGTCGTTGTAGCAGAGCTTGGCGGAGGGGTCGGCGGTCCGTGCGGTGCGGAAGGCCTCCTCGATGAAGCCGTTGCCGAGGACGTTCTGGAACACGGAGCTGCGGTGCTGACCGCTGCCACCGTCGGCGAACGCCTCGTTGACCACGTCCCAGGCGTAGATCTTGCCCTTGAAGTGGTTCATCTCGGTGGTGATGTGGTTGTTCATCACGCTGCGCAGGGTGTTGGCGTCGGTGATGGAGCTGACCCAGCCGGGCAGTTGGGAGTGCCAGACGAGGGTGTGGCCGCGCATGCGCTGGCCGTGCGCGGTGGCGTGGCCCACGATCTGGTCGGCGGGGCCGAAGTTGAAGTTGCCGCGGGAGCGCTCGGTGGTGTCCCACTTCATCTCGTTCTCCGGGGTGATCATGTTGAATTCCCGGTCGAGAATCGTGGAGTACGTCGAGTCACCGAGCTTCCCGCCGGCCACGGCGGTGCCGAAGTACCGCCCGGACTGGGCTGCTTGGGCCCCGAGGGTGGAGGCCTTGACGGCGGCGTCGGGCGCCGCAGCCGCTGTTCCGGCGGCCAGCAGTGCGGTGGCGGCCATCAGGCCGACGGCGGACAGCCGACGCCCTCGTAAGGGGTGGAGAGGTTTCATGACGCTCCTCTGCGGTGGTGTGGGGGCACGCATTTGAGCAGGACATGACATCCGAGATTCGACATGTCGAACGTCGACCGTCTTCTCGGACGTCTTGGATGATAGGAGGCCCACAGGAAGCGTCAATCCTTCTCGCATCATTCGTCTTTCACTTCGAAAGTTTCGACCTGCCTGTCGCCTGGCGCCGGAAACGCTGTCACGATCTCCGTGGCGGCTCGCACCGAGCCGCCACGGACGAGCGACGGAGAGCGCATGACGGCGGAGTGGGACGCGATGGCAACGGCTGCACGGGCGGCCGGGATCGAGGTGAAACCGGTCGCCGGGCACATCGGAGCCGAGATCACGGGTGTCGACCTGGCGAGTGACCTCGACGACGCCGTCGTCGGCGCGATCCGGGCGGCGGTGCTGCGCTGGAAGGTCGTGTTCTTCCGCGGTCAACGGCTCGACCACGCCGCCCACGTGGCCTTCGCGCGCCGGTTCGGCCGGCCCGTCGTGCTGGGCAAGCGGGGCAGCGCCTCACCGCCCGACGTCCCAGAGGTGGAGACCACCGCCGACCGGCTGGAGCTGGGCGGGAAGTTCGGCATGGAGCACGAGGAGTGGCTGCAGCGCCGCCGGCACACCCTGCTGCGCGGCTGGCACTGCGACCACGGCGCCCGCGTCGACCCGCCGGCGGCGACGATCCTGCGCGCCGAGACCGTACCGCCCTACGGCGGCGACACCACCTGGTCCAACCTGGCCGCCGCCTACGCCGGACTCTCAGCGCCCGTACGGGACTTCGCCGACCGGCTGCGGGCCGAGCACCGTCTCGGCGTCGGCTACCAGCCCCGCCCCGGAGACGACAGCTATCTGCGCCATCTGCTGGACCACCAGGTCGCCTCCGAGCACCCGCTGGTGCGCGTGCACCCCGAGACGGGGGAGCGGGTGCTGTTCGTCAACGGCTACTACCTGGAACAGATCACCGGCGTCTCCCGCCCCGAGAGCCGGGCCCTGCTGGAGATGCTGCTGGAACAGGCGGTGCGGCCCGAATACACCGTGCGCTTCCGCTGGGAGCCGGGCAGCGTCGCCTTCTGGGACAACCGGGCCACCATCCACCTCGCCCCCAGCGACAACGCCCACCTCGACTTCCCGCGCATCATGCACCGCGTGATGCTCACCGGCGACGTCCCCGTCGGCGTGGACGGCACGCCGTCCCGGCCGATCACCGGCACGGCACCCGGGCGCTGGTGAGCTCACACCGACGGCTGCCAGCCGAGCGCAGGGCCCAGCTTCGTGGCCATGTCGGTCAGGATCTGCACGTAGTCCTCGTGCTCGAAGGTGAACGGCAGCGCGAACGCCACCTCGTCCACCTCGCGGAACGCCGCGTGTCCGGCCAGCCGCTCGGCGATCTCGTCCGAGGTGCCGACGAGGTCGGGTGCGAACAGCAGCCGCGCGGGGCCCTGCGGTGACGTCGTCCGAGGGGTGCGCTTGGCCGCGTACTCCTCGTACCGCTTGCGCTGCTCCGGCGTCGCGGAGTCGGTGGGGATGACGACCAGGCCCTGGGAGACGCGGGCGCCTTCCCCGTCCGGGTGCCGGTCGCGGAAGGCGCGGATGTGGGAGAGCTGGATCTCGGCGAAGTCGTACGGCCCCTGTGCGTCCTCCGCCTTGACGACGCTGCTGGTCAGGAAGTTCATGCCGTGCTCGCCGGCCCAGCGCGCCGAACTGAGGCTGCCGCCGCCGTACCACATACGCCGGCCCAGACCGGGGGACTGCGGCTGCACTCGATCGGAGAACACCTCGAAACCTTCGACGCCGCTGAAGTCGGTCGCGCTCTCGCCGCGCACGAAGGCGAGCAGCCGCCGCACCCGCTCGTAGGAGAAGTCCTCCGCCTCCGCGGTGTCCGGGTACAACGCCTCCTTGACCTGCTCGAAGTGCATCGGCGGACCGACACTGACACCCGGGTTGACGCGGCCCCCGGACAGGATGTCCACCGTCGCCAGGTCCTCCGCCAGCCGCAGCGGGTTCTCCCAGCCGAGCGGGATGACCGCCGTGCCCAGTTCGATGCGGCGGGTGCGCTGCGAGGCCGCCGCCATCACGGCGACGGGGGAGGAGATGCCGTACTGCAGATGCCGGTGGCGCAGCCACGCGCTGTCGAAGCCGAGCCGCTCGCCCAGTTCGATGATCTCCAGCGTGGACTCGTGGCCCCGCCGCGGATCGGCCTCGTCGAACAGGCCGATGGTCAGAAATCCCAGCTTGCGCAGGGGGCGAGAGGTCGGCGGCACGGGTTCCTCCGTGGTTGCTTGATGAATCAAGTAGTACGGAAGTGCCAACGGGGACGTCGCGAGAAGTGTTCCCGCCCCCAGGGTCAAGATCCGGTCAGGTCAGCGCGATGACGAACTCGTCCTCGACCGGCGGTTCGATCTCCTGCGCACGGTTGCCGGTGGCGGCGAAGCACCGCACCCGCACCGCCTCCGGACTCACGTCCAGGCGCAGGAAGCTCTTGAAGAAGGGCGGACTGTAGGTCGCCGAGCTCGGAGAGAACAGCTGTGTGTAGATCTTGCGCACCGGCAGGCGGAAGCGCGAGGTACGGTCCGGGCGGCCGCCCGCGCCGAGCAGGCTCGCCACCAGACGCACGCGCCGGGTCACCCGCACCGGTCCGCCCGGCGTACGGGTCGGCTGGATCCCCAGCCGCTCGGCGATCACCGCCATCGCCTCGGCCTCGGTGAGCGTGAAGAAGCGGCGCAGCCGCAGCCGGCGGCCGTACAGGCGGCTGTAGAAGGCGAGGGAGTCACCGCGCAGCGGATAGCAGCGGAAGTCCTTCTCCGTGACGTTCGCGATGTCGACGC
Organism: Streptomyces griseorubiginosus; assembly: GCF_017614965.1. Taxonomy (GTDB): domain Bacteria; phylum Actinomycetota; class Actinomycetes; order Streptomycetales; family Streptomycetaceae; genus Streptomyces; species Streptomyces griseorubiginosus_B. Next base: position 16,730 of record NZ_WVUG01000062.1, on the reverse strand, counting down.
GCGGGATGGTGTGCGTGGCGTGCATGAACGCGCCGCCGCCGCCCGAGACGACGTACTGGATGGTGCGGCCCTCCACCTGGACCGGATAGCGCTGGTAGTTGTGGATGTCGCCGCCTATCGCCGCCACGTAGTGGTGCGCCGGGTCGCGGACGATGTCGTCGACGGTGCCGCCACCGCCCTCGATGGTGCACGGGTGGTGCTCGCCGTCCACGTACAGGGGCGAGCCGGTGACCAGGATCTTCGGGCGGGGTCCTTGGGAGACCTCACGCAGCCAGGCGCCCTGCTCGGCGTCGATGGTGCCCAGCAGACCCGTGTCGATGCCTATGATGCGCAGCGGTCCGGCGTCGATCGCCCAGTACGGTCCCGGCTGCACCGCCTGCTGCTCGGGTGCGGACCTCAACCGCCGTTCCTCGTCCAGGTGCCGGCCGTCTCCGGAGCGCGGCCGGTGCCACAGCAGCGAACGCATCCAGGCCCGCGTGAAGGGCCGCGGCGCCGCCTCACGGGGCAGGGCCGGGGCGTCGCCGCAGAACACCCGCATGAAGGCACCCAGGTCCTCGTACCAGTCGTGGTTGCCCGGCACCGCGTAGATCGGCGCCGGGTAGTCCTGGTAGGGACGGAAGAACTTGGTGCCGTAGTCGTCGGCGCTGCCGACCGGATAGATGACGTCACTGGCGATGACGGCGAAGTCCGTCCCGCGACCGATCTTCAGGAAGCCCGGCACCACGGCGTACTGGGAGTCGTCGCCCTCACCGGTGTCGCCCATCAGCATGAAGGAGAACCGCTCCGGGTCCGCACGCCGGATCACCTTGTCGGCGGGTGCCCCCGCCGCCTCCCGCTGGGCCACCCACCTGCTGCGGGTGTGCCCCGTCGGGTCCCCGAACCACGAGGCCACCACACCGTTGCGGGCGGCCCACAGTGTCCTGGGGTTCAGCCAGGAGAGCCTCTGGACCTTGGACGGCATCAGCCGCTTGTACTCGCCGGGTTCCGCGACGCCCCAGCCGGCACCCGCGGCGGTATCGCGTGAGGATTCAGACACCGGTGCACCGTAACAACAGGCCAATCCCGTTGCTCAGGCGGGAGTTGAAAGATCCAGCGCCCCCAGCACGCGCAGCGCCTCGTGCAGGCCACGCGGGCGCGGCGGACCAGGAATCCGGGTCCGTTTCCAGCCCGGACCGCACAACAGCACCCGGCTCTGCATCCGGGCACCACGAACGCCCCAGCGGGTCTCCACCAGGTGCTGGACCTACGGCGTACCGGCCGTGGCGGCCGACTGCGACCACAGGGCCACCGCCGCCGGACCCACGCCCCGCAGCACGGCCATCAGGGCGTCCGGGGGCACGGCACCGCCCAGCATGAGCGTGGGGACCCCGCGTTCGGTGAGCGTGGCGTTCAGTGCCTCCAGCGGGAACGCCGAACAGCGGATCGACGGCCTCGGCCGCCGCCAGGCGGCGGCCGAGCAGGTCGCCGAGCACCGTGCGCACCGCGCCGGTCACGTCGGCGTCGACGGCGTGCGGGTCGGGGCCGTAGGGCGAGGGCGCGGGCCCTCGCCTCGATCGCCCAGCCCGGGGGCCGCTGCGCCGGCTGTGCGCTGCGCGGGCGCGGGAAAGCCCTCCTCGCAGCTCGGATGCTCGCGTGGACGCCCGCTCGCACGGTGGTCCTGCGTCACGGTGGGGCTCATTCCGGTTCCCCTCATCGAGATCCTCGCGATCGGAGTGCGCGTCGTAGTCACCGGTTCGGCGGGAGCGGCCCGATCGGATGCGGTGGGGCTCGGAACACCGGCAGGGGGCTTGCCCGGCCGTTCGCCGGCACCATTTCGATGCAAAGACGATGCGAGTTGTCCGTCTTGCATCACCTCTGCACCGTGGAAGGGCCGCCGTAGCTCACGGCGACCAGAAGGTCCAGCGGAGGAGAGCCATGACGACCGCCCAGCAAACCAGCGCGGACATCGGCGAGGCCCCCGCTCCCCGCCTGCCCGCGCCCGAGCCGCTCGCCGGCCCGGACATCGAAGAGGCAGACCTCGCCGACGGGTTCCTGGCTGGTGACGAGGCCTGCCTGGAAGCCGCGCACCGCCGCTGGGGCCCTTTGGTGTACGCCCTCGCCAGGCGCTCGCTGGGGGACGCGAAGGAGGCGGAGGACGTCACCCAACTGGTCTTCTTCGCCGCCTGGCGCGGGCGCTCCGGGTTCGCGCCCGGACGGGGCACGCTGCCCGGCTGGCTCATGGGCATCACCCGCAGGAAGATCGCCGACGCGCTCTCGGCCAGGACCCGGCGCACCGAACTGGTCGCCGCCGCGGGCGCCAGGCTGCTTCTGGTCGCGCCCGACGAGGCCGTGAGCCCGGAGGGGGCCATCGACCGGGTCGTGCTCGCCGACGAACTCGCACGCCTGCCCGCCCCGCAGCGACGGGTGCTCAACCTCGCCTTCTACGACGACCTGACGCAGACCCAGATCGCCGAGCTCACCGGATGGCCGCTGGGCACCGTCAAGAGCCACGCCCGCCGAGGGCTGCACCGCCTCGCGCGCCGACTCGGCACGGACGAACGCGTCGACTGCGCGGCGTGACAACGCTGCGCGACCGATGCGACTGCGCCGAACGGACAACGGCCGGGTGGCGATCCGCACCCGAAGGGGTACTGCACCGGGCATGGTTCCTCAAGACACCGCGGAAGACATGGCAGCAGACATGGCAGCACCCCAGGGGGAGTGACCGATCGTGCCGGAGGCGGACGTCGCCGTCATCGGGGCCGGGGCCGCGGGTCTGTCCCTCGCTCACCGCCTCTCCTGCCCTCCGCCGAGGTCCGGCCGCCTGTCGGTCGTGCTGCTGGACGCCCCGCCCGGGCCACTGCGTCCGCCCCGGCGTACCTGGTGCTTCTGGGAGGCGGGCCGCGGACGCTTCGACGCGGCCGTCACCAGGGCGTGGCACCGCCTCCGCGTCCACCACCCCTCCGGCGATCCCGTCGAGCACGACATCACACCCCTGTCGTACAAGATGATCCGCTCGGACGACTTCGAGCGGCTCGTCGAACGCGACCTCGCCCGCAGCGCGCAGGTGCGACGGCTGGAAGCCACGGTCGAGAGCATCGAAGACCTCCCGCAGGGCGCGCGCATCAACACCCGCAGGCCTGATGGGCACGCCGGCTCCCTCAAGACCTCCCCATCGGCCTGCGCACCCCCGTCCTGCCCATGCTCCGGGCGGCCCTGGAAGTGCCCGGGCTGCCCAGACGCCCTTTCCCCCGCTGACCCGCCCTGTGCCGCGACGGACTCGGCATGCCCGCATCCCCCGACGTATCGACGACCCGCACCAGGAGGCAGCGTGACCGTGCTGCGGGACGCGGACCACCAGCGGCTTCCTCGCCGCCAACGCCCTGCTGCGGGACTGGGGAGTACGGGGTCACCCGCTGTGGACGGTGCCCAACCACGGCCGTCTGCGTCCGCGCCGTGCCGAGAACCCGAAAGGGGCAGCTCGGGTGGGGCGGCCGGGGTGAGCGCGTCGCCGGACGAGTGACCGGGCCGTGCACCCTTCGGAGGTCACCACTCGTCGGCGCGCGGCGGGGCCCACTGCGGTGCGGCGGGTGCGGTGCCGTACGTCTCCTGCCGGGCCCGCGCGGTCACGGCGGGACCGCCGAGGAACGTGCCGTCGGGCTGTGGCGCGGGCGAGGCCGCCTGCGGCGGTGACGGCGACCTGTTCCACTCGCCGTCGCCCAGCACCAGCAGCGGGTCGAACATGACGACCACACCGGCCAGCAGCAGGAAGACCGCCGGTCCCAGCAGCATGGGCAGCAGCAGGGACGTGGGCGAGTCGCCCGCGAAGGTGCCGGAGCCGTGCAGATGGACGCTGACCGCGGCCATCGCCGTGTAGTGCATGCCGGACACGGCCACGCCCATCACCAGGCTGGCGCCGAGGCTCGCCAGGAAACCGCGGACGGAGACCGCCGCCCACAGTGCGGCGGTGGCGGCGACGATCGCGATCAGCACCGACAGGCCGACGGTGGCGGTGTCGTACACGATGTCCCCGTTGACCTGCATGGCGGCCATGCCGAGGTAGTGCATCGCGGCGACGCCCAGGCCGGTGATCACACCCGCGACGCCCAACGTCACGCGGCCGGCCCCCAGGTAGCCGACGATGAACACGCCGATGCCGACCACGACGATCGCCACGGCCAGACTCAGCAGTGTCAGACCCGCGTCGTAGCGGATCCCGGTCTGTGCGACCTGGAAGCCGAGCATCGCGATGAAGTGCATCGTCCAGATCCCGCAGCCGATGGACGCCGCGCCCAGCGCCAGCCAACCCGGCTTCCAGGACTGCTGGTTGAGCAGGGAGCGGACGATGCACCGCAGTCCGAGCGCCCCTCCCAGGCAGGCCATCAGATAGGCCGCCACCGGGGTCACCGCGCCATAGCGGAACCCGTCGATCGTGCCTTGCATACGCCAACTCCCCCCAGAGCCGCGGCGGTTGTGGAGCAAGGTCTACGGGCAAGCACCACACGGAATCAAGGGCTTACCGCCGGTAATTGAATAATTCTCAATTATCGACGATCGACTCCGGTCATCCATGGGCGAGTTCTCGCCATGATCGACCGTTCGGGGTCAGCCCTGCTGCACGGGCACCACCACGATTTCGGCGATGTTGACGTGCGCCGGCGCGGCGGCGGAGAAGGCGATCGCCTCGGCCACGTCCTCGGCGGCCAGCGGACGCAGATCGCTGCGCATCCGGTCCAGCGTCGTCCGCATGTCGTCGTCCCGCATGTCCGCGCCGAGTTCCGTGACCGTCACACCTGGTTCGACGTTGCGCACGCGAACTCCGCGGGGGCCCAGTTCGGCGCGCAGATTGCGGGTGAGGTGGGCGATCGCGGCCTTGGTGGCGCAGTACACCGACCAGTTGGGGTAGAGAGAGTGGGCCGCCACCGAGCCGACATGGACCAGATCCGCGGGACGCCCCTCGGCCGCGGCGCCGAGCAGACCCCCGGGGAAGACCCGCGCGGTGTGCAGCACACCGCGCAGGTTGACGTCGAGCATGCGGTCCCATTCATCGGTCCGGGCCGCCTCGAAGGGAGCGCCGAGCATCGCCCCGGCGTTGGCCACGACGAGATCCACCCGGCCCAGACCCGAGCCGACGGCCTCGGCGACGCCGTCGAGCGCCTCGGCATCGGTGAGGTCGACGGCGAACGGGAGGACGGTGCCGGACGCCGTCGCCCTGAGTTCCTCGGCCAGTTCCTCGAGCCGGTCCTCGCGGCGGCCCAGCAGGGCGACATCGGCACCCCCGGCCGCCAGCCGGCGGGCGGTGGCGGCGCCGATGCCGCTGGAGGCGCCAGTGACGACGGCGACCCGACCGGTCAGAGGCGGGGCAAGGCGGTGGGTGTCGTAGGTCGCAACTGCGGTGTCCCCGTGGGGAGATGAAGAAGTCATGCCGCTGAGCCTGGTGCCGGCCGGATCGCCGAACCAGACCGCCGCTCTCCGCCGAGCGCCGATCGTAGGAGTACTACGGCCACCATCCGGTGTCCCCTCCCGGGGTGCACGTGCCTAGGGTTGTGGCCATGGACAGCGCGAACCCGCTCGGCGATTACCTGCGTGCCCGGCGCGCCCTGGTGAGCCCCGAGGACAGTGGCCTGCCGGTCACGGGCCGGCGCCGGGTCGCGGGGCTGCGCCGGGAAGAGGTCGCGCTGCTGGCCGGTGTCAGCTCGGACTACTACGTACGGCTGGAGCAGGGCCGCGAACGGCACCCCTCCGCCCAGGTGGTCGACGCCCTGGCCCAGGCCCTGCGCCTGGACGTGGAAGCCGCAGACCATCTGCACCGCCTGGCACGCCCGGCTCCGAAACGGTCCACGTCACGCGCACGGGCCGAGCGGGTCAGCCCGGTCCTGCTGCGGATGATGCACGACTGGCACCGCACCCCGGCCGTGGTCCTGGACCACTGCCTGACGGTTGTCGCCCACAACACCCTCGGCAAGGCCCTCTTCGCCGGCCACACCCACAGCGAGGATCTGGTGCGGCTGGTCTTCCTGGATCCGGACGCGCGCACGTTCTATCCGGAGTGGGAGCGGGTCGCCGTCAACACCGTCGGCGGACTGCGCTCGTCGGCGGGCACGGGCCACGACGACCCCCGCCTGATCCGCACGGTCGGCGAACTCTCCCTGAAGCGCCCCGAGTTCCGGCGCCTGTGGGCCCGCCACGACATCCGCCAGAAGACCCACGAGACCAAACGCTTCCAGCATCCCCTCGTGGGTGAACTGACCCTGGACTACGAGTCGTTGACCGTCAACAGCGCCCCCGGCCAGCAACTGGTCGTCTACCAGGCCGCCCCCGGCAGCACCTCGGAACAGGCCCTCGCCCTCCTGGGAAGCCTCACGGCCGACCAGCCCGACCGTGACCGGGCAGCATCCGAGAACTGAACCGGGCCGTATCCGGGAACTGAAAGGCCGCCCCGACCTACCGCTCGCGGCGCAACGTCGCCGACAGGTGATGCCGCAACGGCTGACCGACCGCCGCCAGGTCGTGGACGAACGCGAGGGTGTCCTCGTCGGTGAGGGTGTAGCGGCGGCGGGTGGCGTCGACCTGTTTGGCCGTGGGAGTCACGGCCACGCTGTCGGTGGCGAGGTCGACCACACCGTCGGCCGCCCGGCCCACCGCGATCTCGGCGATCCCGGCCGGCTGGGTGATCAGCGCCTCCACCCGGCCCTCCGGCTGCAGCCGCCACCACCCGCTCTCGCGCGCCGCCGGTCGCACGGGCGCACCATCGGCGTCGATCAGCCACGCCCGGGCCTCGTACCGCAGGAAGGGCCGACCGTCGTGGCTGAAGGTGACCTCCTGCGCGTACGAGAAGTCGGCATCGAGCGTCGGATACTCGCCCTCGCCGCGCCCGCGCCACACCCCGAGCAGACCGAGCACGGGTTGCAGCAGCTCGTGCGGCTGGGGAGCCGCGTCCGGTCGTCGGCTCTCGGGATACGGGTACTCCGCTACGACGTCGAACACGGCTGCGCTCCTCGGGTTGTGCCGGTGCCGGGGCAGAGCCTAGGGCCGCCGCCCCCTGCGTCAGGCGTCGAAACGGCTGCGAGCCGCCTCGATGTGGCCGAAGTACCGGTGAGTCCAGTCGCACATGCTGTCGACCGTCGCCCGCAATCCCTGGCCGGCGTCGGTCAGGGTGTACTCGACCCGGGGCGGGACGGTGGGGTGCACCGTCCGCTCCACCAGGCCGTTGCGCTCCAGCATCCGCAGGTTCTGGGTGAGCATCTTGTGGCTGACGCCCTCGATCTCGTTGCGCAGTTCGGTGAAGCGGAGGGTGCCCTCGCCGAGCGCCTCGATGATCAGGAACGCCCACTTGTTGGCCACGTCGGAGAAGATCTCCCGCGCCAACGAGTCCGCCCGCCGCAGATCCGCCGCGTCGACCGAGCCACCGACCTGCTTGGTTCCCATCGGATCTCCCAGTGACTGAGCAGCACTTTCCCGAACGAACAGATACTACTCTCCTGTGGTTCCTCGGTAACCACAGGAGACCGAGGTCATCGGGCGGTCAACCGCCCTGCCGCGGTGGGGATTTCCCGAGGGGGGAAAGGCCTGGCAGCACGATGGTTCATGGAGGGGCGTGTTGCGAAGGTCGAGGTGTCCGAGCACCGCAGCGCCGCATCCGAAGGAACCTCCATGCGCAGCTCTCGTCTCGTCGCCGCTTGTCTGGTCGGCCTCGTCGTCCCCGGTCTTGCCGGGACGGCCGTCGTCCCCGCTTCGGCCGTGTCCGCCTCGCACGCCGCGCCGGCGTCGGCGGGGTCGTCGAAGCCTGCGAAGGGGGTGACGCTCACGCTGCCGGCGCCGCGCGGCCGTCATGCCACCGGAGTGTCGTCCTTCCGGCTCGTCGACGGCAAGCGCGCGGACCCGTGGGTGGCCGGCCGGCCCTACCGGGAGCTGATGATCAGCGTGTTCTACCCGGCGGTGCACACGGGCGGGCGGCCCTTCACGAAGCAGTTCCCGCCGGCCGTGGCCGCGGCGACCGGTGCGGCGGTCGAGGAGGGCGACATGCTGCCGGCCGGTCTGGTGGACTGGGCCGCCACGAGGACGCACTCGGTCGCGGACGCCGCCATGGCACCGGGCCGTTTCCCGGTCGTCCTGTATTCGCCCGGCGCCGGTGACCCGAGGGGCTGGAACGTGTCCCTGGCCGAGGACCTCGCCTCGCGCGGCTATGTGGTGGTCAGCGTCGATCACACGGGGGAGGCCCCGGCGGTGCAGTTCCCGGACGGCCATGTGGTGGGCAACGGGCCGATGACGGCGGCCTGGGACCAGGCGTTCCGCAACGGCACGACCCTGGCGTTCTTCACGAAGCTGATGGACACGCGCATCGCCGACACCGAACTGGTGCTGGACCGGCTGACGAGTCTGCCGAAGCGGCTCAGCGACGGCATGGACCTGAACCGGATCGGCATGTTCGGGCACTCCGCCGGCGGGTTCACGGCGGCGAACACGATGTACGGCGATCGGCGGATCAACGCCGGCGTCGATCTGGACGGCACGCTGGAGTACACCTCCAAGCCCGACGGAACCAACCTCAGCGAGGTCGCCCTGCACGGACTGGACCGGCCGTTTCTGCTGATGGGCAACAGCTCGGCGGACGACGGGAGCGATGTGCGCCGCGAGCCGTCGTGGGCGTCGTTCTGGGCGCACCAGCGCGGCTGGAAGGCCGACGTGACGCTGGACGACTCCGTGCACGCCTCGTTCACGGACGCCGAGGCGCTGCTGCCGCAGTTGGCGGGCAGGGTCCCGGCGGCGACGCTGGACGCGGCGGTCGGGACGGTCGACGCACACCGAGCGGTGGCGGCCAACCGGGCGCTGGTGGCCTCGTTCTTCGACCGGTTCCTCAAGGGCCGTGACGACCATCTGCTGGACGGCGGTCCGTCGCCGTACCCGATCACCTTCGTGCGGTAGCGGTAGGGCGTTGCACAGCGAAAGTACAGGTGAAGCACAGTTCTGCCGGGGGTGGGCGCCTTGCGTCCGCCCCACACCGAGGGATAACCCTTGACGCGCTCCTTACGTGCTGACATGTCTCCGACAACTCTGTCATTCTCCCTCTCAACTACCGCACGGTAGCCGCACGTCGCCGCCGCGCGTGCCCGGTCCCGCACAGCTCGGCTCGTCCCGGACAGCAGACCCGGCTGCCCGGTCTCTCACCGGTCGCCCCACGCGGCCGCAGCAGTAGGAGAACGAGTGAGACGCATCCCCCGCAAGCGGACCGCGGCAGGAGCCCTGCTCTCCACCGCCGCCTTCCTCGCCGTCGGCATGCAGTCGGTCCCCGCGAACGCCGAGCCGGCATCCGCCCGCCCCAGCCCCCTGCGCACCGGGGGCGTCGAGGCGAAGCTGAGCCCGGCGCAGCACACCGCCCTGATCAAAGCCGCGCAGCAGAACACCACGGCGATCGCCCGCACCCTCGGCCTCGGCGCCAAGGAGAAGCTGGTCGTCAAGGACGTCGTCAAGGACAACGACGGTACGCTGCACACCCGTTACGAGCGCACCTACGCCGGTCTGCCGGTCCTCGGCGGCGACCTCGTCGTGCACACCCCGCCCGCCTCTCTCGCGGCCGGCACGGTGAGTACGACGTTCAACAACAAGCACACCATCAAGGTCGCCACCACCACGGCCGCCGTCACCAAGTCGGCCGCCGAGGCGAAGGCCCTCGCCGGCGCCAAGGCCCTCGACGCCGAGCAGGCCAAGCCCGACAGCGCGCGCAAGGTCATCTGGGCGGGCACCGGCACCCCGAGGCTCGCGTGGGAGACCGTCATCGGCGGCTTCCAGGACGACGGAACGCCCAGCAAGCTGCACGTCGTCACCGACGCCACGACCGGCAAGGAACTCCACCGCTTCCAGGCGGTCGAGACGGGCACCGGCAACACCCAGTACAGCGGCACCGTCACGCTCAACACGACGCTGTCCGGGTCGACGTACCAGCTGTACGACACCACCCGCGGCGGTCACAAGACGTACAACCTCAGCAACGGAACCTCGGGCACCGGCACCCTGATGACCGACTCCGACGACGTCTGGGGCACCGGATCCGGCTCCAACACCCAGACCGCGGGCACCGACGCCGCCTACGGCGCCCAGGAGACCTGGGACTTCTACAAGAACACCTTCGGCCGCAGCGGCATCAAGAACGACGGCGTCGCCGCCTACTCCCGTGTCCACTACAGCAGCAACTACGTCAACGCCTTCTGGGACGACGACTGCTTCTGCATGACCTACGGCGACGGCTCCGGCGGCACCCACGCCCTGACCTCGCTCGACGTCGCCGGTCACGAGATGAGCCACGGCGTCACGTCGAACACCGCGGGTCTGGACTACAGCGGTGAGTCGGGAGGGTTGAACGAGGCGACCTCCGACATCTTCGGCACGGGTGTGGAGTTCTACGCCAACAACTCCTCCGACCTCGGTGACTACCTCATCGGCGAGAAGATCGACATCAACGGCGACGGCACACCGCTGCGTTACATGGACAAGCCCAGCAAGGACGGCTCGTCGGCCGACAGTTGGTACTCGGGCGTCGGAAACCTCGACGTCCACTACTCCTCGGGCCCGGCGAACCACATGTTCTACCTGCTGTCCGAGGGCAGCGGCAGCAAGACCATCAACGGCGTCACGTACAACAGCCCCACCTCCGACGGCGTCGCCGTCGCCGGCATCGGCCGCGCCGCGGCCCTGCAGATCTGGTACAAGGCGCTGACGACGTACATGACGTCCAGTACCGACTACGCCGGAGCCCGCACCGCCGCCCTCAGCGCCGCCGCCGCGTTGTACGGCACCGGCTCCACCCAGTACGCCGGTGTCGGCAACGCCTTCGCGGGCATCAACGTCGGCAGCCACATCACGGTACCGACCAGCGGCGTCACGGTCACCAACCCGGGCAGCCAGTCCTCGACCGTCGGCACCGCGGTGAGCCTGCAGATCTCCGCCACCAGCACCAACAGCGGCTCCCTGAGCTACGCCGCGAGCGGACTGCCGACCGGTCTGTCGATCAACAGCTCCACCGGCGTCATCTCCGGCACCCCCACGACGGCCGGCACGTACAGCACCACCGTCACGGTGACCGACCCCACCGGGGCCACCGGCACCGCCTCCTTCACCTGGACGGTCAGCTCCAGCGGTGGCGGCGGCAGTTGCACCTCGGCCCAGCTCCTGGGCAACCAGGGCTTCGAGTCGGGCAACACCACCTGGACCGCCTCCAGCGGAGTGATCACCAACTCCAGCAGCGAGAGCGCCCACGGCGGCTCGTACTACGCCTGGCTCGACGGGTACGGCTCCACCCACACCGACACGCTCTCGCAGTCGGTGACCATCCCGAGCGGCTGCAAGGCGACGCTCACCTTCTATCTGCACATCGACACCTCGGAGACCTCCAGCAGCACCGCGTACGACAAGCTGACGGTCACCGCCGGGTCGACCACCCTGGCGACGTATTCGAACCTCAACGCCGCCTCCGGCTACACCCAGAAGTCCTTCGACCTGTCATCCCTCGCGGGCTCGACCGTCACCCTGAAGTTCAGCGGGGTCGAGGACTCCTCGCTGCAGACCAGCTTCGTCGTCGACGACACCGCCCTGACGACCGGCTGAGCCCTCGCACCGCCAGGGGCCTCACCCCGCTCGGGGTGAGGCCCGTTCGGCGTCAGTTGAAAGGATCGAGGGTCAGATAAGCCTGCTGCGGGTTGCCGTCCTGGACGAGCGACTCGTGGTTGCCGACGTCGTCGAAGGCGAACGCGTAGGCCTTGCCGTCGGCCATCTGCGCGTGGATCGCGCGGGCGTACTGGTTGGTCACCGCGTCCTGGTAGAAGTTCGCCGCGGAGCTGTCCGGCTGGTTGGGGTTGACCAGCAGGGTGGAGCGGTTGAAGCCCGCGCACAGGGTGCGTGAAATGGGGCCGCGCACCTGGTCGTTGGGGGCGTCGAGCAGCTTGTGGCAGCCGAAGACGCTGTCCGCGTCCGGCTTCTGGAAGCTGGTGACGACCGCGCCCGAACCGTTGGTGAAGTTCATGACGTTGCCCGAGACCCGGCCGAAGTACTTGGTGTTCGGCTGGTCGGCGAACGGCGTGACGGTCAGGGTCGTCGACGCGTACTTCTGCCACACGCGGTTGATGTAGTCGTCCATCACGGACGCCGGCAGCGCACCGGACTCCAGTCCGTGCCCCGGCGCCAGCGCCCGCAGCACCGTGCCGTCGGACCGGGTCTGGATCAGTCCGGCCCAGCCGCCGGACCGGCCGCGCAGATCGTTCAGGACCCCGTTGTAGCCACCCGACTTGAGGTGCCCGGTGCTCACCGTGGTCCCGTCGGAGCGCTGCACGCCGACCGCGTAGGGGGCCGAGAACATGTCGACCTGCGTGCTGTTCAGCCACAGGCCGGAGTCGTTGAGGGTGTACTCGGACCAGTTGAAGAGGATGTCGTGGTTGGGGTCGGTGGGGTTCTGCACCGCGGGCTGCACCAGGCCGCCGGTGGTCAGCTTGAACACCAGTTTCTGGCCGTAGGAGAAGTAGATCCGCCCGGAGAACTTGGGGATCCGGATGGTCGTGGACTGGCCCGCGGCAGGTCCGGGGATGGACGCGTCCGGTGCGGGGGTGGGCGGGTTGCCGCCGGCCGGCCATGCGTGGAAGGTGCCGTTCGCGTCCGCCCAGCCCTGCTGTCCGGTCGAGAGCAGGGTGCCGATCGTGTAGACGTAGACCGCGTCGCTCCGGCCGGAGTTGTTGGTCAGCTTCAGGGGGATCGTGGCGGGCACGGCCGCGTCGGCGGACGACGGTGAGTGGACGGCGAGGACCGCCGCGAGCAGGGCGGCCGCCGCGGCCGGGGCCAGCAGCCGGTGAGTGAGCCTTCTGGGCACGCTCCACCTCCGTGGGGGTTCATCTGTTGTGGGGGGATGACCTGAGGGGATTGGTCCGGACCACGTTGAGAGCGCTCTCAACGTGCCACCGAGGCGCGTGCATGTCAATAAGTTGAACGGAAGACGACGGGCGGTGCCCGCGGAACGAACTCCGCGGGCACCGCCCGTCGTTGGTGGATGGTGGTCAGAAGGTGCGGTCGAGCAGGTCGAGCAGCGCCGCCCAGTGCCGCTCGTCGCCCTCCTTGTGGTAAGCCGCCGTGTCCGCCTGGGTGTAGCCGTGGGGCGCGCCCGCATAGACCTCGCAGCGGTGCCGTACACCCGCCCCCGTCAGGGTCTCCTCCAGGAGCTGCTGCTGCTCGGGCGGCATGGAGGGATCCTCGTCGGCGTGGCCGAAGTACAGCTCCGCCGTGACGTGCTCGGCCTCCAGGTGCGGGCTGTCGGGGGTGTCCGTCGCCAGCCGGCCGCCGTGGAAACCGGCCGCGGCGGCGACCCGGTCCGGGTAGGCGCCGGCCGTGTACAGGAGCAGTCGGGCGCCCATGCAGTAACCGGTCACCGCGACCGGGCCGTCCGCCACCAGCGGGGAGTCCGCCAGCCACTGGAGGTAGGCGCCCGCGTCACTCTTGGCGCGCTCGGGGGTGAGGGCCTGCATGACCGGCATGATCTGGTCGAACAGCTGCGGCCGCGCGGACGGATCGATGAACTCGGGCAGGTCGAAGACCGGCGAACGTCCGGCCCGGTAGAAGACGTTGGGCACCAGGACCGTGTAACCGGCCTCGGCGAGCCGGTCGGCCATCGACTTCAGATGGGGGCGGAGCCCGAAGGCGTCCATGTACATCAGGACACCGGGCCGGGCGCTGCCGTCGGCGGCGTGCGCCACATAGGCGTCGGCGACGCCGTCCTCGGTGGTGATGTCAACGGCTGTTCCCTGTACGGAGGTCATGGGGGCTGCCTCTCTGCGCGCTCGGCGGCGACCGGATGCACGGCCCGACGGGCCGGGTGCGGTCATCGTTGCACGGGCCACTCGCCGGGCCGAAAGGGCCCCCTGCCTCGGGTGATGCTGGAGTTCACTCGAAGCGCGAGACGTCCCCGGCTCCCCGCCGCACGATCTGCGCCTCGCCGTCGGAGAAGTCGATGACCGTCGTGGGCTCGGTGCCGCAGTCGCCGGAGTCGACGACCGCGTCCAGCACATGGTCCAGGCGGTCCTTGATCTCCCAGCCCTGCGTCATCGGCTCCTCCTCGTCGGGCAGCAGCAGGGTGCTCGACAGCAGCGGCTCGCCCAGCTCGGCGAGGAGCGCGTGGGTGACGACGTGGTCGGGGATGCGGACGCCGACCGTCTTCTTCTTCGGGTGCTGCAGCATCCGCGGCACCTCGCGCGTCGCCGGCAGGATGAACGTGTAGCTGCCGGGTGTGGACGCCTTGATCGCGCGGAAGACGTCGTTGTCGACGCGCACGAACTGGCCCAGCTGCGCGAAGTCCTGGCAGACCAGGGTGAAGTGGTGGCGGTCGTTGAGGTGGCGGATGGTGCGGATCCGGTCGATGCCGTCACGGCTGCCGAGCCGGCAGCCCAGCGCGTAGCAGGAGTCGGTCGGGTACGCGATCAGCGCGTCCGACCGGATGCTGTCCGCGATCTGGGCGATGGTGCGCGGCTGGGGGTTGTCGGGGTGCACGTCGAAGTACTTCGCCATTCGCAGAGCTTATGCCTGCCGCACCTTGGCCACGAACGCGGCGACGTTGGCGACGGTGCGCCGCACCTTCTCCTCCAGCGTGATCGTCTCGTGCAGCCGGGCGCCGGGGCCCGCCTCCTTCTTGCCCCGCACATACAGCGAACAGGCCAGGTCACTGCATATGTAGGCGCCCACCGAGTTGCCCTGCTGCCCGGCCTTGCCCGCGCGCGGGGCGACCATCAGCGAGACCCCGCCGGAGTGGGTGGTCAGGCAGATCGAGCACATGCTGCGCCGCGTCTGCCAGGACCCGGCACTCGAGCCGCGCAGGACGACGGCACGCACCTGCCCCTCCAACTCGGCGACCAGGTAGGCGCGGTCGGGTGCCTGCGGATCGCGCCAGCCCAGGAAGTCCAGGTCCTCCCAGGGCTGCTCGGCCAGATCACGGGGGACGGACAGACGCTTGGCCTCGCCCTTGCTGCAGTTGACGAAGGCGGCACGGATCTCTTGCTCGGTCAGCGGTTTCATAAACGCGAGGCTAAGTTGCCTAAAGCTGTTAGGCAAACGCATAATCGCTTCAGGCAGACCGAAGGGAAGCACATGGGACGCGTGGGCCTGACCACCGAACGCCTCGTCCGCGCGGGGGCCGAACTCGCCGACGAGGTCGGCTTCGAACAGGTCACCGTCTCCGCCCTGGCCAGACGCTTCGAGGTCAAGGTCGCCAGCCTGTACTCCCACGTCAAGAGCTCCCAGGACCTCAAGACCCGCATCGCCCTGTTCGCCCTGGAGGAACTGGCCGACCTGGCCGCCGACGCCCTGGCCGGACGCTCCGGCAAGGACGCCCTGACCGCCTTCGCCAACGTCTACCGCGACTACGGCCGCGAGCACCCCGGCCGCTCGGCGGCCGCCCGGCTCCGGCTCGACCCCGAGACGGCCGCCGCCAGCGCGGGCGTACGGCACGCCCAGATGACCCGCGCCCTCCTGCGCGGCTACGACCTGCCCGAACCCGAGCAGACACACGCGGTCCGGCTGCTGGGAAGCGTCTTTCACGGGTACGTGAGTCTGGAGCTCGCCGGCGGCTTCAGCCACAGTCTCCCCGACTCCGAGGAGAGCTGGGCCCGCATGCTGGACGCCCTCGACGCGCTGCTGCGCAACTGGCCGACCCGACCGACAGGAGTCTGAGCAGATGACGAGCACCGCCGCACCCTTGATCTCCACCCCCGTCACCGCGTCCCTGCTGCGCGGCGCCCTGGAGGTCGAGCACACCGAGGACGGCGTGCTGCCCCACCGGCTGCCCGCCTGGGCCCGCGCCCAGTGCACCGACGGACAGCTCCTCATGGCGGAGTCCCAGCCCTCCGGCGTACGCCTCGTCCTCCGCAGCCGCACCCGGACCGTGGAACTCGACGCACGCCCCACCAAGCGCGTCTACCCCGGCCTCGCCCACCGCCCCGAGGACGGGATCTACGAGCTGTTCATCGACGGCGCGCCCTACGCACGGGGCACCGTCACCGGCGGCAACACCCTCACCATCGACATGGCCGCCGGCACCGCCGAACTGCAGCCCGGCCCGGCCGGCACCCTCCGCTTCACCGAACTGCCCGACGGCGACAAGGACATCGAGATCTGGCTGCCGCACACCGAGACCACCGAACTCATGGCCCTGCGCACCGACGCGCCGGTGGAGCCCGCCCCGTACTCGGGCCGCAGGGTCTGGCTGCACCACGGCAGCTCCATCAGCCACGGCTCCAACGCCACCACTCCCAGCACCACCTGGCCCGCGCTCGCCGCCTCCCTCGCCGGCGTCGAACTCGTCAACCTCGGCCTGGGCGGCAGCGCCCTGCTCGATCCCTTCACCGCCCGCGCCCTGCGCGACACGCCCGCCGACCTGATCAGCGTCAAGATCGGCATCAACCTCGTCAACACCGACCTGATGCGGCTGCGTGCCTTCACCCCTGCCGTGCACGGCTTCCTCGACACCGTCCGCGAAGGCCACCCCACCACACCGCTGCTGGTCGTCTCGCCCATCCTGTGCCCCATGCACGAGGACACCCCCGGCCCCACCGCGATGGACGTCAACAGCCTCGCCGCCGACCAGGTCCGCTTCCAGGCCATGGGCGACCCGGCCGAGGTCGCCGGCGGCAAGCTGACCCTGCACGTCATCCGCGACGAACTGGCCCGCATTGTCGCCCAGCGCTCGGCCGACGACCCCCACCTCCACTACCTCGACGGCCGCGAGC
>NZ_WVUG01000629.1 GCF_017614965.1 Streptomyces griseorubiginosus | reverse complement strand
GTGCGGGGCCGGTGAGCGGGGCCTCGGAGGGAGTGAGGGTTCGTTCATTGAACCTAGTCATGTGGGCCACCGTAACACCCAAGGTTCGGTCATTGAACCAACCTCGCGAAAAATGGTTACAGTGGACGGCATGGCACTGGGCAAGGACTACGCGACACAGGAGTGCTCCATCGCCCGCGCGCTGGAGGTCATCGGCGAGCGGTGGACGATGCTGGTGATCCGCGACGCGCTCTACGGCGTCCGGCGATACAACGACTTCCTCGTCCACCTCGGCATCCCGCGCGCGGTCCTCGCCGCCCGCCTGCAGACGCTGACCGCGGAGGGGATCCTCGAGAAGCGCCGCTACCAGGAATCGCCGCCGCGCGACGAGTACGTCATCACCGAGCGCGGCATCGCCCTGTGGCCGACCCTCCGCTCGCTCGGCATCTGGGGCCGCGAGCACTTCCAAGAGGCCCGGCTGCGCTCCTACCGGCATGCCGACTGCGGCACCGAACTCGGGACCTACGGCGAATGTCCCGCGTGCGGAACTCTCGTACCGGTCGCCGACGTTCTCATGGTGCCGGAACCCGGTCTCAGTCAGGATCCGGCCGATCCGGTCAGCAAGGCGCTGCTCAAGCCGAAGCGTCTGCTGGAGCCGGTGGAGACCACGAGCGCCTAGGGGGGAGGGGCATGATCCGCGACCGAGTGGTCCGCGACCGAGTGGTCCGGGACCGAGCGTTCGGGAGCCGGGTGTTCCGCGACCGAGCGTTCGGGAACCAGGTGTTCCGCGACCGCCTCTCCGCGCGCCCCTTCGCCGTGCTCCTCCTGTTGCTCCTCCAGCTCGCGCTCCTCGACGCCGGCACTCTCACCGCCACCGTCGCCCTCGCCGCCACCGCGGCGGTCGGTGCCGCGCTCGCCGCCTGTGCGCTGGTCGCCGCGAGGTGCGCCCCCGCAGTGCCACCGACACGCGTGCGTACGGCGATACGGGACCGGGCCCGTCGTACGGCCTTCCTGCCCCAACGCGACCCCGACGCCAGAGGACGCACCCGGCCCCGAGCCCCCGGACACACCCTCCCGGCGACCGTCGCGTAGGGGCACGTCCGTGACCCCGCGCGGGTCGTCATGCCGCAAGTACCACTCTCACCCCGGCATGACCCTCGGAGGGTTCACCCATGTCCGTCTTCACCGTCTTCGCCGACGTCGTCGACCAGCTCGCCGACCTGCTCCAACCGCTGTTCGGCGCCGCGGCGGCGGCCGCCGCGATCATCCTGTTCACCGCGCTCGTACGACTCCTCGTGCATCCCCTGTCCCGGGCCTCGGCGCGCGGGCAGAAGGCCCGGACCGCCCTGCAGCCGAAGATCGCCGAGCTGCGCAGAAAGCACGCCAAGGACCCCGAGAAGCTGCAGAAGGCGGTGCTGGAGCTGCACGCGGAGGAAAAGGTGTCGCCGCTGTCGGGATGCCTCCCCGGGCTGCTGCAGCTGCCCGCGTTCTTCCTGCTGTACCACCTCTTCTCCAGCCCGAGGATCGGCGGGGAGAGCAACGGTCTGCTCGACCACCGGCTGCTCGCCGCGCCGCTCGGCGGGCGGTGGGGCGACGCGCTCGGGAGCGGGGGCGTGTTCGGGGC
>NZ_WVUG01000628.1 GCF_017614965.1 Streptomyces griseorubiginosus | reverse complement strand
TTCATAGTGTTTCGGTGGTTATAGCGTGAGGGAAACGCCCGGTTACATTCCGAACCCGGAAGCTAAGCCTTACAGCGCCGATGGTACTGCAGGGGGGACCCTGTGGGAGAGTAGGACGCCGCCGAACAATTATTGAGAAAACCCCCGGCCGGGGATACCGGTCCGGGGGTTTTCTGCGTTTTCGGGGCCCCTCCACTTCCCCCTACAGTCGGCCCGCCGTCTTTAGAGCCAGGTACGCGTCCGCCAACGCCGGCGCCAGTTCATCCGGCGTCTCGTCGACGACCGTAACCCCGTGGCGGCGGAGTTGTTCGGCTGTGCGGTGGCGTTCGCTCTGGGCCTGGGCCGCCGCTGCGGCCTCGTACACCGCTTCGGTGTTTCCGCGTGCCTTCGCCATGCGGGCGATGTACGGATCTGCCACCGAGGCCACGAGAACCGTGTGGCGCTGGGTGAGTTGGGAGAGGACCGGGAGCAGCCCCTCCTCGACGGGGGCCGTGTCGAGGCTGGTGAGGAGGACGATCAGGGAGCGGCGCGGGGCTGTGCGCAGGGCGGTGGCCGTCAGGCCTCGGGCGTCCAGTTCGACCAGTTCGGGTTCGAGTGTCGCCATCGCGTTGACCAGGGAGGGGAGCACGTCGCGGGCGGTGCGGCCCTGGACCAGCGCGCGTACTCGGCGGTCGTAGGCGAGGAGGTCCACGCGGTCGCCAGCGCGGGAGGCGAGGGCTGCCAGGAGCAGGGCCGCGTCCATGGAGGCGTCGAGGCGCGGGGCATCGCCCACGCGGCCCGCGGCGGTGCGGCCGGTGTCGAGGACGACGAGGATGTGGCGGTCGCGTTCGGGGCGCCAGGTGCGTACGGCGACGGTGGACTGGCGGGCTGTGGCGCGCCAGTCGATGGAGCGGGTGTCGTCTCCGGGGACATACTCGCGCAGGCTGTCGAATTCGGTGCCCTCGCCGCGGATGAGCACGCTGGTTCGGCCGTCGAGTTCGCGCAGCCGGGCGAGCTTGGACGGGAGGTGCTTGCGGCTGGTGAAGGGGGGCAGGACTCGTACCGTCCAGGGGATTTTGTGGGTGCCCTGGCGGGTGAACAGGCCGAGGGGGCCGTACGAGCGGATGGTGACCCTGTCGGCCTGGCGGTCGCCTCGGCGCGTCGGGCGCAGATGGGTGGTGAGGCGCCGGCGTTCGCCCGGGGGGACAGTGGTGTGGTGGCGTGAGGCCTCCACCTCGGTTCCGGGCTCCCAGGTGCTGGGGGGCCAGGCGTCGCGCAGGCGCGCCCTGAGGAGGCGGCGGGAGGGGTTGGTGATCGTGAGGGTGACGTCGGCGCTCTCGCCCAGGCGTACGGACGTGTCGCCGGAGCGGGTCAGTCCGAGGCGTCGTACGGGTGCCGCGAGGGCGAAGTCGCAGGCGCAGGCCACCGCCAGGGGGGCGTTGACAGCGAGGATGCCCGTCCAGCTGGGGTCCCAGATGCCGACGGGGACGGAGCCGAGGGCCGCGAGGAGTGCGGCGCGTCCGGTGAGGGCCATCAGCGGGGGACGGGGACGTGGGCGAGGATGGCGTTGATGACGGAGTCGGCCGTCACGCCCTCCATCTCGGCCTCCGGGCGGAGTTGCACGCGGTGGCGGAGGGTGGGGA
>NZ_WVUG01000627.1 GCF_017614965.1 Streptomyces griseorubiginosus | reverse complement strand
GCCAGGTGCCGCTGGTGCGGGTGAGTCCGAGGTTGACCAGTCGGCGGAGGTTGAGGGCGGCGGCGCGGTGGTGGAGCCAGAGGTTGTTGGCGATGATGCCGCGGTGCGGGACGCGGCGGTTGCCGCCTGCGACCAGCCAGGCGATGGCCCGTTCGACCGGGGGCCGCCATCTGCGGTATTCGGCCTGCCAGGCAGGGTCCGCGGCCTCTCGACGGGCGGCGGTCAGCAGTTCGTGCTGGGGGTGGACGTTGAGGGTGCGTCCGGTCTTGGATGTGGTGCAGCGCTCGCGCAGGGGGCAGCCGGTGCACAGGCGTTTGAACTGGGCGGTGCGGGCCCCGTCGGCTTTGACCTGGCCGAGGTTGGCGGTGTGTCCGGCCGGGCAGGTCGCGGTGCCGGCGGCCGGGTCGATGCGGAAGTCGTCGATGGTGAAGCCGCCGGGGATCACCTGCCGCAGCGGCGGTGGCTTGATGACCAGGGTGTGGCCCGCGGCCTGCAACTGTTCACGCAGCTCGCCGGTGCCGTAGGCGGAGTCGCCGAGCACGGTTAAGTCGCCGTCCTCCTCCTCCAGCAGATCACGGGCAACGGCCGCTTCGTGGTTGCCGGGACCATAGCCGCCGGTGACAGCGACGGCGGTGAACAGCCCGCTCTCCGGCTCGAAGGAGACGTGTCCCTTGAATCCGTCCTGGTGGCGGGTGCGGTTTTTGTGGATGTGCCGGGCGTCGGGATCGACGGTGGACACCGTCCGGTCGGCCGCGGTGCGCCGGGCGATGCGCCAGCGGCCGTCGCGTCCGTCGGAGTCCTCGGCCGGTTCCACATCCTGCCCGGCGACCAGCGCCAGCAGACCGACCGCGTTCGCCGCCTTCTCGCCCAACTCCTGCTCGGGCAGGTGCCCGAGCAGGTTGAGGGCATCGGTGACCAGAGCATCCACCAACGCGGCGCGCGCCTGCTCATCGTCCCAGGCGATCCTCGGCTTGCCCGGGTCGGTGTAGTCGTGCGCGCGGCAGTGCTCCGCGGCCACCTCCTGGGCTCCGGGGACCTCGCGGATCACCCGGCGGATCGCGGAGATGATCTGGGTGACGGTGTCCTGTGTGGCCACCGCGTCATCGAGCACGGTGGAGTCCAAAGCGCGTCGCTGCTTGCCCTTGAGCACCCCGGTCGCGGCCACCACGTTCTTGACCTCGGTGAAGATCCGCATCGGATCGGCCGAGTGGCGCAGCCGGCGCCGGAAGTACGTCAGCAGCGACGGATCGAAGGCCATGTCGTACAAGCCCAGCCCGCAGGCCGCCTTCCACCGCAGATCACACCGCAGTTCCTGGACCGTCTCAAAGTCTGACAGCCCCTGCAGGCTCTGCAGCACCACGGTGGCGGCCAAGACCTGCGGCGGCAGACTCGGACGGCCGTTGGACGAGGGATACATGTCCGCGAACATCGACGGCGGGAACAGTGCCTCCCGGTGTTCGGCCAAAAACGCGAACACGCTCCCGGCCGGGATCAACTCACGGCAGGTCTCCCATACGTCCGGCCCGGCCATCTCCCCGGCCCATTCCCCCTGCATGCCTACAAGACTGGCCCCGGCCCTGCCGGCCCGGGGCCAGAACCCGCAACATTTTCAGTGATCTTCTAG
>NZ_WVUG01000626.1 GCF_017614965.1 Streptomyces griseorubiginosus | reverse complement strand
CTCGTCCCCCGTCGCCACCCCTCCCCGCCGTTTCCCGAGCAGGTCTCGAGGGGCCGGCGACAAGCTGCGGAGCATGGAAGCTCCCTTCTCTCTCACCATCGTGCGTGGACACCCCACCGCCGAGGAGCTCGCCGCGGTGACCGCCGTGCTGCTCGCGAGACTCCGCGCGGCCGCAGGTCAGGAGGGCGAAACGGACGGCGTGGGCGGGGTGTTCGACGAGCCCGCGCGCAAGGCCGGCTGGGGCGGCGGGCGCCCCCGCCCTCGTCCGCCGGTCGGCTGGTCGCGCCGCTGAGCGCGCCGCCCCACGGACCAGTCCGGGTCGAGCGTCCCTCTATGAGCCGCACATTACGTTCGATTTCAGGATGGGTCCGGGTGCCCGAATGACGGGTCGGGTGCCCGGACGG
Organism: Streptomyces griseorubiginosus; assembly: GCF_017614965.1. GTDB lineage: Bacteria > Actinomycetota > Actinomycetes > Streptomycetales > Streptomycetaceae > Streptomyces > Streptomyces griseorubiginosus_B. The sequence continues at coordinate 1,232 of NZ_WVUG01000626.1, read as the reverse complement.
AAGATCTGCCAGGGGGACCCCTATGACCCACCACCGCACCTTCACGGACCTGATACTCGACAGAGCGGCATCGACGCCCGAGCGCGAGGCGCTGCTCCTGCTGCCCGAGAGCGAGGAGCGCGGCCGTCCGGCCCGGGTCTCCTACGGCACCCTGGACGCGGCCGCGCGGGAACTGGCCGGCTGGCTGCAGGCGCGGGGCGCGGCCGGCGAGCGGGTGCTGCTCATGCACACCTCGCGCCGCCAGTTCACCGTGTCGTTCCTGGCCTGTCTGTACGCCGGCGCGATCGCGGTCCCGGCCCCGCCGACCGGCGGCGGCCGCCACCACGCGGAGCGGGTGGCCGGCATCGTCAAGGCCGTGGCACCCTGCGCGACCTTCACGGACGCGGCCCTGGCCCCCGACGTCTCCCGGCTGCTGGCCGCCAGCGGGTACGGCTCGGTGCCGTGCCTGGCCGCCGACGCGGTACCGGTGCGCGCCTCTTGGCGAATGCCGGAGCTGTCCCCGGCGACGGTCGCCTATCTCCAGTTCACCTCCGGCTCCACGGGCGCCCCGCGCGGCGTGGTGGTCACCCACGGCAACCTGCTGGCGAACCTCGAGGCGATCGAGGAGGCCGTGGGCGGCGAGCCCGGCGAGCGGGTCGGGGGCTGGCTGCCGTTCCACCACGACATGGGCCTGGTCGGCCAGTTGCTGTTCCCGCTGTCGCTGGGGGGCACCTCGGTCCTGATGTCACCGGCGGCGTTCCTCAAGCGACCGGCGCGCTGGCTGGAGGCGATCGGCCGGTACGGCGTCGCGGTCAGCGGCGCCCCGGACTTCGCCTACGAGCTGTGCACGCGCCGGGTGACCGACGAGCAGCTCGCGGGGCTGGACCTCGCCGGCTGGCGGGCCGCGGTCACGGGTGGCGAGCCGGTGTCCGCCGAGACCGGCCGCGCCTTCACCGAGCGCTTCGCACCGGCCGGGTTCCGCGCCGACGCGCTGCTGCCCTGCTACGGGCTGGCCGAGGCCACCCTGCTGGTCTCCGGCGGGCGCACCGGCGCGGGCCCGGTGACGCGGGCCGTGGACGGCGAGGCGCTGGAGCGGCATGCGCTGCGCGAGCCGCGCGAGGACCGGCCGACGCGGACGCTGGTGGCCTGCGGCCGCCCGCGCGGCGGCGAGGTGCGCATCGTCGACCCGGAGTCGCTGCGGGTGCTGGGGGACGGCGAGATCGGCGAGATCTGGGTCCGGGGCGGCGGGGTGG
>NZ_WVUG01000625.1 GCF_017614965.1 Streptomyces griseorubiginosus | reverse complement strand
GCCTGGTGCCCCGCCCCGCGTCCCTGGGACCGCGCCCCCGTCCGGCAGTCTCGCTCCCGCCGTGCTGTCCGGTGTTCTCGGGGGCTCGGTCTGCGGGCTTGTTCTCGTGGTCGAAGTCCGGGCCCTCGTCAGAGTGTGTGGTCAACGCTTCTCCTCAGGTGGGCGCGGAGCAGTTCACGGGCGGCGTGCAGGTCGGCCTTGACGGTTCCCTCCTTGCGTCCGGTCAGCACGGACACCTCCCGGATCGGCATGTCAGCGTAGTAGTGCAGCAGGATCGGCACGCGCAGGCGTTCGGGCAGGGACTGCACGAGCAACCGCACCGAGGGGTCCGCCTGTTCGGCGGGCGGGCTCACCGCGACCTCGTTGGTGGCGCGCCGCACGGCCCGGCGTTCGCGCTCCAGCTTGCGCCAGTGGTCCCGGACGAGGTTGGCCGCGGTGACGTAGAGGAAGCCGCGCGGTTCGGTGACGGCCGTCCAGCGCGCCCACAGCCGGGTGAACGCCTCCGAGGCGATCTCGTGGGCCGTCTCGTCGTCGTCGACGAGACGGCGGCACCAGCCGGCGAGACGCGGATAAAGGGCGGCGAACAACTCGGACGCGGCCTTCTCGCGGGACCGTTTCAACGTTCTCCCGGGTTCGTGGGGGTCACTCGTGGAGGAAGAGCCCGGGCCTGCGGCGTACGTTCCGCGGGCCCGGGTTCCGGTCGGTGGTCAGTGGCCGGCGCCGGTCAGTACCGCGAAGACGATGACGTTGTCGCGGTAGCCGTCACCGGTGCGCTCCCCGCCGCAGGTGATCAGGCGCAGCTCCGGCCGGTCCACGTTCCCGTACACCTCCTTGGTCGGGAAGTCCGCCTTGGCCACCGTCCGTACATCCGTCACGGTGAACACCGCGGTGGTGCCGTTCTCCAGGCGCGCCTCGATCCGCTCGCCCCGGCGCAGTTCCGCGAGGTGGCGGAAGACGCCGTCCCCGTAGGCGCCGACCGTGACATGACCGAGGATCACCGACGGTCCGGTCTGTCCCGGCGTCGGCGAGTTCTCGTACCAGCCCGCCCGGTCGTGCGCCTGGACCGGCGGCACCTGCACGGTCCCGCCGGCGGCCAGCCCCAGCTTCATCACCGGGGTGTCGACGCCGATGGCCGGTATCCGGAGCCCGACCGGGACGGATCGCCCCACCGCCGGCACCTGCTTCGCGGCGGGCGGCGCCGGGGACGACGGTGAGGACGAGGTGCTCGCGGAACTCCCCTGCGGGGCGCTCCCGGTCGTGGCTCCGGGGCCGCCACAGCCCACGAGCAGCGCGGCCAGCACGAGGCCGGCGAGGGCGCGCCCGGAGAGGCGGCTCATTCCCCGTTCGCCCCGTTCGCCTGCCGACGGCGCAGCAGGAATACCGCCCCGCCGCCCACGACGACGGCCGCGGCGGCGCCCCCGCCGATCAGCGCGCCCGTGTTCGAGGAGTCCGAGGTGGTCGAAACGCCGGTGTTCGGCGCGCCGCTCGGCACGACGGAGACCTGGCCGCCCGAGGGCACCCGGCTGGGGACGGGGCTCGGGGCCAGGGTGCCGGGACGGCGCTTGGTGGGGACGGCGCTGGGCTCCTGGCCGCCCGGTCGGGTCTTGGTCGAGACGGCGCTGGGAGCGGTGGTGGCG
>NZ_WVUG01000624.1 GCF_017614965.1 Streptomyces griseorubiginosus | reverse complement strand
GTCTTGGGCTCGGCCTTGGGGTCGCCGAGCTTGCCGCCCAGTTTCAGCATGGTGGTCGGCTGGTCGACCTGGGGCTTGGGGCGCTTGAAGACGGCGGTGGGCTGGTCGACGGGTTTGGCGGGTGCGGGCGGGTTGGCGTCGGCGTTGGCCGTTTTCCCACCCGCACCACCCGTGCGGCTCTCGTCGTCACCTGCGGGTGGCCCCTGCGGTCCCTTCCCGCCATCGGCGGCTGCGGGCCCGCGCACGGGAGCCACACCACCCGCCGCCTCACCGTCATCGGGGACCTCGTCCTCGACCCCGGGCTGGTCGTCCTCGCCATCGTTGCCACCGGGCCGGGCGTCGTCGATCGCGGGGCGGGCGTCCTCGATGTCGTCCTCGGCGTCCTCGCCCGCGGGGCGAGCATCCTGGACACGGGACTTCCCAGCACCGGACTGAGCGTCCTTGGCGGCGGGCCGAGCGTCCTCGGCACTGGAACGGGCGCCGTCAACGCTGGAGTCGGCACCCCCACTCCGAGACCGGACGTCCTCGCCTGCGGGTCGAGCATCCTCGACACCGGACTCGGGATCCGCCCCCGTGAGGCTGAGGGTCTCAGCGGCAGGCCGCTTGGCCTCAGCGCCATCTCGGGGGTCCCCGCTCGCGGGCCGGACATCCTCGACGCCGGGCTTCGGGCCCTCCTCCGTAGAGCCGGGGGTCTTGGCGGCAGGCCGCTTGGCCCCAGTGCCGGAGCGGGGATCCTCGACACCGGACGCCGGGCCCTTCCCCCTAGAGCCGGGGGTCTTGGCGGCAGGCCGTGCGTCCTCCGCACCGGAGCGGGGATCCTCATTCGCGGGCCGGGCACCCTCGACGCCGGGCTCGGGGGTCCCGGCCGCGGAGCGGGGGTCCCTGGCGGCGTTGGGGGTCTTCGGCTTGTCGTCGGGCTCGGGCTGGGGGCTGTTGTCGTTCGCGTCTGTTGCGGCGCTCTCGGGCTCCGCGGTCGCAGAGGCTTGCTTCGCCTCCCCCGTACGTACCCACGCCGCGACAGCGGCACGCAGGCGTGCGTCGCCGCCCGTCTCGCCGTCGCCGGCGACCTCAGCGGAATCGTTACCCTCCGCCGAGCCATCGCCCTCGGCGTCGGCGTCCCGCGCGCTCGCGGAGTCAAGGCCGCCGCCCTCAGCGTCGCCGGCCTTCCCGGCATCGTCCACGTCCGAGTCGCCCGTACCCGCGGTGTCCTCCGCGTCCTGAGCGCCCTCGGACTCCCCGGCCTCCGCAGAGCTCCCGCGGCCCTGGGTGCCCACAGCGCCGCCGGCGGCGCTCTCTGCGTCCTCGGAGTCCTCGGAGTCCCCAGTGGCCTCGCCAGCCGTCTCCGACCGGCCAGCGCGCCGCTCGGACGCCGTCTCGCCGTCCACGGCACCGCCGGGCGTCTCGTCGTCCCCCGTCTCCGCCGCAGCCCCGTCCGAGGAGCCGTCGGTCATGGCCTCGCCGGACGCCCCCTCGGCCTCCTCGTCGGTCCTGTCGTACCTGGCGCGGGTCGCATCGCCACCGACCCCCGCGATCTCGTCCCCGGAGGAACCACCGTCAGCCTCCGCGGTCCCGTCCCCAGACGCACCACCGTCCGACCCCGCGGCCCCGTCGCCAGACGCACCACCGCCAGACCCCGCGGCCC
>NZ_WVUG01000623.1 GCF_017614965.1 Streptomyces griseorubiginosus | reverse complement strand
GTGGGGAGGCCATGAAGGACAGGGCCTGTTCGGCCTCCGGGAGGGTGCGGGCGAAGACCGTCACGCAGTCGATGGAGGCGCAGGCGGGGACCACGCCCTCCGTGGGGACCAGGCCGCGGGTCGGCTTGAGGCCGACGATGCCGTTGAAGGCGGCCGGGACCCGGCCCGAGCCCGCGGTGTCGGTGCCGAGGGCGAGGTCCACGATGCCGAGGGCCACCGCGACCGCCGAGCCGGAACTGGAGCCGCCGCTGATGCGGGACGGGTCGTGGGCGTTGCGTACGGCGCCGTAGGGGGAGCGGGTGCCCACCAGGCCGGTCGCGAACTGGTCCAGGTTCGTCGTCCCCAGCACGATCGCGCCCGCCGCGCGGAGCCGGGCGACGACCGGGGCGTCGGTCTCCGGGTGGTAGGCGTACGCCGGGCAGCCCGCGGTGGTGGGCAGGCCCGCCACGTCGATGTTGCCCTTGGCGGCGAACAGGCGGCCGGCGAGCGGGAGTCGGGTGCCGGAGGCGGTGCGTGCGTCGATGGCCCGCGCTTCCGCCTCGACCTCGTCCTGCGGGCGCAGGTCGATCCAGATCTCGGGCCGGTCCACGGCCTCGATGCGGGCATAGGCGGCGCGTACTCGGGAGAGAGCGGACATGCTGTGTGCCTCTTTCTGTTCGTCGGCCGGAGCGTTCAGTTCGTCGCCGGGGCCAGGACGAGCAGTGCCGTCCCCGCCTCGACCTGGTCGCCGGGCCGGGCCAGGATCTCCGCCACCACGCCGGCCATCGGCGCGTGCACCCTGGACTCCATCTTCATCGCCTCCAGGGCGAGGAGCGGCTGTCCTGCCGTCACCTCGTCACCGGGCCGCACGTTCAACTGCCAGACGGAGGCTGCGAATTCGGCCTCCACGAGACGTCCTCCGGCCGGGACGGTCACCTCGGCCGGGGAGGCCGCGGGTGCGGAGGCCGCTTCGGCGCGCGCGAACTCGCCGGCCGCCTCCCACGCGTCCCGCTCCGCCGCGAAGGCCGTCTGCTGCCGGTCCCTGAACTCGCGTATGGACTCGGCGTTGTCGGCCAGGAAGGCCTGGTACTCGGCCATTGAGAAGGTGCCCTCCTCGATGCGCGGCACGAAACGGCCGGAGGTGATGTCGGCACGCAGGTCGAGGAGTTCGTCCGCGTCCACCGGATACCACTTGATCCGGTCGAAGAAGCGCAGCAGCCAGGGCGACCCGGGTTCGAACGCGCCGCGCTGCTGCCATCCCGACCACACCTGGGTCGTCCGGCCCACGAACTGGTAGCCGCCGGGGCCCTCCATGCCGTAGATGCACAAGTAGGCGCCGCCGATGCCGACCGAGTTCTCGGCGGTCCAGGTGCGGGCCGGGTTGTACTTCGTGGTCACCAGGCGGTGCCGGGGGTCCAGCGGGGTGGCCACGGGGGCGCCCAAGTAGACGTCTCCCAGGCCGAGTACGAGGTATTCGGCGGCGAAGACCGTGTCGTAGACGTCGTTCACCGACTCCAGGCCGTTGACGCGGCGGATGAACTCGATGTTCCAGGGGCACCAGGGGGCGTCGTCGCGGACGCCAGCCATGTAGCGGGCGATCGCCTCGCGGGTCGCGGGGTCGTCCCAGGAGAGGGGGAGGTGGACGGTGCGGGAGGGGACGACGAGTTCGTCGGTGGG
>NZ_WVUG01000622.1 GCF_017614965.1 Streptomyces griseorubiginosus | reverse complement strand
AGATGTGGCCGAACAGACCGATGTCCGGCGGCCGGTGGAGACCTGGCGGGCGCGCGTCGGACCCGCGCTGCGGGAGCGGATGCCGGTGTGGTTGCAGACCCGGTGCGGGCTGGAGCGGCGGAACGTGGTCGCGCTCGGGGTGCTGCTCGTGGTCGCAGCCGTGTTCGCCGTGCAGCACTTCTGGAGCGGGCGGCCGCAGTCCGTGCGGGCGCCGGAGGTGGTGCGGGCGGCGGTGCCGCTCGGCGAAGGGAAGGGCGCGGAGGGGGAGTTCGGGCAGGGGAGGCTCGACGGCCGGAAGACCGACGGGGAGTCAGGTGCGGGTGGCTCCGGCGGTGTGACGCAGGCCGGGGGATTGGCCGGGGCCACCGCCGGCGCCGAGATCGTCGTCGACGTCAGCGGCAAGGTCCGCAGGCCCGGGATCCAACGGCTGCCGGCCGGTTCACGGGTCGTCGACGCCCTGCGCGCGGCCGGTGGCGTGCGGCCCGGCACGAACACGGACGGACTCAACCGGGCCCGTTTCCTCGTCGACGGCGAGCAGGTGGTCGTGGGCGGTCCGGCCGCTCCGGCGCCCGGTCCGGCGGGTGTTGCCGGTGCGGCCGGCGGTGGTCCGGCAGGGGCGGCCCCCGGGACGCCCGTCGCCCTCAACACGGCGACCGTGGACCAGCTCGACACCCTGCCGGGCGTCGGTCCTGTCCTGGCCCAGCACATCATCGACTACCGCACACAGCACGGCGGCTTCCGCTCGGTGGACGAGCTGCGCGAGGTGAACGGCATCGGCGACCGCCGCTTCGCCGACCTGCGGAATCTGGTACGGCCATGAGCCGCGGCCCCGTTCGCCCCGGGAACGGCACGGATCACCGCGCCGGCGAGGGGGCCGACACCCGCGCCGCCGTCCACGCCGCCTCCGGAGCCCGCCTGGGAGCGGCTCACCCCCGGCAGGAAGGACCGACGGACCTGCGCCTCGTCCCACCCGCGCTCGCGACCTGGGCGACGGCGGCGCTGACACTGGACGCCCCGCCGGGGTGGGTCACGGGCATCGCGGTGTTCTGTCTTGGCGCGGCGGGTCTGCTGCTGGCGGGGAGACGGGTGGTGGCGGGCGACCGCACTGGGAGGGGTGCATGGCCGCGGGGCGCATGGTCGCGGACCTCTCTGGCCGCCCTGCTTCTCTGCGTCGCCGCTGCCGCCGTGTCCGCCGGGTTGCACGGTGCCGATGTGCGCCGTGGGCCCGTGCCGGAGTTGGCGCGGCGGTACGCCACCGTGACGGCCGAGGTCGAGGTGACGTCCGACCCACGAGTCACCCGGCCCAGGGTGAGAGGGGATCACGCAGCCCCGGCCTCCGTGCTGGTCGAGGCAGAGGTGCGCCGGGTCGAGGAGGCGGACGGAACGGTCGTGACGACGCGGGCGCCCGTGCTGATGATCGTGAACGCCGCGTCCCGGGGGGCGAAAGCCGGCAGGGCGGAAGCCGACGGGGCGGCAGCCGGCAGGGCGGCGGTCGGCAGGGCGGAAGCCGGCACGGCACCCTCCGTCGAGGGCCGGTCACGGTCGCCCTGGCTCGAGTTGCTGCCCTCCACGCGGGTGCGGGTCGTGGCGCGGGTCGTGCCCGCGCTGGTCGGTGGGGACCGGGTCGCCGGGGTGTTGCGGGTCCGGGGGAAGGGCGTGCC
>NZ_WVUG01000621.1 GCF_017614965.1 Streptomyces griseorubiginosus | reverse complement strand
CCCCACCACCGTGCCGTTGATCCGGATGAACTGCAGGTCCCGCCCGATGTGCGCCTCGATCTTCCGCGTGGTGTGCTCGGCGTCCCACCCGGCCACCGTGTCCGTGATGAGCGAGGTGATCTCCTTGCGGTAGGTGCTGACGACGTACACCGCCGCCCCTTCCACCCACCCGTCGACCTTCCCCTGCACCTTCGGATCGACGGCCATCCGCGCCCCCAGCGACAGCAGAGACGCCCGCACCCGCAGCCGCAGCTCACTGCGCTCGTCCTCGGCCGCGGCGACGATCATCGACCGTACGGCCGTCCACGCGGAGGCGATGAGGTCCTGCACCTCGCCCCGCCCCAGCACCTCCCCCTTCAGCCGCTCGACGCGCGCCCGCGTGTCCGTGTCGGACTGCAGGTCGGAGGCGAAGTCGGACAGGAACCGGTCCAGAGCCCCGCGCGCCGGATGCGACGGCATGTCCCGCATCTCGGTGACGAACCGCAGCAGCTCCTTGTAGACCCGCTCGCCGACCTTCTTGTCGACGAACCGCGGAGTCCACCCGGGCGCCCCGCCCTGCACGGCGTCCATGATCTCGGTGTCGTGCCAGACGAGCCAGTCGTGCGCCCGCGTCACGACGAGGTCGACGACCCGCCGGTGCCCCCCGTCCGCGACGACCTTCTCCAGCATTTTCCCGATCCCGGGCGCGATCTCCTGCGCGTCGGCCCGCCGCGTGATCGCCTCGCCGACCACCGCCTGGACGTCCGAGTCCCGCAGCACGGTCAGCGCGCCCCGCAGCGCGGCCGACAGCTCCGCGGTCACCCGGTCGGCGTGCTCGGGGTCGGCGAGCCAAGCGCCCAGCCGGCTGCCTATGCCGACGGCGCGCAACCGCTGCCGTACGACGTCCTCGGAGAGGAAGTTCTCGCCGACGAACTCACCCAGGGACACCCCCAGCTGGTCCTTCTTCGTCGGGATGATCGCGGTGTGCGGGATGGGCAGGCCCAGCGGGTGGCGGAACAGCGCCGTGACCGCGAACCAGTCGGCGAGCGCGCCCACCATGCCGGCCTCGGAGGCGGCGGCGACATACGCGGCCCACGCACCGGCGCCGGAGTTGTCCGCCCATGTGGCGAGGACGTACACCACGGCCACGAACAGCAGCAGCCCGGTCGCCGTGAGCTTCATCCGGCGCACCCCGCGCTGCCGCTCCTCGTCGGCGGCGGTGAAGGTGTTCATGGCGCGGGCGGCGGTGGCCGGGACGGCCCGACCGCCGGAGGGAACCGACCGAGCACCGTCCGCAGGCGCTATCGACTCCGGCTCCGACTCCGACACCGATTCCGAGTCCGACTCCACTACGCCATCCGTCCCTTTTTCATCCGCTTTCGTATGTTCCATCCATCCACCCGTTCGTGATCCCCTGCACACATTGTCCCTTCCTGACCGACTCCTGGAACGGACGGGGAGTTCCCGGCGTCTGTCATCATTGGGATGATCACTTCGGAGCCTCGGGCTCCCATTTGTCTGAGGAGACACGCACCGCATGACCAAGCGTCATGGTTATGCCCTGCTTTCCGCGATCGTCGCTCTGATCGTGGGCCTTTCGGCCGCCATATACGTCGGTGCTGGTGCCGACCACGGAAGCATCGGCACCGCCGCTCTCGGCAAGAACGGCGCCCCGCACAACCCCGCCG
>NZ_WVUG01000620.1 GCF_017614965.1 Streptomyces griseorubiginosus | reverse complement strand
AGAAGCTGTTGTCTTTTCGATCTTGAGAGATGCGCATCGAACGGGAGTCCCGATCGGGTGGTCTCGGGGCGCTGGGTGCATATGAACAGGGCCTCCTGAACAGCTCGTTGGTGTCGAATCACCGAGCAGCAGCAGGAGGCCCTGGTGCAGCAGTCTTGCGTGCCGATGGCCGGGCAGTCCAGCGCGGTCACCTGGGAGTGTGACTGCCTGGCTCACCGGTTCGGAAACGCCGCCGACAACCCGACGCGTGAGCGGCGGTATCCGACGGACATGACGGACGCGGAGTGGGCCCGGGTCCTGCCGCTGCTTCCGGTGCCGGGCTGGATGCGCGGCCGGGGCGGCCGGCCGGAGGTGTATTGCCACCGGGCCATGCTCGATGCGATCCGGTATCTCGTGGACAACGGGATCAAGTGGCGGGCGATGCCCGTCGACTTCCCGCCGTGGGACCGCATTTACGCATTCTTCCGCCGCTGGCGCGACAACGCCCTGGTCATGGAGTTCCACGACCGGTTGCGCGGACAGGTCCGCGAGGAGTTGGGGCGCGACGCGCAGCCGACGGCCGCGGTGATCGACTCGCAGTCCGTCAAGGCGGACGCCGTCGTCGGAACGGACAGCCGCGGCTTCGACGGCGGCAAGCTGGTCAACGGCCGCAAGCGGCACGTCGTGGTCGACACCCTCGGCCTGCTGCTGGGAGTGGTGGTCACCGCCGCGGACACCGGCGACCGCGCAGCCGCCCAGGTCCTGCTCGGCCAGGTCGCCGACGTGCACCACCGCCTCGAACTGGTCTGGGCGGATGGCGGCTACACCGGCAGCCTCGTCGAGTACTGCCTGGCCACGTTCGCCCTGGTTCTGGCGATCGTGAAACGCAGCGACGACATGCGCGGCTTCGTGGTGCTGCCCAAGCGGTGGATCGTCGAGCGCCTCTTCGCCCACCTGATGCGAAGCCGCCGCCTGGTGCGCGACTTCGAGCGGCGCACCACCAGCGCGGAGGCGATGGTCTACTGGTCGATGACCTTGCTCATGACTCGTCGCCTGGCCCGCTCACGCCTGCCGCAAGAGTGAACCGGCCCGGCTGCCGCTCGGCCAGCCAGCCGCGGGCTGCCAGGCGTTTCGCTTTCGACCGCAGCGCCTCCACCTTCGCCGGCACCACATCCAGGCCGAACGCCACGGCCATCTCCTGACAGGTCAACGGCCCTTGATGGAGCCGGGCCCGGTCCGCGAGCGCCACGAGGATGCGCTGGTAGTCCACCGACAGCACCGACCAGGCCAACCCCTGGCGCCACACCGGCACCTGCGACTTCGGCTTCGCCGCGTCCCGGAGCGCCGACTGCACCTGCGCATCCCGCGGATCCGCGGTGACCTCCGCCTCGGCGGTGGCACCGTCGTCCGGAGCCAGCACCGTATCGACCCGCCTGCGAGCGATCGTCCACTCCTGCCATTCCAGCTCGGCCGCGGCAAGCTCGGCCTGGATGCGGTCGGCCTCCTCCCGCAGTCCGTCGACTCGACGCCGAGCGGCGAGCTCGTGCTGTTCCAGCAGTCCAACAACCGACGGCATCCGCGACCTCCCGGGGAACGACGACCCGACAGGCCACCACTCCCACGGAACCAACACTCCTACCCCTGACCAGCGGAAACGCGTCGATCACGTCCGGAAAGACAACACCTTCT
>NZ_WVUG01000061.1 GCF_017614965.1 Streptomyces griseorubiginosus | reverse complement strand
GGCCCCGACTGGCTGCCCGAACCCGGCGCCTACACCGCCACCCCGGACCGCTGCATCGCCGAACTGACCGCACGTCTCGGCCCGTTGACCACCTTCCGCCGCAGGCTCACCGCGCTGGACGCGACGCTCACCGTGGCGCAGGACTCCGACGACTGCGCGCTGGGGCTGGCGCTGGCCGGCCGGCCGCTGGGCGGGAGACAGCTCACCTTCGCCAGCACGAGCCTCACCCCCACGGACGAGGCCACCCGGCTGCACGTCCCCGGTGAACTCGCCCTGACCGGCGAGCCGTTCCCGGCCGTCTTCGGCTTCCGGGTCGTCGAGCGCACCGCCGACCGGCTCCTGGTCCTCGGCACGCTCCGGCTGCCGTACCGCCCCCTGCGCCGTACGACCGGACTCACCCTGCCCCGCACCCGCCCCGCGGCCCGTGTCCGGCTGCTCGTCGCCGCGGAGTTCACATGCCCCGTCTGACCGCTCTGCTCGGCGCCCTGTTCGTGACGGGCGCCGCCCTCGTCCTGCCCGCCCCCGCGGCCGAGGCGTCCGGCACGCACCAGGTCGTCATGTCCGGCTACGCCTTCGCGCCCCGCTCGCTCACCATCACCGCCGGGGACACCGTCACCTGGACCAACCGGGACCAGGCACCCCACGACGTGAAGACCACCTCCGGTCCCGCCTCGGTCCACTCGCCGATGCTGAGCAAGGGCGGCAGCTGGAGCCACACGTTCACCACGCCGGGGACGTACGGCTACCTGTGCACCGTGCACCCGGGTATGACCGCCCGGCTCGTCGTCGAGCCGGCCCCCGCCCCGACCACGCACGCTCCGGTCCACCGGCACCCGGCCTCCGCCCCCGCGGCCGTACCCACCAGGCGGGCCACCGCCTCGGACATGCCGTCGATGACCATGACCCCGTCCCCGCGGGCGACCGAGGCGGCAGCCGTCCAGACGCCGCCGGCGGTCACCCCGTCCGCGTCCGCTCCCGCTCCGGACACGCAGGACACCGCGGCCTCCCCGACCCGTCCCCTCGACCCGCTGCTGCTCCTCACCGGCGTCGTCGCCGGTGTCGCCGTGCTGTGCCTGCTCCTGGTCGGCTCCCGCTCGGCCGCGACCCGTCGCGAGGAGCCCGAGGCCGGCTGACGTCACGCCTGCCCCAGGACCACCAGCACGAGCAGCAGCACGGAGTGCCGGCCGGAGCCGGGCAGCCGGCGCAGCGGCATCATGAAGCCGAAGGCGGCCACGATCAGCACCACGGCACCAGTCGCCCAGGCCGTGTCGCGGACTCCGCCCGCCGGGTAGGCGGTCCAGGAGGCCGGACGGCCGACGGCGAGCAGGACATGTCTGTCCCACGACGAGCCGCAGCGGCAGCGCGCGTCACCCGTGACGCGCGCTGCCGCAGGCCGCCATGGCGCGGGGCGCAGGCGGATCCACACCGAGGCCGGACAGCCGCCGAGGCCCGCCGTCAGCAGCCACGCGCACAGAACGAAGACCCTCACGCGGTCCAGCACAGCGCACGCGCCGGGCGCACACCGGACATCCATGCACGGATTCACCCTGCGCGTGGAGCCGGAGGTCACCCGGGCGACACCAAACTTGTACTCCTCGTTTTCTTGAAGCGTTCGTGTTTATGGGGGTAGGTTGGTCGCCATGACCACACCCCAGCCAGCGTCCACCGCCGATGAGCTGCGCGGTGCCGGCCTGCGGGTGACGGCCGCCCGCGTCGCACTGCTCGAGACCGTCCGGGCCGGTGACCATCTCGACGCCGAGGCCATCGCCTCGGGCGTGCGGGCCCGGGTCGGCCACATATCACTGCAAGCCGTGTACGACGCCCTCAACGCGCTCACCACGGCGGGCCTCGTACGCCGCATCGAACCGCCGGGCAGCCCCGCCCGGTTCGAGGGCAGGGTCGGGGACAACCACCACCACCTGGTGTGCCGGTCCTGCGGCGCCGTCTTCGACGTCGACTGCGCGGTGGGGCACGCACCCTGCCTCACCGCGTCCGACGACCGCGGATTCGCGATCGACGAGGCCGAGGTCATCTACTGGGGCCTGTGTCCCGACTGTTCCACCGCACGCACGGCCTGAGCACCGAACACCCGGAAGGATTCGCATGTCTGAGAACACCCCCGCCGCAGAGGCGAAGTGCCCGGTGGCGCACGACCGCGCCCTGCACCCCACCCAGGGCGGTGGAAACCGCCAGTGGTGGCCGGAGAGGCTCAACCTGAAGATCCTTGCCAAGAACCCCGCGGTGGCCAACCCGCTCGGTGAGGACTTCGACTACGCCGAGGCGTTCCAGAGCCTCGACCTCGCGGCCGTGAAACAGGACATCGCCGAGGTGCTCACGGACTCCAAGGACTGGTGGCCGGCCGACTTCGGTCACTACGGCCCGTTCATGATCCGCATGGCCTGGCACAGCGCGGGCACCTACCGCATCAGCGACGGCCGCGGCGGCGCCGGCGCCGGTCAGCAGCGCTTCGCCCCGCTCAACAGCTGGCCGGACAACGGCAACCTGGACAAGGCTCGCCGTCTGCTGTGGCCGGTGAAGAAGAAGTACGGCAAGAGCCTGTCCTGGGCCGACCTGATGATCCTCGCCGGCAACGTCGCCCTGGAGTCCATGGGCTTCGAGACCTTCGGCTTCGGCGGCGGCCGCGAGGACGTCTGGGAGTCCGAGGAGGACGTGTACTGGGGTCCCGAGACGGTCTGGCTGGACGACCAGCGCTACACCGGCGACCGTGAGCTGGAGAGCCCGCTCGGCGCGGTCCAGATGGGCCTCATCTACGTCAACCCCGAGGGCCCGAACGGCAACCCGGACCCGGTCGCCGCGGCCCGCGACATCCGCGAGACGTTCCGCCGCATGGCGATGAACGACGAGGAGACCGTCGCCCTGATCGCCGGCGGCCACACCTTCGGCAAGACCCACGGCGCCGGCCCGGCGGACCACGTCGGCCCCGACCCCGAGGCCGCGCCGATCGAGCAGCAGGGCCTGGGCTGGAAGAGCACCTACGGCACCGGCAAGGGCGGCGACGCGATCACGTCCGGCCTGGAGGTCACCTGGACCGCCACGCCGACCCAGTGGAGCAACGGCTTCTTCAAGAACCTCTTCGAGTACGAGTACGAGCTCACCGAGAGCCCGGCCGGCGCGAAGCAGTGGGTCGCGAAGGACGCCGAGGCGATCATCCCCGACGCGCACGACCCGTCGAAGAAGCGCCTGCCCACCATGCTCACCACCGACCTCTCGCTGCGGTTCGACCCGGTCTACGAGCAGATCTCGCGCCGCTTCTACGAGAACCCCGACCAGTTCGCGGACGCCTTCGCCCGCGCCTGGTTCAAGCTGACCCACCGTGACATGGGCCCGAAGTCGCTCTACCTCGGCCCGGAGGTCCCGGCGGAGACGCTGATCTGGCAGGACCCGCTGCCGGAGCCCGAGGGCGAGCTCATCGACGCCGCCGACGTCACGGCCCTCAAGGCCAAGCTGCTCGACTCGGGTCTGTCCGTCGCGCAGCTCGTGTCCACCGCGTGGGCCTCCGCCTCCACCTTCCGCAACAGCGACAAGCGCGGCGGTGCCAACGGCGCCCGGATCCGTCTGCAGCCGCAGGCCGGCTGGGAGGTCAACGAGCCCGACGAGCTGGCGCAGGTGCTGCGCGTCCTCGAGGGCGTCCAGCAGGAGTTCAACGCGAACTCCGGCGCGAAGAAGGTCTCCCTGGCCGACCTGATCGTCCTCGGCGGTGCCGCCGCGATCGAGAAGGCCGCCAAGGACGGCGGTTACGAGATCGAGGTGCCCTTCACCCCGGGCCGGGTGGACGCCACGGAGGAGCACACCGACGCCGAGTCCTTCGAGGCGCTGGAGCCCACCGCGGACGGCTTCCGCAACTACCTGGGCAAGGGCAACCGCCTGCCGGCCGAGTACCTGCTGCTGGACAAGGCGAACCTGCTGGGCCTGAGCGCGCCCGAGATGACCGTCCTGGTCGGCGGTCTGCGTGTCCTGGGCGCCAACTACCAGAACTCGCAGCTCGGTGTCTTCACCCAGACCCCGGGTTCCCTGACGAACGACTTCTTCGTCAACCTGCTCGACCTGGGCACCACCTGGCGGGCGACCTCGGAGGACCAGAACACCTTCGAGGGCCGCGACGACGTCACGGGCGAGCTCAAGTGGGCGGGCAGCCGCGCCGACCTGGTCTTCGGCTCGAACTCCGAGCTGCGCGCGCTGGCCGAGGTCTACGCGAGCGACGACGCGAAGGAGAAGTTCGTGCAGGACTTCGTGTCGGCCTGGGTCAAGGTCTCGAACGCGGACCGCTTCGACATCGCCTGATCCCGCTGTAGCTCACAGACGCCCGGGCCGGCCCATCAGGGCCGGCCCGGCCGTTCGTGGGGGGACCTACCTGGCCAGTTCGGCCGGTTCGTCGAGCCGGGTCAGCTTCTCCGGGTTCGCCACGGCGTGGATGCGGGTGATCCGCCCGTCCTCCACCACCAGGCTCACCGCGGCCGACCGGCCGGCCAGTTCGACGCGGCCCGCGGGCGCGCCGTTGAGCCACACCGCCGACACCACCCGGTCGGGGCGGGCGAGCAGCCGTGCCACCGCCTCGGCGCCGCACACGGGGGCCGGAGCGGCGCCCGCCAGTCCGCCGCCGTCGGCCACCAGGACCACGTCCGGCGCGAGGACCTCCATGAGCTCCTGCACCCGCCCGGTGCGCAGGGCGGCCAGGAACCGCTCGACCACGGCCCGCTGCTCCGCCGGGCTCACCCGGGTCCGCGGCCGCCGGGCGGCCACGTGCTCCCGGGCCCGGCGCGCGATCTGCCGCACCGCCGCCGTGGACTTCCCCACCGCCTGGGCGATCTCGCCGTACGGCAGCTCGAAGACCTCACGCAGCACGAACACCGCCCGCTCGGTCGGCCCGAGCGTCTCCAGCACGGTCAGCATCGCGATCGAGACACTCTCCGCGAGCTCTACGTCCTCGGCGACGTCGGGGCTGGTCAGCAGGGGTTCCGGCAGCCACTCGCCGACGTACTCCTCACGGCTGCGCGCCAGCGACCGCAGCCGGTTGAGGGCCTGCCGGGTCACGGTCCGCACCAGATAGGCGCGTGGGTCGCGCACCCGCGTCCGGTCGACGTCGGCCCAGCGCAGCCAGGACTCCTGCAGCACGTCCTCCGCGTCGGCCGCCGAGCCGAGCATCTCGTAGGCGACGGTGAACAGCAGGCCGCGGTGGGCGACGAAGGCGTCCTCGGTCATGCGGCCGGCTTCCCCGGGCGGCTCGCGAGCGGGATCCCGCAGGCGTCGGAGTAGCCCTGCGAGGTGATGCCGTGCGCGAGGTTGCACCTGGTCGCCAGGTTGGCGAAGCCGATGAACACGGTGAGTTCGACCAGCGCCGCCGGACCGAGCCGCTCCAGCAGCCTCGCGGACAGGTCGTCGGTGACGGTCGGGGGCGTGTTCGTCATCGCCTCGGCGTACTCCAGCACGTCCCGCTCCAGCGGCGTGAACACCTCCGCCTCCCGCCAGCGCGGCACCTGGCTCGCCCTGGTGAGGTCCAGCTTCTGGTTCAGGGCGTGGAAGTAGTTGACGTCCAGGCACCAGCCGCAGCCGACCTGGGCCGCCACCGCCATGTGCGCGAACGTCTTCAGGCTCGCGTCGGCGGCGTCCCACGCCGCCACCCGGGCCGCGAACTCCTGGTTGGCCTCGGCGAGTTCGGGGTGGTTCCACAGCACTTCGACGGGCTCGGGCACGGCCCCGAGCTGCTCGACCAGAGCGTCCCTGAGCTCCGGCGCGAGCTCCGCCTTCGGCACACGCAACGTCACGGTGTCCTCCTCGTCCATGGCCCTGTCGGCCGTTCGCCATGAAGACACCGCCAAGGACGCCCATGTGACACCGACGCGTCCTCGCGGCCCGCGCGTATTCCGTCTGCTCGGTGATCGGGTCGGGGCCCGGGTGTCCGTCGGGGCCGGGCCCGAGCATGCGCGAGTTCGAGGCCAAGCGCGTGGGCGCCCGCACCTGCGGGGCGCACACCGAAACCGCGGCTCAGGAGCCCTTGGCAGCCGGCTCCAGAATCGCCACGCACTCCACGTGGTGCGTCATCGGAAACAGATCGAACGCCCGCAGCGTCCGCACCCGGTACCCCCCGTCCCGGAAGTACCCCAGGTCGCGGGCGAGCGCCGCGGGGTCGCAGGCGACGTAGGCGATGCGGCGGGCGCCCAGGGAGGAGAGGTGTTCGACGGTCTTGCGGCCCGCACCCGCGCGCGGGGGGTCCAGCACGATGAGGTCGACCTCGGTGATGCCGGTGCGGGGCAGGACGGACTCGACCTTGCCCTGCTCGATGCGGACCCGGTCGAAGTCGGCGAGGTTGTGCCGGGCGTCCTCGACGGCGCGCTTGCCTGACTCGATGCCGAGGACGGCTCCCTTCTCGCCGAGCCGGTCGGCGAGGGCGCCCGCGAAGAGACCCACTCCGCAGTACAGGTCGAGCGCCGTCTCGCCCTTGCGCGGGAGCAGGCCCTGCATGACCGCGGTGACCAGGGTGTCGGCGGCCTTCGGGTGCACCTGCCAGAAGCCGCCGCTGCCCACGCGGTAGGTACGGCCGTCGGCGCGCTCGCGCACGAAGGGGCGCCCGTGGACGCGGTGGATGCCGCCGTCCTTCTCGCCGACCCGCATCACGGAGACCGGCTTGTCCAGTTCGACGATGGGCAGCCGGGCGCCCGGCCTCGGCTCCAGGATGACCTGGCGGTCCTGCGAACCGGTCGCCGCGATCGCGTCGATGGACGCCATGCCGGTCCAGTCCCGCTTCTCGATGCCGAGCTCGCTCACTCCGGCGGACGCGATCATGCAGTGGTCGATCGGCTCCACCTCGTGCGAGCGGTGCCGGCGCAGCCCCGCCCGCCCGGAGGAGGCGTCCACCGCGTACTGCACGCGGGTGCGCCACTGCGGCACCTCGCCCGCCGGCAGCTTGTCGCCCTCGGCCGGCATCACCGTGCCGTCCCAGCCGGCCTCCTCGGGCGTCAGCCCCGCGAGCCGGCGCAGCTGCTCGGCGACGACCTCGCCCTTCAGCCGGCGCTGTGCCCCGGGCTTGGCGTGCTGCCAGTCGCAGCCGCCGCAGCGGCCAGGACCGGCGTAGGGGCAGGGCGCCTCGATCCGGTCCTTGGACGCCTCCAGCACGGACACGGCGTCCGCGCGCAGGAAGCGGGCCCCCTCCTCGCCCTCGGTCACCCGCGCCACGACCCGCTCACCGGGCAGCGCGTGCCGGACGAACAGCACCTGGCCCTCGTCCGTGCGGGCGATGCAGTGCCCGCCGTGGGCGACGGGGCCGACCTCGACCTCGTACTCCGCCCCGACCAGCGACTTCTTCGGTTCTGCCTGCATGGCGGGGTGACTCCAGAGGTGAGAAAGAACGGCGGCCGGACAACAGCCCACCAGTCTACGTGGGTGCCGTCCGGCCGATGACCGGCGAGCGTCAGCCCTGCGGGCCCGGGGTGCCCGAGGTGCCCGACGGCTCCTTCGCCCGGCCCGCCTGGGCGGGGCCGCGTCGCACCGAACCCGGCGCGTTCCACTCCTGCCGCTTGCGGGCCCGGGCCTTCGCCAGCTCCGAGGACTGCAGCTGGTAGGGCACGGACGTCACCATGATCCCCGGCGTGAACAGCAGCCGGCCCTTCAGCCGCAGCGCGCTCTGGTTGTGCAGCAGGTGCTCGTACCAGTGGCCGACCACGTACTCCGGGATGATCACGGACACCGCGTCCCGCGGCGACTCCTTGCGCAGGCTCTTGACGTACTCGATGATCGGCCGCGTGATCTCGCGGTAGGGCGAGTCCAGCACCTTCAGCGGTACGTCGATCCCCCGCCGCTCCCACTCCTCGCGCAGCGCCTTGGTCTCGGCCGGGTCGACGTTGACGGTGAGCGCCTCCAGCGAGTCCGAGCGCATCAGCTTGGCGTAGGCGAGGGCGCGCAGCGTCGGGCGGTGGATCTTGGAGATCAGGACGACGGAGTGGATGCGGGAGGGCCGTACGCTGTCGTCGCTCGGGCCCTCGGGGGCCGCGATCTCCGCGGCGACGCCGTCGTAGTGCTTACGGATCGCGGTCATCGTCGCGTAGAAGATGCACATGCCGAGCAGCGCCACCCAGGCGCCGTGCGTGAACTTGGTGACCAGGACGACGACCAGAACCAGGCCGGTGAAGAAGGCGCCGAAGGTGTTGATGGCCCGCGAGCGGATCATGTGGCTGCGCTTGGCGGGGTCCTTCTCGACCGCCAGGTGGCGGTTCCAGTGCCGGACCATGCCGGTCTGGCTGAGGGTGAAGGACACGAACACACCGACGATGTAGAGCTGGATCAGGCGTGTGGAGTCGGCGCCGTAGATCACGGTCAGCAGGGTCGCGGCGCCGGCCAGCAGCACGATGCCGTTGGAGAAGGCGAGGCGGTCGCCGCGGGTGTGCAGCTGGCGGGGCAGGTAGCGGTCCTGGGCGAGGATCGAGCCGAGCACCGGGAAGCCGTTGTAGGCCGTGTTGGCGGCCAGGAACAGCACGAGCGCGGTGGCCGCGGCGAGCACCACGAAGAAGAAGCTGCCCTTGCCGAAGACGGCCTCGGCGACCTGGGTGATCACCGGGTTCTGGACGTAGTCGGCGCCGACCCCGACGCCGTGCTTGAGCAGGTCGGTGGCCGGGTTCTCGGCCATGCGGACCTTGGTCGTCAGGGCGAGGACGATGATGCCGCAGAACATGGTGACGGCCAGCAGGCCCATCATGGCGAGCGTGGTCGCCGCGTTCTTCGACTTCGGCTTGCGGAAGGCCGGCACGCCGTTGGAGATCGCCTCGACACCGGTCAGCGCGGCACAGCCGGAGGAGAAGGCGCGCAGCATCAGGAAGACCAGGGCGAAGCCGGCCAGACCCTGGTGCTCGGCCTTGATCGTGTACTCGGCGGTCGGCGCGCGCATGGTGTCGTTCAGCACCAGTCCGCGGAAGGCGCCCCACGCGATCATGACGAAGACGCCGCCGACGAACACGTACGTCGGGATCGCGAAGAGCTTGCCGGACTCCTTGACGCCGCGCAGGTTCATCAGGGTGAGCAGCACGATCACGGCGACCGCGCACAGCACCTTGTGCTCGACCACGAAGGGGACCGCCGAGCCGAGGTTCTCGATGCCGGAGGCGATCGACACGGCGACGGTCAGGACGTAGTCGACGAGCAGGGCGCTGGCGACGGTGAGGCCGGCCTTGGAGCCGAGGTTGGTCGTGGCCACCTCGTAGTCCCCGCCACCGCTCGGGTAGGCGTGCACGTTCTGCCGGTAGGAGGCGACCACGGTGAACATCAGCACGACGACCGCGAGGGCGATCCAGGGGCTGAAGTGGTACGCCGACACGCCCGCGATGGACAGG
This sequence comes from Streptomyces griseorubiginosus, assembly GCF_017614965.1. Taxonomy (GTDB): domain Bacteria; phylum Actinomycetota; class Actinomycetes; order Streptomycetales; family Streptomycetaceae; genus Streptomyces; species Streptomyces griseorubiginosus_B. The sequence goes on along the minus strand of NZ_WVUG01000061.1, from coordinate 25,563 downwards.
ACCAGCAGCACCTCTCCGGGGGCGTAGGCCACGGAGGACAGCGGGTCGGAGGCGAAGACGGGGAGGGCGATGCGCTTCGGCAGGAGCGTTTCGCCCAGCCGGTCACTGCGCAGAGCGCGCCCGATCAAGATCCGTTTGGGCACGTCGGTCAGTTTGGACACAACAGAGCATCGTAGGCGTTCGAACGGGTGCTCAACCACCCTCCCCCGCTCTCGACACGCTCGAGCGGCGGACCCCCGTCTTCCGTCTGCTCACCGGGTGAAATCCGCAAGCGCTTCCGCTGCGGATTCCGCAGGCGGCCCGCCCTCCATGCCTATATGACTAACTCCCGCCCGATTCCCGGCCGTCGCAGCCCCCTGGAGGTCCCATGCACGCCACCGCGGAACTGATCGGCGCCGCCGCGTCCCTCGTCGGCCTCGGAATCCTGACCCTCGCGAGCGCGCGGAGCATCAGCCGTCGCTGGGACACCGGGAGTGACGGCAACCGTGCACAGGGGTGCCGACGTCCTACCGCGCGTGTGTAGCTTGGGCGTCGGTCTGAGACCCTGATGCTGAGCTGTAGTTTTTGGACACCGGAAGGACGGTCGTGCACATCGTCATCATGGGCTGCGGAAGAGTGGGTTCCGCTCTCGCCCAGACATTGGAGCAACAGGGGCACACGGTCGCCGTGGTCGACCAGGACCCCACCGCCTTCCGCCGTCTCGGCCCCGGGTTCGGCGGCCGCCGGGTCACCGGGGTCGGCTTCGACCAGGACACCCTGCGCGAGGCCGGCATCGAGGAGGCCGGCGCCTTCGCGGCCGTCTCCAGCGGCGACAACTCCAACATCATCGCGGCGCGCGTCGCCCGCGAGATGTTCGGCGTGGAGAACGTAGCGGCCCGGATCTACGACCCCCGCCGCGCCGAGGTCTACCAGCGCCTGGGCATCCCCACGGTCGCCACGGTCCGCTGGACCGCCGACCAGATGCTGCGCCGCCTGCTCCCCTCGGGTGCCGAGCCCCTGTGGCGCGACCCCAGCGGCGGTGTCCAGCTCGCCGAGGTGCACACCTCGCCCGCCTGGGTGGGCCACAAGGTCAGCAGGCTCCAGGAGGAGACGGGCGTCCGCGTGGCGTTCCTCACCCGGCTCGGCGAGGCGATCCTGCCCACGTCGCAGACGGTGCTGCAGGAGGGCGACCTGGTGCACGTGATGATGCGCACCGACGAGGTCGACAAGGTCGAGGCGTCCTTCGCCAAGGGTCCCGAAGAGGAGGGCGGTCACTGATGAGGGTCGCCATTGCCGGCGCCGGCGCGGTCGGCCGCTCGATCGCGGCCGAACTGCTGGAGAACGGCCACGAGGTCCTGCTCGTGGACAAGACGCCGACCGCCATCTCGGTCGAGCGGGTCCCCCAGGCGGAGTGGCTGCTGGCCGACGCCTGCGAGATCACCTCCCTGGACGAGGCGGCGCTCCAGCGCTGCAACGTCGTGATCGCCGCGACGGGCGACGACAAGGTCAACCTGGTCGTCTCCCTGCTGGCGAAGACGGAGTACGGCGTCCCGCGCGTCGTGGCCCGGGTGAACAACCCGAAGAACGAGTGGCTCTTCAACGAGTCCTGGGGCGTCGACGTGGCGGTCTCCACGCCGCGTCTGATGTCGGCCCTGGTCGAGGAGGCGGTCTCGGTCGGCGACCTGGTCCGCCTGCTGCGCTTCAGTCACGGCGACGCGAACCTGGTCGAACTGACCCTCCCGGAGGAGTCGGCCCTGGCCGGCACCCAGGTGGGCGACGTGGAATGGCCGGAGGACACCTCCCTGGTCACGATCATCCGCGGCACCCGGGTCCTCACCCCGTCCCGCGACGACTCCCTGGAACCGGGCGACGAGCTGCTGTTCGTCGCCGCGCAGGCCAGGGAGGAGCAGCTGGAGGACCTGCTGTCGGTGCGCCGGGAGGACGCGGCGGGCTAGCGGTCCGCGGTACGACGATGAGGGGCGCCCCACGCGCGTGGGGCGCCCCTCATCGTCGTACCGGAGACTAGGCCTCTCGGCGGTGCCGTCCGGCGGCCGCCTCACCCTGCTCCGCGCGCTCGGCAGCCAGCGCCGCCTTGCGCTCCTTCTCGGCCTGCTCCTCGGCCTCCATCTCGGCGAAGACGTCGATCGGGGCCGGTGCCTTCGCCAGGAACACCCAGGTCAGCCAGACCGCCAGCAGGAACGGCGGGATCTTCAACGCGACCAGGACCCAGCCCAGTTGCGCGGTGTTGGCCCACCAGTACAGCGGGAAGAGGATCGCGCACTTGGCCAGCAGGATCAGGCCCCAGGCCCAACTGGCCTTCGCGTACGCCTTCTTGCGGCCGGGGTTTCGGGTGCGCCAGGAGAGGTTCTCCTTGAAGACCGGGCCGAGGATCAGACCGATCAGCGGGACACCGCACAGGGTCGTGACGATGTACGCCAGCGCCAGGCCCAGCGTGTAGAGCATGCCGGGGAGGTAGAAGTCCTTGGCGTTGCCGGTCATCATGGCGAAGACCACACCGAAGGCGACGCCGAAGACACCGCTGAACGCGTGCTTGACGGTGGTCCGCATGGCCAGCCGGACCACCACCAGCAGCAGGGACACCGCGAGGGCGGCGATCGCCGACCAGTGCAGGTCCTTGTTGATCGTGAAGATGGTGACGAAGAGGAGACCGGGCAGCACCGTCTCGACCATGCCCCGCACGCCGCCGAACGCCTCGAACAGGGCGGCCTCGGTCACCGCCCGTGCGTCGTCGGCAGACGTGTCCTCTGTCGGCTTGTCGAGCGACGTCACCGGCTACTCCCGTCCCAGGGGTCTCAGTTCGTATTTCGGATTGAACAGCACCCGGCGGCCCCGGCTCATCGAGATCCGGCCCGATGCGATCAGTCTGCGTCCAGGCTCTATCCCGACTATGGAGCGCCGGCCGAGCCACACCACGTCCAGCGCGGCGGAGCCGTCGAACAGCTCGGCCTCCAGGGCCGGGACGCCCGCACGCGGCCGCAGGGTGACCGTGCGCAAGGTACCAGTAACCGTGACGATCTGTCGGTCGTGACAGTCGCCGATCCGCACGCAGCCCGTCGTCTCGGCGTCCTCGCGCAGCTCCTCGGACTCCAGGTCCTCCTGGGACGAGGAGAGCCGGTCGAGCATGCGCCGGAACCGGCCCACCGGCTTTTCGGAACGAGGAACAGCACTCATATCTGAAGCGTACCGGGACGCACTGACAGCTTCGTACCCACAGCCCTACCGCTCGAACCGGTACCCCATCCCGGGCTCGGTAATGAAGTGCTTGGGGTGGGACGGGTCCGCCTCCAGCTTTCTGCGCAGCTGGGCCATGTACACGCGCAGGTAGTTGGTCTCCGTCCCGTACGACGGTCCCCACACCTCCTGCAGCAGCTGCCGCTGGCTGACCAGCCGGCCCGTGCTGCGGACCAGCACCTCCAGCAGATGCCACTCGGTGGGGGTCAGCCGGACGTCCCGGCCGCCCCGGTTGACCTTCTTCGCGGCCAGGTCGACGGTGAACTCCTCCGTCTCCACGGTCGTCACCTCGTCCTCCCCGGCCCCGACGGGCTCGGCGCGCCGGACGGCGGCCCGCAGCCGGGCGAGCAGCTCGTCCATGCCGAAGGGCTTGGTGACGTAGTCGTCGGCGCCCGCGTCGAGGGCCTCGACTTTCTCGTCGGAGGTGTGCCGGGCGGACAGCACCAGGATCGGCACCCGGGTCCAGCCGCGCAGGCCGCGGATCACCTCGACGCCGTCCATGTCGGGCAGGCCCAGGTCGAGGACGACGACGTCGGGGTGGCGGGCGGCGGCGATCTGCAGGGCGGTTGTGCCGTCGTGGGCCGCGTCGACCTCGTACTTGCGCGCCTTGAGGTTGATCACGAGGGCGCGCACGATCTGCGGCTCGTCGTCGATCACGAGCACCCGGGTCATGTGACCTGCCTTTCGGGTTCCGCCGAGGGGAGGACCTCCGCGTGCGATCCTTCCGCACGCAGGGTGAGCACCATGGTGAGGCCGCCGCCCGGTGTGTCCTCGGCGGTGAGGGTGCCGCCCATCGCCTCCGCGAAGCCGCGGGCCACCGCGAGCCCGAGCCCCACTCCGGCGCCGCGCGGGGCGTCGCCGTAGCGCTGGAAGGGCTCGAAGATGCGCTCCTTGCCGTCGTCCGGGACGCCGGGGCCGCGGTCGACGACCCGGACCTCCACGCGGTCGGCGATGGCGCTGGCGCCGACCAGCACCGGTCTGCCCGGCGGGCTGTACTTGACGGCGTTCTCGACCAGGTTGGCCACCGACCGCTCCAGCAGCCCCGGGTCGACGGCGACCATGGGCAGGGTCTCCGGGACGTCCAGTTCGACGCTGTCCTCGGGAACCCCGACGAGCGCCATCGGCACCACCTCGTCGAGGTCGACCTCGCGGATCAGCGGGGTGACCGTGCCGGTCTGCAGGCGGGACATGTCGAGGAGGTTGCCGACGAGGTGGTCGAGCCGGTCGGCGCCCTCCTCGATGCCCTCGAGCAGCTCGGCCTGGTCCTCCTCCGACCAGGCCACGTCGTCGGAGCGCAGGGAGGAGACGGCCGCCTTGATGCCGGCGAGGGGGGTGCGCAGGTCGTGGCTGACGGCGGCCAGCAGCGCCGTACGGATCCGGTTGCCCTCGGCGAGCGCGCGGGCCTGGTCGGCCTCCTCCCGCAGGCGCCGGCGGTCCAGGACCACGGCGGCCTGCGCCGCGAACGCGGCCAGCACCCGGCGGTCCTCGGCGGGCAGCACCCGGCCGGTCAGCGCGAGCGCCATGTGGTCGCCGACCGGGACGTCCACGTCGGCCTCCTCCGGCCGCTCCACGGCGGGTCCGAACCCCGCGCGGCCCGCGCACGTCCACGGGTCGTGGTCGCCGGCCCGCTCCAGCAGGGCCGCCGACTCCATGCCGAAGGTCTCCCGGACCCGCTCCAGCAGCTCCTCCAGGCCGGTCTCGCCGCGCAGCACGTTGCCCGCGAGGAAGGACAGGATCTCCGACTCGGCGCGCAGCCGGGCCGCCTGATGGGTGCGGCGGGCCGCGAGGTCGACGACGGAGGCCACCGAGACACCGACGCCGACGAAGATCACGATGGCGACGATGTTCCTGGGGTCGGCGATCGTCCAGCGGTGCAGGGGCGGTGTGTAGAAGTAGTTCAGCAGCAGGGAGCCGACCGCGGCCGAGGCGAGCGCCGGAAGCAGTCCGCCGAGCAGCGCGGCCGCGACGGTCACCGCGAGGAACAGCAGCATGTCGTTGGCGAGACCGAGGTGGACGGTGTTGAGCAGCGCGGCCAGGACCGCCGGCCCGGCGACGCCGATCACCCAGCCCCAGATGATCCGGGACCGGCCGAGCCGCGCGCCCCGGGCGACCGGCAGTCCGCGCCCCTTGCCGGCCTCGTCGTGCGTGATGAGGTGGACGTCGAGGTCGGGCCCCGAGTCCCGGGCGACCGTGGCGCCGACGCCGGGTCCGAAGACGTACTGCCAGCTCTTGCGGCGCGAGACGCCGAGCACGATCTGGGTGGCGTTGACGCCGCGCGCGAAGGCGAGCAGGGCGGCCGGTATGTCGTCGCCGACGACGTGGTGGAAGGTGCCGCCGAGGTCCTCCACGAGGGTGCGCTGGACGGCGAGTTCCTTCGGGGAGGCGGCCGTCAGCCCGTCGCTGCTGGCTATGTAGACCGCCAGCACCTCGCCGCCTGCGCCCTTCTCCGCGAGCCGCGCGGCCCGCCGGATCAGGGTGCGCCCCTCGGGACCGCCGGTGAGCCCGACCACGATCCGCTCGCGCGAACCCCAGATCTTCGACACCCGGTGCTCGCTGCGGTACTGCTGCAGGTACTCGTCGACCCGGTCGGCCACCCAGAGCAGGGCCAGCTCGCGCAGGGCGGTGAGATTGCCCGGACGGAAGTAGTTGGACAGGGCCGCGTCGACCTTGTCGGGTTTGTAGATGTTGCCGTGCGCCATCCGGCGGCGCAGGGCCTGCGGCGACATGTCGACCAGCTCGATCTGGTCGGCCCGCCGCACCATTTCGTCCGGCACGGTCTCCCGCTGCCGTACACCGGTGATCGACTCGACGACGTCGCCGAGGGACTCCAGGTGCTGGATGTTGACCGTGGACACGACGTCGACACCGGCCGCGAGGAGCTCCTCGACGTCCTGCCAGCGCTTGGCGTTGCGGGAGCCGGGGACGTTGGTGTGGGCCAGCTCGTCCACGAGGGCGACCTCGGGGTTCCGGGCGAGTACGGCGTCCACGTCCATCTCCGTGAACGTCGTGCCCCGGTACTCCAGCTCGCGGCGCGGCACCTGCTTCAGGCCGTGCAGCATCACCTCGGTGCGCGGCCGGTCGTGGTGCTCCACGAAGGCCACCACGCAGTCGGTGCCCCGCTCCACGCGCCGGTGCGCCTCGGAGAGCATCGCGTACGTCTTGCCGACGCCCGGTGCCGCACCGAGGTAGATCCGAAGCTTGCCGCGTCCCATGGCCCCATTGTCTTCCGGTCACTGCTGCCTACGCAGCGTCGACCTTACGGCCAACAATCGCGACTCATCGTGCCCGGAAGGCGCCGGAAGCCGTCTTTGACGGAACTCTGACGCTCACGCCTCGACGATCTCCCCGTCGCTGAGCTCCAGCACCCGGTCGGCCAGGTCGAGGAGGGTCGTGTCATGGGTGGCGACGAGGACGGACGGAGGTCCCTCGGTGAAGCCCAAGGTGGCGGAGTGCTCGCTGTGGACGACGGCCCGCAGCAGCTCCATGACCGCGTGTCCGGTCTCGGCGTCCAGCTGGCCGGTCGGTTCGTCGGCGATCAGCAGCGCGGGGCTGTTGGCGAGGGCGCGGGCGATGGCGACGCGCTGCTGCTGGCCGCCGGAGAGCTCGCCGGGCCGCTGGGCGGCGTGGTCGGTGAGGCCCACCAGGGCGAGCAGCAGTTCGACGCGCTCCTCACGCGCGCGTACCTCGGCCCGGCGCAGCCGCATCGGGACGCCGACGTTCTCGGCGGCCGTGAGGATCGGGATCAGCCCGAAGGACTGGAAGACGAAGCCGACCCGGTCGCGGCGCAGCGCCAGCAGCCCCTCCTCGCCGAGCTCCGACAGGTCCTGCCCGTCGACGGTGACCCGCCCGCGGTCCGGTGCGTCGAGCCCTCCGACGATGTTGAGGAGCGTCGTCTTGCCCGACCCGGAGCGCCCCTTGAGGGCGACGAGTTCACCGCGCGGGATCTCGAAGGAGACACCGCGCAGGGCGTGCACGGCGGCCGCCCCCCGGCCGTAGGACTTGTGGACGTCCTCGACGCGCACCATGGTCCCGGTGGCCACCTGGCCGCTCATGTCGCCTCCCCCGTCGACCGGGCGCCAGTATCGCGGTCGGCGCCCGGTCGATCAACGGTTCAGCTCGGGTTGTCGCCGTGGGTGAGGGTCTCCCAGGCCACGAAGAGGTTGTCGGAGCCGGCCGGCCGCTGCCGTTCGGTCAGGGCCTGGGTGTTGCTCATCGCGATGCCGAGACGGTTGTGCAGGGCGTTGTAGCCGACCTCGGTGACCGGTCCGAGCCCGAGTTTGAGCGAGCCGCCGCACAGCCAGCTCGGGACGGCGGCGCCCAGCTGGTACTTGGCCTGGAACCCGAGCGCCTGGCGCAGCCGTTCGCCGACGTCGGTGCCGTACAGGTCCTGGCCCTGGATGCGGCTGGTCTCGGCGACGTGGGACATCGCGGAGAGGCCGTACCCCGTGTGGGTGAAGTCGCGGCAGGTCTCCTGGGTGAGCCCGGTGACGAAGGCGGACTGCCCCTGCCAGTAGCCGACGATCTTCGCCCTGGTGTCGAGGTTCTGGCTCGGCACGGTCTTCGGCAGGTCGCCGTCGGAGGAGAGGTAGACGTAGGCGGCCGCGCGGGTGCGGAACCTCGCCATGGCCTTGTCGTACGACGACTTGTCCTCGAGGAGGACGGAGATGCCGACGGCGGCCTCCATCATCGACAGCTCCCAGTTGCCGTTGGAGTTGGAGCCGCCGATGACCTCGGGCAGGTAGACGGTGCGGAGCATGGTCGCGAAGCGGCCGGAGTTGGCCCAGCCGCCGGTGTACGTGTACTTGATGATCTCGGCGGCGCGCGGCCAGGAGGAGCCCGCCCAGCCGGTCTGCAGGGGCGCGTTGCTGTTGGTGTGCTGCTTGATCACGGCGGACCAGGCGTCCATGAGCTGGATCGACTTCTTCGCGTACCGGTCGTCGCGGGTGATGTACCAGGCGAGCGCGTCGGTGTAGGCGGCGATCGCGTCCTGGCGCTCGTCGGTACAGCCGTTGTCCGGATTGGAGTACGAGCCGCACTCGACCGTCGCCCGCGGCTTCGGTGTGCGGTTCAGGTCGGCGTACTTGCTCGCCATCATCTGGTCGAAGGCGCCTTTCCACGGCTGGGCACCGGCGTCGACCTTGCCGCGGGTGAAGTCCAGCTGGGCCCGGGAGACGGTGACGCCGGGGTGCACGAAGGCGGTGGGGGCGGCTTCGGCGTGACGGGAGGCGGGCCAAGTCATCATGCCCACGACAAGTGCGGAGACGGTTGCGAGCAGTGCGATGCGACGCATGGGTGGGGGCCCCGTTCTCGTATGTGAACGACGAGCGCCCCCGTGAACAGAGGCGCTGGCCCGAGACCATAGGTACAGACCAATCGACCGTCAAGGGCCCGTGCACGAAAAAGGGCCGTACCCCGCGAGGGGTACGGCCCTTGTCGCTCGGTTGTCTAACGGACCTCGGTGATCTCCGGACCGCGCTGCAGCTGGCCCATGCCGCCGGAGAAGCGCGAGGACTCCTCCTGCTGGACGCCCTCGGGGACCATCTGGGCGTCGTTGGGCAGCTTCAGGACGATCGGGTCCCGGGGCGCCATCGGACCCTCGCCGCGGACCACGACCGTGTCCCGGAAGATCTGCTCGAGCAGGCCGGCCGCCTGCGGCTGCACCGCGCCCTGACCCGAGATCACCCCGCGCAGGAACCAGCGCGGACCGTCCACACCGACGAACCGCACGACCTGGAAACCACCCGTGCCGTCCGGCAGCTGCACCGGCACCTGGGCGCGCAGCTCCCAGCCGAGCGGCCCCTCGACCTCGTCGACGATGCCACCCTGCTGGGTGATGCCGGCGCCGATCTCCTCACGCACCTCGCCCCAGATGCCCTCGCGCTTGGGCGCGGCGAAGGCCTGCAACTGGATGGCGCTGTCGCGCAGCACGACGGTCGCCGCGACGATCGCGTCGCCCGCGACCTCGACCCGCAGCTCCATGCCGTCGACCCCGGGCACGAACAGACCGCCCAGGTCCACGCGGCCCTCCGCGGGGTCGCGCACCTCGGAGGAGTCCCAGGGCCCGTCGGGCCGCGGCTCGGGCTCGAGCCTCACCCGCTCGCGCTCGACCTCTTCGTCGTCCGCCTCAGCGTCGACGCTGTCGACGACCTGCTCGGCCTCGCCGGCCGCGTCCTCGGCGGCACCCTTCTTGTTGCGACGTCCGAACACGTCACTGTCCTTCCCGGTCGGATACGACCGAAGCGTATCGATTCCCACCCGTAGTGCCGCCGTCGGCGGCCTGACCGCTTGTGCTGTTCTCTCCGGTCACCGCGGCATGACCTCCGGTGGACCCGAAGCCCCCTTCGGCCCGTGCCGAGCCGGGAAGCTCCGCCACCTCCTGGAAGCTGACCTTCTCGACCTGCTGGACGACCAGTTGGGCGATCCGGTCGAAGCGCTCGAACCGCACCGCCTCGCGCGGGTCGAGATTCACCACGATCACCTTGATCTCCCCACGGTACCCGGCATCAACCGTCCCCGGGGCATTCACCAGAGCGACACCGCAGCGGGCGGCGAGCCCGGACCGGGGATGCACGAAGGCCGCGTACCCCTCGGGGAGGGCGACAGCCACCCCGGTGGGCAGCACGGCCCGTTCCCCGGGCCCCAGTTCGCACGCCTCGGTGGTGCGCAGATCGGCTCCCGCGTCACCGGGATGCGCGTACGACGGAAGCGGTACGTCCGGGTCGACGCGGCGCACCAGCACGTTCAGGGGCTCGCGACTCACGGGTTCACCTCGAAGGCGCGGGCCCGCCTGACCTGGTCCGGGTCGTTCATGGCGGCCTGGATCTCCTCGGGCCGCCCGTTGTCGATGAAGTGGCCGACCTCGACCTCGATGAAGAGCGCGTCGGCGCGCACGGCGACGGGACCGTCCGGGGCGTCGAGCCGACCGGTGGCGGCCGAGTAGATCTTGCGGCCCGCCACCGCGGTGACCTCGGCCGTCAGATACAGGGTCGTCCCGACCGGCACCGGCCGGACGAAGTCGGTTTCCAGGCGTCCGGTGACCGCGATCGTGCGCAGCAGCCAGTTCAGCGAGCCGAGGGTCTCGTCCAGCGCGGTCGCCAGCACTCCCCCGTGTGCGAGGCCGGGCGCGCCCTGGTGCGCGGGCTGCACGGTGAACTCGGCCGTGATGCTGACCCCGTCCCCGGCCCGCGCCTGCAGGTGCAGTCCGTGGGGCTGCCCGCCGCCACATCCGAAACAGTGTTCGTAGTGGGCGCCCAGAAGCTCACCGGGCGCGGGCGCGTCGGGATGACGCACGGGTTTCACCGCGTCGGCGGGAGGCTTGAGAGCTGCTGAAGTACCACTCACAGCCGCAGACCTTACCCGCGCGTCCGCACCATCCGGACACCATGCCAAGCTAGGCCACATGCAGCTCTCCACCGCCCCCTACGAAGAACGCCTCACCGCCCCGCGCTCGTGGTGGCTGATCTCCTTCCTGGTGGGCGTCTCCTTCGCCCTGATCCTGCTGCCCTTCGGCACCCTGCCGCTGCTCGGCGGCCTGGTCGGCGGCACGGCGGTCGCGGCTGTCATGGCGAGTTCGTACGGCTCGGTCCGCATCAGGGTGGTGGGCGGCTCGCTGATCGCGGGCGAGGCGAAGATCCCGGTGACGGCGCTCGGTGACACGGAGATCCTGGAGGGCGAGGAGGCGCGGGCCTGGCGCACCTACAAGGCGGACACGCGCGCGTTCCTGCTGCTGCGCTCCTACATCCCCACGGCGCTGCGGGTGGTCGTGACCGACCCCGAGGACCCGACGCCGTACCTGTACCTGTCGACGCGGGAGCCGGAGCGACTGGCGGAGGCCCTGAAGGCGGCCCGGGAGGCCGCCGCGTAGGGGCACTCAGCCCGCGGCACCGTCCTCCAGCTCCAGCGGGTGCGCCGGCTTCTCCAGGGGCGGCAGCTCGGGCAGCGCGTCCCACGGCACCTGGGCCTTGCGCAGGTCCTTGCGGATGCGCTCGGCGAGCCTCTTGGTGTCCCGCCGGTTCATGACCGCGCCCACCGCGGCGCCCACCATGAAGGGCATCAGGTTCGGCAGGTCGCGCACCACGCGCTTCATGATCTGCTGGCGCAGCTGCTGTTTCATCCGGCTGTTGACGGCCCCGCCGAAGGTGGACGGTTTGGTCACCTCGATGCCGCGCTCCCCCGACCACGAGTTGAGGTACGCGGTGCTGCGGTCCTTGAGGTTGCCGGGCGGTCGCAGTCCGTAGACCTCGTGGAGCTCGGCGATCAGCTTCAGCTCGATCGCGGCCACGCCGGTGATCTCCGCGGCCAGCTCGGTCGGCATGGCGGGCGGTACGGGCAGCATGGCCGCCGCTCCGATGCCGGCCCCGACCGTGGCGGTGGCGCTCGCGGCGCCCGCCACGAGCTTGTCGGCGATCTGCTCGGGTCCGAGGCCCGGGAACTGCCTGCGGAGGGCGGCGAGGTCCCGTACGGGCACCCGGGGTGCCATCTCGATGATCCGGTCGGCGAGGTACGCCAGGCCGGCGCGGGCCCGGCTGCCGCCCTTGCGCACGCCTTCCCTGGCCTTGTCCCGGATCGCCGCGGCCCGTCGCCTGGCGACGGGCGCGGGATTCCCGCCCTGCGCCGGCACCGGGAGGTCAGCCCGGCCTGCCGCAGGTTCGAGCGGGGCCGATCCCGTGGACCCCGTGGTCTCCGGTGTCGCACCCGATGGGCCCCGCTCGTCGTCACGCACGCCGTGAGGGCCGTACTGCGGCCCTTCGTCCGCTCCCTGCCGAGGGGAGCGGCGCTTCCAGGGAGGGGTCGAGCCAGTCACGGCCGACCCGTCCTCAGTCGCAGTCGCGGCAGATCGGCTGACCGTTCTTCTCCCGGGCCAGCTGGCTGCGGTGGTGCACCAGGAAGCAGCTCATGCAGGTGAACTCGTCCTGTTGCTTGGGCAGCACCCGGACGGCCAGCTCCTCGTTGGAGAGGTCGGCCCCGGGCAGTTCCAGGCCTTCGGCGGCCTCGAACTCGTCGACGTCGACCGCCGAGGTGGACTTGTCGTTCCTCCTGGCCTTCAGCTCTTCAAGGCTGTCGGAGTCCACATCGTCGTCGGTCTTGCGTGGGGTGTCGTAATCCGTTGCCATTTCGCTCTCCCCCTCTGGGTGTCTGCGGGTGTCTCCAGCGCACGTAACGCGTGAGAGGCCGGACTTGTGCCCGCCTCGAGGCGGAGATTTTGCCTCACATCAAGGTCTGTTACTCAATCGACACCCAACCGGACTCCTCAAGAGTGATCGGCTTGGATGGCGAACGGGACCGTACACGGTCCGCCTACCGCTCTTCAAAGGCGTCTCAACCTGTACTTCCCGTGATCAAGACACCCGAAAACCAGGATTTTCCCGGCTTTCCGACGGCCCTCTTGATCACGGAGAGTGGATGGTCGAGAAATCGCCCATGTGATCGATCACACAGGGGGGGCCCGGCTGCGCGGCCGGAAAATTCCGCGCAAAGCGAACAAGCCCCGTGTGTCGGCGCCATGATCTCAGACGGGGAGAGCGACCCGCATCACCAGCCCACCCCCTTCACGTGGCTGCGCCGAGATGTGTCCGCCGTGCGCCCGCGCCACGGACCGCACGATGGACAGTCCCAGGCCGACGCCCTTGTCGCTGCCGGTGCGCTCCGTGCGCAGCCGCCGGAAGGGCTCGAAGAGGTTGTCGATCTCGTACGCCGGCACGACCGGCCCGGTGTTGGAGACGACCAGGACCGCCTGCCCGTGCTGGACCTCGGTGGTGACCTCGACCCAGCCGCCCTCGGGCACGTTGTACCGCACGGCGTTCTGTACGAGGTTCAGCGCGATGCGCTCCAGCAGGACGCCGTTGCCCTGGACGACCGCGGTCTTCTGCTCCCCGCGGATCACCACGCCCTTGGCCTCCGCCTCCGAGTGCACCTGGTCGACGGCCTGCTCGGCGACCTCCGCGAGGTCCACGGGCTTGCGCTCGACGATCTGGTTGTCGCTGCGGGCCAGCAGCAGCAGACCCTCCACCAGCTGCTCGCTGCGCTCGTTGGTGGCGAGCAGCGTCTTGCCGAGCTGCTGGAGCTCCACCGGGGCGTTCGGGTCGGAGAGGTGGACCTCCAGGAGCGTGCGGTTGATCGCGAGCGGGGTGCGCAGCTCGTGCGAGGCGTTGCCGACGAAGCGCTGCTGGGCGGTGAAGGCCCGCTGCAGACGCTCCAGCATGTCGTCGAAGGTGTCGGCGAGCTCCTTGAGCTCGTCGTCCGGGCCGTCCAGCTCGATGCGGCGGGAGAGGTCCGAGCCCGCCACCGCCCGCGCGGTGCGGGTGATGCGGCCCAGCGGCGCCAGGACCCGGCCCGCCATCGCGTAGCCGAAGGCGAAGGCGATCACGGCGAGGCCGAGCAGCGCCAGCAGGGAGCGGCTGAGGAGGTCGTCGAGGGCGTGCTGGCGCTGAACGGCGTCGCACTGCTTGAGGATCGCGTTGATCTCGCTCGTCGGCGCCGAGTTCACGGCGGGACAGGTGGAGCTGGTGATGTCGAGGTTGGCGCCGGACACCGAGAACGACTGGCCGCTGCCCTCGTGCAGGGCCTGGGCCGCCAGCAGATAGATGATCGACAGCAGCAGGATCCCGGCGATCAGGAACATGCCGCCGTACAGCAGGGTCAGGCGTATGCGGATGGTGGGGCGCAGCCAGGGGAACGGCGGTTCGGGCTTCCTGGGGTCCCAGGTGGGCTTGGGGGGTGCCGTGGGGAGAGCGGGTGTTGCGGCCATCGGGGATCAGATCCGGTAGCCGGAGCCGGGGACGGTGACGATGACGGGCGGCTCACCGAGCTTTCGGCGCAGCGTCATCACGGTGACGCGCACGACGTTGGTGAACGGGTCGGTGTTCTCGTCCCAGGCCTTCTCCAGGAGCTGCTCCGCCGAGACGACGGCGCCCTCGGAGCGCATCAGGACCTCCAGGACCGCGAACTCCTTGGGGGCGAGCTGGACCTCCTTGCCGTCCCGGAAGACCTCGCGGCGGTTGGGGTCGAGCTTGATGCCGGCGCGCTCCAGGACCGGCGGCAGCGGCACGCTGGTGCGGCGGCCGAGGGCCCGCACGCGGGCGATGAGCTCGCTGAACGCGAAGGGCTTGGGGAGATAGTCGTCGGCGCCGATCTCCAGGCCCTCCACGCGGTCGCTGACGTCACCGGAGGCCGTGAGCATCAGCACGCGCGTGGGCATGCCGAGCTCGACGATCTTGCGGCAGACGTCGTCGCCGTGGACGAGCGGGAGGTCGCGGTCGAGGACCACCACGTCGTAGTCGTTGACGCCGATGCGCTCCAGGGCGGCCGCACCGTCGTACACGACGTCGACGGCCATGGCCTCCCGGCGCAGTCCGGTGGCCACCGCATCGGCGAGCAGTTGCTCGTCCTCGACGACGAGTACGCGCACGTCGCTTGTCCTTCCTGAGGTCCACCCGCGTAGTGCCGGACGGGCAGGCGGGCAGGGGTGTGGGCAGGGTTCTTCAAGAGTGTGTGCCTCCATCCTGCCCTTTTCGGCCGTAAGTCGGCGGTAAGGCGGGGGACGGAACATCAAGGGCAAGGTGGTCTCGACATGAAGAACAGGTGTGAGACCCGGGAATGCGAGATTTTCTCCGGCGGTTGAGGTTTCTGTGGAAGGAAGCGGGGGGAGGACGGTTCATACCCCGCGATCACGCTCTGCTAGTGCCGCAACACCATGCGGCACGGCGCAATCCGCTTTCCGCAGAGTGGGCGTGTGGGTGCCCGGCACCGTCGCCGCCCAGCAGGGCAGTGCCGCTGGGCATCTGCCGGAGACGTGATCGCCCCTTCCGAACGGCACACCCCCGTGCCACCGACCCACGACCCAGGACGAGGGGGCGCAGCATGGACGCATTCACCGCAGGACTTCTGCAGCGCATAAAGGCGACCGAGTCCGACCTGACGCGGGCTCGCGACGAGGGCGACGACTTCCTCGTCGAGGTCGAGCAGGGCGAACTCGACGACCTGCGCCGCCTTGCCGCCGAGCACGGTGTGGAAGTTGGCGCATAGCGTCTGAACGCTCAGGAGCGATCCACTCCCGAGCGACAGCGGGCCCCCGGCGAATCCAGCGCCGGGGGCCCGCTGCGTGCAGGGGTGCGTGCGGCCGTGGCGGCCGGACCCGTCAGTCGTGCCAGGCGCCGAAGTCCTCCAGCAGCCGCTGGAGGGGCTCGAAGACCCCGGGACTGCCGGCCACCGCCAGATCGCGTCCCGGGCGCTCTCCGGGGCGTCCACCGGTCAGGGCGCCCGCCTCCCGGGCGACGAGGTCCCCGGCCGCGAGGTCCCAGGCGTTGAGTCCGCGCTCGTAGAAGCCGTCCAGGCGGCCGGCCGCCAGGTCGCACAGGTCCACCGCGGCCGAGCCGCCGCGCCGGATGTCCCGCAGCAGCGGGATCAGCCGGTGGGCCACCTCGGCCTGGTGCGCGCGGACCTCCAGGACGTAGTTGAAACCGGTCGAGACCAGGGCCTGGTCGAGCGGCGGCGAGGGGCGGACGGCCAGCTCGCGCTCGCCCTCCCAGGCGCCCGTCGCCCAGGCCCCGCCGCCGCGGACCGCGTGGAACGTCTCACCGCGCATCGGTACCGCGACGACTCCGACGACCGCCTCGCCGTCCTGTTCGGCGGCGATGGAGACCGACCAGGTCGGCAGCCCGTACAGGTAGTTGACCGTGCCGTCGAGCGGGTCGACCACCCAGCGGATGCCGCTGGTGCCCTCGACGGAGGCCCCCTCCTCGCCGAGGAAGCCGTCGTCGGGGCGGCGGGCGGAGATCACGTCCGTGATCAGCTTCTCCGCCGCGATGTCCATCTCGGTCACGACGTCGATGGGGCTCGACTTGGTCGCGGCCACCGCAAGATCGGCCGGGCGGCCGTCCCGCAGCAGCTCACCGGCTCGGCGGGCGGCCTCCTGGGCCAGTTCCAGCAGTTCCCCGTGCAGGGCGTCGGTCACGGGTCTCCTCACGCGTAGGGGCTGTCGGCGCCCGCGGCGGCCGGGTGCGGGGCGCGGGCGGGGCAGCAGCCGACCGGGCAGAGGTCGTGGCTCGCGCCGAGCGCGCCGAGGGCGCAAGGGGTGACCTCCTGGCCGCGTTCGACGGCCGCGCGCTCCAGGACGAGGTCGCGGATCGCGGCGGCGAAGCGCGGGTCGGCGCCCACGGTGGCCGAGCGGCGCACGGGCAGGCCCAGCTCCTCCGCCTTGGCCTTGGCCTCCGTGTCGAGGTCGTAGAGGACCTCCATGTGGTCGGAGACGAAGCCGACAGGAGCGATCACCACCGCCGGTACGCCGGCCGCGTGCCGCTCCGCGAGGTGGTCGCAGATGTCCGGCTCCAGCCACGGGATGTGCGGGGCGCCGGAGCGTGACTGGTAGACGAGCTGCCAGGGGTGGTCGACGCCGGTGCGCTCGCGGACCGCCTCGGCGATCAGCTTCGCCACGTCCAGGTGCTGGGCGACGTACGCGCCGCCGTCGCCGTGGGCCTCGACCGGGCCTGAGGTGTCGGCGGAGGCGACCGGGATGGAGTGGGTCGAGAAGGCGATGTGGGCGCCGTCCCGGACGTCCTCGGGCAGGTCGGCGAGGGACTTCAGCACGCCCTCGACCATGGGCTCGACGAAGCCCTCGTGGTTGAAGTAGTGCCGGATCTTGTCGACCTTCGGCAGGTCGAGGCCCTCGGCCTGAAGGGCGGCGAGGGAGTCGGCGAGGTTCTCGCGGTACTGGCGGCAGCCGGAGTACGAGGCGTAGGCGCTGGTGGCCAGCACCAGGATCCGGCGGCGGCCGTCGGCGACCATCTCGCGCAGGGTGTCCGTCAGGTAGGGGGCCCAGTTGCGGTTGCCCCAGTAGACCGGCAGGTCCAGGCCGTGGTCCGCGAAGTCCTTGCGCAGGGCGTCGAGCAGGGCGCGGTTCTGGTCGTTGATGGGGCTGACCCCGCCGAACAGGAAGTAGTGCTCGCCCACTTCCTTGAGGCGTTCCCTGGGGATCCCGCGCCCGCGCGTGACGTTCTCCAGGAAGGGGATCACGTCGTCGGGGCCCTCGGGTCCTCCGAAGGAGAGCAGGAGCAGGGCGTCGTAGGGGGTGGCGTCGAGCGCGTCTGGCATGGGCCGATCCTGTCATCCGGTACTGACAGCCGGGAAACGGCGGGGTGTCCGGCCGGGTTCCCGCACGGTCCGTCCCGGTTGCGCGAGCACTCCGGCCGGGTGCATGGGTCGAGCCGGGTGCATGGGGTCGAGCCGGGTGCACAGGGTTGACCGGACTCGTAAGCTGTATCAGCCGCATTCGCGCCTTACCGCGCCGCCGTCCCTCTCCTGATCCGGAGCCCGCCGTGCCCAGCCCCTACCGCGCCCTGTTCGCCGCCCCCGGCTCCAAGGGCTTCTCCGCCGCGGGGTTCGTCGGCCGGATGCCGCTGTCGATGATGGGCATCGGCGTGGTCACGATGATCTCCCAGATCAGCGGGCGGTACGGCCTCGCGGGCGCCCTGTCGGCCACCATCGCGCTGGCCGCGGCGGCGATCGGGCCGCAGATCTCCCGGCTGGTGGACCAGCACGGGCAGCGGCGCGTGCTGCGGCCCGCCACGCTCGTCGCGCTCGCCTCGGCGACCGGGCTGCTGCTCGCCGCGCACTTCGGCTGGCCGGACTGGGTGCTGTTCCTGTGCGCGGCCGGCGTCGGGTCCGTACCGAGTCTCGGCGCGATGATCCGCGCGCGGTGGGCCGCCCTGTACCGGGGGACGCCGCACCTGCACACCGCGTACTCGTTCGAGTCGGTCGTGGACGAGGTGTGCTTCATCTTCGGGCCGATCGTCTCCATCGGGCTGTCGACCGCCTGGTTCCCGGAGGCGGGACCGCTGCTCGCGGCCTGTTTCCTGGCCGTCGGCGTCTTCTGGCTGACCGCCCAGCGGGCCACCGAGCCCGCCCCGCACCCGCGCGAGCACCAGGGCGGCGGCTCGGCGCTGCGCGCGCGGGGACTGCAGGTCCTGGTGGCCACCTTCGTGGCGACCGGGGCGATCTTCGGGGCGGTGGACGTGGTCACCGTGGCCTTCGCCGACGCGCGCGGGCACAAGGGGGCGGCGAGCGTGGTCCTGGCGCTGTACGCGGCCGGTTCCTGCGTGGCCGGAATCGTGTTCGGGCTGCTGCGTTTCGCGGGGGCGCCGCAGCGCCGCTGGCTGCTGGGCATATGCGCGATGGCCGTGAGTATGATCCCCCTCCTACTGGTCGGAAACTTGCCGTTTCTGGCCGTGGCGCTCTTCGTCGCGGGCCTGTCCATCGCACCCACGATGATCACGACGATGTCCCTCATCGAAGAGCACGTACCACGCGCGCAGTTGACCGAGGGCATGACCTGGATCAGTACCGGGCTCGCGGTCGGCGTCGCGCTCGGCTCCTCCGTGGCCGGCTGGGTCATCGACGCGGCCGGGGCGCGGGCCGGGTACGGGGTCCCGGCGGTGTCCGGGGCCGTCGCGGTCGCGGTCGGTTTCCTGGGGTACCGCCGGCTCAGCAGGCCGGCTCCGCGTCGGGGAGGCACCGTTGAGCAGCACAGCGAGCGGGAAGAACGGCACGTGGCGTAACTGGGGCGGCAACGTCTCCGCCCGTCCCGCGCGGGAGGTCACGCCGGCCTCCGTGGAGGAACTGGCCGCGGCCGTGCGCCGGGCGGCCGAGGACGGGCTGACCGTCAAGGCGGTCGGCACCGGGCACTCCTTCACGTCCATCGCGGCCACCGACGGTGTGTTGATCCGCCCTCAACTGTTGACCGGCATCCGCGACATCGACCGTGATGCCATGACCGTCACGGTGGAGGCCGGCACCCCGCTCAAGAGGCTCAACATGGCTCTCGCGCGCGAGGGTCTGTCGCTGACCAACATGGGCGACATCATGGAGCAGACGGTCTCCGGTGCCACCAGCACCGGCACCCACGGCACGGGCCGTGAGTCGGCCTCGATCGCCGCCCAGATCAAGGGACTCGAGCTGGTCACCGCGGACGGCACGGTCCTCACCTGCTCCGAGAAGGAGAACCCGGAGGTCTTCGCGGCCGCCCGGATCGGCCTGGGCGCGCTCGGCATCGTCACCGCGATCACCTTCGCCGTGGAGCCGGTCTTCCTGCTCACGGCCCGCGAGGAGCCGATGCCGTTCGACAAGGTGCTCGCCGAGTTCGACCAGCTCTGGGCCGAGAACGAGCACTTCGAGTTCTACTGGTTCCCGCACACCGGCAACACCAACACCAAGCGCAACAACCGCAGCGCGGGCCCGGAGAAACCGGTGCCGCCGGTGTCCGGGTGGTTCGAGGACGAGTTCCTCTCCAACGGCGTGTTCCAGGTGGCCCAGTGGGTCGGCCGCGCGGCCCCGGCGTCGATCCCGACGATCGCCCGGATCTCCAGCAAGGCCCTGTCCGCACGCACCTACACGGACATCCCGTACAAGGTCTACACGTCGCCGCGCCGCGTGCGCTTCGTCGAGATGGAGTACGCCGTCCCGCGCGCGGCCCTGGCCGAGACACTGCGCGAACTGAAGGCGATGGTCGACCGCTCCGGCCTCCGGGTCAGCTTCCCGGTCGAGGTGCGCACGGCCCCCGCCGACGACATCACGCTGTCCACCGCGTCGGGCCGCGACAGCGCCTATGTCGCCGTCCACATGTTCAAGGGCACGCCGTACCACGCCTACTTCACCGCCGCGGAGCGCATCTTCACCGCCCACGAGGGCCGCCCGCACTGGGGCAAGGTGCACACCCGGGACGCCGAGTACTTCGCCGGCGTCTACCCGCGGTTCGGCGAGTTCACCGCTTTGAGGGACCGGCTCGACCCGGACCGCCGGTTCCAGAACGACTACCTGCGGCGGGTGTTGGGGGCGTAGACCGGTGCGCGGTCATTGGTTCCGTTTCTGACGGTTGCGTGAGGTACGCCACTTCCAAGATCCCCGAACCGCTCAACAGGCGGCCGGGGCACGCGCCTTGCCAGATATTGGGTGGCGTGCCAATCCACGCACGTGGTCCAAATGGAGTACTGTTGCGAGCCCTGGGTCCGGTCTCCCGCCAGGGCGTCCGGGGCCTTGCTGGACCGCCAGGAGGGGGCTCGTTGCACAGGGTGACGGAGTTGGTCACTTAGCGTTGCGAATAGGTAACCGTGCCATAACGGCGTTCCCGGGCCCGTGCCCGACACGCCGGGCAACTCGGCAAGGTTGTGGCAGGCTGCACCCGGGCAGGCCACACTCGACTAGCGGAAGCAGCGACGCACGTGACGTCGGCAGGCACCACCCGGGAGGTCCCCATGCCCGAACTGCGTGTCGTGGCCGTCTCCAATGACGGCACACGGCTGGTGCTGAAGGCTGCCGACTCTACGGAGTACACGCTTCCGATCGACGAACGGCTGCGTGCGGCAGTCCGCGGCGACCGTCCCCGCCTCGGTCAGATCGAGATCGAGGTCGAAAGCCATCTCCGTCCCCGCGACATCCAGGCGCGTATACGCGCCGGTGCCACCGCGGAGGAAGTCGCGCAGCTCGCGGGCATCCCCGTCGACCGGGTACGCCGCTTCGAGGGCCCCGTCCTCGCCGAGCGCGCGTTCATGGCCGAGCGGGCCCGCAAGACCCCCGTCCGCCGCCCCGGCGAGAACGCCGCGGGGCCCCAGCTCGGCGAGGCCGTCCAGGAGCGTCTGCTGCTGCGCGGCGCCGAGAAGGACACGGTGCAGTGGGACTCGTGGCGCCGCGACGACGGCACCTGGGAGGTCCTGCTGGTCTACCGGGTCGCGGGCGAACCGCACTCGGCGAGCTGGACGTACGACCCGCCCCGGCGGCTCGTCCAGGCCGTCGACGAGGAGGCGCGCTCGCTGATCGGCGAGTCCGAGGACCTCGCCGCGCCGGAGCCCAGTTTCCCCTTCGTCCCGCGTATCGCCCGGCTGCCGCGCGACCGCCAGATGGACCGCGCCCTCGACCGCCCGAGCCTGCCCGCGCAGGCGTCCGAACCGGCGGAGGAGAGCACGGCCGGTGAACGGGACTCGCTGACCAGCCTGTTGGAGGCGGTACCGAGCTTCCGCGGCGACCTGGTGGTCCCGGAGCGCCCGTCCGAGACGCCCCCGCCGCCGGAGGAACCCGTCGCCGAGCCCGAGGCGGAGGAGCCCCCGGCTCCGGCGGCCTCGGCCGGTTCCGCCTACGCGGACGTCCTGATGCCGCGTTCCGTGGGCAGTCACCGCGATCGTCTCATCGGCGCCACCGACCGCCAGGCGGAGGCCGACGGCGTCCGCCCGGGCCGCCGGGCGGCCGTCCCGAGCTGGGACGAGATCGTGTTCGGGACGCGGCGCAAGAAGCAGGAGTAGTCGGTCGTACGAGCATGAGGGCCGCGCCGTCTGGGCGCGGCCCTCCCGCCGTGCCCCCGCCACAGCGGAATCGGCCCCACCGCGACCGCGCCCATCGGCACGACCGACCGCCCTGCGGAGCAGCCGACCGCAGGAGCGGAAGCGGTCCCCCTGAGACACGGCCCATCGGCACCACCAACCGCCCAACGGGGCAGCCAATCGCAGGAGCCGAAGGACCGCACCCTGACGGCGCGGCCCTCCCGCCGTGTCCGCTACTGCGGATCCGGACCCACCGCGACCGGACGCGAGGGGTCCGACGACCACTCCGACCAGGACCCGACGTACAGTGCCGCCGGAATCCCGGCGACCGCCAGGGCGAGCACCTCGTGCGCCCCCGAGACGCCCGAGCCGCAGTACACGCCGACGGCCGCGCCGTCGCCCGCCCCCAGCGCCTTGAAGCGCTCGGCCAGTTGCTCGGCCGGCAGGAACCGTCCGTCGGGGCCGACGTTCTCGTTCGTCGGGGCCGACACCGCGCCCGGGATGTGCCCGCCGACCCGGTCGATCGGCTCCACGTCCCCCCGGTACCGCTCCCCCGCCCGCGCGTCGAACAGGACGCCGGACCGTGCCAACGCGGCCGCCCCGTCGGCGTCCAGGAACCCGGCGTCGCCCGGCACCGGCTCGAAGTCACCCTCGACCGGCGTAGGTGCGGACGTCTCCAGCGCCCCCTCCCAGGCCGGCAACCCGCCGTCGAGGACCCGCACGTCCGGGTGCCCCGTCCACCGCAGCAGCCACCACGCACGCGCCGCCGCCCAGCCCTGTCCGCCGTCGTACACGACCACCGGCGTCCCGGCCGAGACGCCCGCCCGCCGCATCGCGGCACCGAAGACCTCGAGGTCGGGCAGCGGGTGCCGGCCGCGCTCGCCGGGCGCGGAGGCGAGTTCCGTGTCCAGGTCGACGTAGACCGCACCGGGGATGTGCCCGGCCGCGTACGCGGCACGGCCGTCGAAGGGCGGCTCGCCGGCCGCCTTGGCCACGGTCAGCTGCCAGCGGACGTCGAGCAGGACCGGCGGGTTCTGGCCGGTCAGGTCGCTCGCGAGTTCGGATGCGGAGATGATGGCGTTCATGGCCCCCATCCTCGCGCACGGGGTGGCCGCGTCGTCCATGTCCGGCTACTCTGCTCCGCCGGACAGGCCCGATCACGAGGCGTACGGACTCGGGCACTTGCCGTACAACCGATCGACACCCGTCGGCCATCGCCCGGGAACGGACGGGACTCCGCACACCGGGCATTCTGCGGGCACGCGGCCGTGCGCGTCGCGGCGCGCCCGGAGCCCGCGGTGGCACGGCTGGTGCGAGCATCGGCACGGGGATCCGGACAGCGGAAGCGACACGGCCACCGCGAGGGGTCGAGGAGAGAGTGACGATGACCGAGACGCACGCTCGGCACACACCCGGTACGCCCTGCTGGGTGAGCCTGATGGTGCACGGTTTGACGGCCACCCAGGACTTCTACGGTTCCTTGTTCGGCTGGGAGTTCGAGCCCGGCCCCCGGCAACTGGGCCCGTACTCCCGCGCCCTGCTCGACGGCCACGAGGTGGCGGGCATCGGCCAACTGCCGCCCGACCGCCATCTGCCCATCGCCTGGACGCCGTACCTCGCCTCGGACGACGTGGACCTGACCGCCGAGACGGTACGGCTGTGCGGCGGCACGATCGGGGTCGGGCCGCTGGACGCCGACGAGGCCGGACGTCTCGCGATCGGCTCCGATCCCTCGGGCGCCGTCTTCGGCGTCTGGCAGGCCGCCCGGCACCTCGGCACGGCCCTCACGGGCGTCCCCGGCACCCCCGCCTGGAACGAACTGCTCACCTTCGAGTCGGCGAGCGTCGCCAAGTTCTACGAGACCGTCTTCGCCTTCGAGGAGGAGCCGGTCGTCTCCGCCGACTCCGACTACGTCACCCTGCGCGTCGACGGCCGCCCGGTGGCCGGCATCCACGGCGTCGGCCACGCCCTCCCCCGTGACCGGGGCCCGCACTGGCTGACGTACTTCGAGGTGGCCGACACGGACGAGGCGGCCGACCGCCTGACCGACCTCGGCGGCCACGTCCTGAAGGGCCCGCACGACACGCCCCACGGCCGCGCGGCCACGGTGTCGGACCCGGAGGGCGCCCGCTTCTCCCTGGTCCAGAGCCCGCGCTGAGCGCGGCCGGCGGCGGCTCAGACCGACGACACCGGCAGCACGTCCGGGGAGAGGGCCGCCGCGCGGGCCGTGGCCGCCGTCATCCGGCGGCGGTGGTGCCGGCGGCACAGGACCTCGTAGCCGACGGTGTCGGACTGGTCGACATCGCCGACGACCACCTGGGCGCCCTCGACGACCATCTCACCGCCTATCGTGCGGGCGTTGTGTGTGGCGCGGGCCCCGCACCAGCACAGCGCCTCGACCTGGAGGACCTCGACGCGGTCGGCGAGTTCGACGAGGCGCTGGGAGCCCGGGAAGAGCTTCGAGCGGAAGTCCGTCGTGATGCCGAAGGCGTAGACGTCGAGGCCCAGGTCGTCGACCACGCGCGCGAGTTGGTCGATCTGCTCGGGCGCCAGGAACTGCGCCTCGTCCGCGATGACGTAGTCCGCGCGGCCGCCCTGGGAGAGATGGTTGACCAGGTAGGCGTAGAGGTCCTGTCCGTTCTCGACCTCCAC
This sequence comes from Streptomyces griseorubiginosus, assembly GCF_017614965.1. Taxonomy (GTDB): domain Bacteria; phylum Actinomycetota; class Actinomycetes; order Streptomycetales; family Streptomycetaceae; genus Streptomyces; species Streptomyces griseorubiginosus_B. Next base: position 1,378 of record NZ_WVUG01000061.1, on the reverse strand, counting down.
CGCGTCCGTCACCAGGCCCAGCCGCGAGGAGAGTTTGCCCTCGCCGGCGCGGTCGTCCCGAGTGAAGATCATTCCGGCCAGGCCGCGCGCCGAGCGGTTGTGCTCGATCTGGAGAGCCAGGGTCGACTTCCCGCAGTCCATCGTTCCGGAGAAGAACACCAGCTCGGGCATGGGTGGTTGAGCACCTTTCGGCGAACGGGACGGCGTACGGGCTTCAGGAGCGTACTTCGAGCAGAGGGACCAGCTGTTCGGCAGGGGTCATCGAACCGTGGTTGCCGACCATCGCCGACTCCTTCGGCTCCCGCTCGGACGCGATGATCAGGACGTCGTCCCGCGCGGCCGCGACGACGTCACCGAGGCGGGCGTACACCCGTTCGTCGATCCGCGGTCCGAACCAGCCCGCCGCGATGGCCTCGTCGCGCGAGGCCACCCAGAACTGCTCGCCGAGCACCTCGCGCCAGCAGGTCAGGACGTCGTTCTGGGCGCCGGGGACGGCGTAGACGTGCCGGGCGCGGCCCTCGCCGCCCAGCAGGGCCACTCCGGCGCGCAGCTCCCAGTCCTCGTCGAAGTCGATGCGATGCTGCTCGTCGAAGGGCACGTCGACCATGCCGTGGTCGGCGGTGACGTACAGCGCGCTGCGCGGGGGGAGTTGCTCGGCGAGGCGCTGGACGAGCCGGTCGACGTGCATGAGCTGGCCGCGCCAGGTGTCGGAGTCGACGCCGTAGCGGTGGCCCGCACCGTCCAGCTCGGCGTAGTACGTGTACACCAACGAGCGGTCGTCGGCGGCCAGTTGCTCGGCCGCGACGTCCATGCGGTCCTCTCCGGACAGCCTGCCGAGGAACGTTCCGCCGCTGAGCGCGACCTTGGTCAGCGGGGTGCTCTCGAAGGTCGGCGAGGACACCTGGGCCGCGTGCACGCCCGCCTGGTGGGCCAGCTGGAAGACGGTGGGGTACGGCTGCCAGACCTGCGGTGCGGTCCAGGGCTGCCAGCGCAGCTGGTTCATCAGCTCGCCGGTGGCCGGATCACGCACGGTGTAGCCGGGCAGGCCGTGCGCGCCGGGCGGCAGACCGGTGCCGACGGAGGCGAGGGAGGTGGCGGTGGTCGCCGGGTAGCCGGTGGTCAGGGGGCGTCCGGTGCCGCCGCGCGAGCTGCCGAGCAGCGAGGTCAGGAAGGGCGCCTCGTCCGGGTGCGCCTTCAGCTGCTCCCAGCCGAGGCCGTCGATCAGGAACACGCAGTTCCGGTCGGCGGGCGTCAGCTCGGCGATCGACGCCGTCGTGCCGGGTACGCCCATGCCGGCGGCCAGGGTCGGCAGGAGGTCGGCGAGGGAGCCGCTGCCGTACTCGGGCAGGGGCGCGGAGTCGACGGAGAGGGGCTCGGG
>NZ_WVUG01000619.1 GCF_017614965.1 Streptomyces griseorubiginosus | reverse complement strand
CTAGCCTCGATCTTGCGTGAGGGTCCGTCAGCTTGCTGGCGGGCCCTTTCGGCTCATTCGGGGCGGTCATTTCTGCAGGTGGGCAGACTGGTGGCCCGGCTGTCGCGTCGGGTGGGCGCCGGGTTCCACTGCTCCGGCCGGGTGGAGCTGCTCGTAGGGACGGGAAGTTGCTGGTCAGCCGGGGTTGGGCAGTGCTGCGAGCCGTTGCAGAGCGTCTGTGATCAGGCCGGCCCAGGGCCAGTGCTTGGCGAAGCGGAGGATGCGGCGTCGTCCGGTGGTGACGAGTTGCGCGGCGGCGGAGAAAAGGCGAAGTCGCAGGCGGCGGGGCTCCCACAGGCGGGCTTGGCCGGTGAGGGCGAGCAGGGGCATCCAGGCCAGCAGGTCGAGGGCGATCTGGACGATCTCCAGCCAGATCTGGTTCTGTGGGATGTCGTGCAGGGGGAGGTTGCGCAGACCGGTGGCGCGGGCGGCGCGGATACGGTCCTCGGCGCGGGCACGCTGGCGGTGCCGCAGCTCCAGCTCGGCGATCGAGGTGTGCTTGGTGTTGGTGGCGAAGCAGGTCAGGCGCATGCCGTCGGCGTCGGTGAAGCGCAACTGGGCGCCGGGGTGCGGCCGTTCCTTCCGCACGATCAGCCGCATCCCCTCGGGCCAGCCCTTGAGGCAGTCGCCGCCGAGCTCAGCCACACAGGCGCCGTCGCGGATCTCGCCGTCGGGCTCGACGGCCGGTGTCCAGGCCGAGGCCGGGACCTTCAGGACGGCCTGGTGGATTGCATCGGTGATGGTCATGCCGACGGAGTAGGACAGCCACCGGCCGCGGGCGGACAGCCAGTCGACGAACTCGTGGGTGCCTCCGCCGGAGTCGGTGCGGATCAGCGTCCGCCGTCCGCGCCGGTACTTCTTCGGCAGCTGCGCCAGCGCGAGCCGGGCGGCTTCGATGTGGTCGGCGGCGGTGTTGCTGCCCGCGTTCCCGGGCCGCAGCAGCCCGGCGACCGGTTCCCCGGACCCGCCCCGGCCGTGGTCGACGAACCCCATCAGCGGATGGTGCCCGTAGGTCTTTTTCCAGGTCGCGGCCGCGTCCTGTTTCTCGGAATGCGCGATGACGAGCACCCCGTCCAGGTCCACGACCACCTGCCCGGCCGCGTCCGGCGCCGCGTCACCGGCCAAGCTCCATACATGTTCACGCACTTGAGCGCGGGCCTGCCGCAGTGCGGTCAGCGCACGCTTCCCGCCCGCTGCCAGCGCGCTGACCAGCCGGGACACCGTCGGATCGGAGGCCACCGGCCCGAACACCGCCGGCTCGGCCCGCAGCATGCCCACATCCGCCAGGCAGTCTCCGCCCAGCGCGACCGCGAGCGCCACATCCAGCAGGATCTTGCCCGGATCATGCACCGCCCGCGGCTTGCGCCACGGCGCCAACGCCGCCGATATCGCCTGATCCAGGCCGGCCTTGCGAACCGTCTCCACCAGCAGCACTCCACCGGCCTGGGAGACCACCCCGCGACCGCCGCCTTCGGTACGGACACGCGGGTAGGACCCGATACGCTTCTTCACCTGGAGAGTGCTTCTTTCATGCGACGACCTGGACCCTAGACAAGTCCCATCGTTGCAGGTCAGGAGCACTCTCTGCGTTTCTGATCACCCACCGGACGCTCCGCCGCGCGAAAGCGCGAGGCTAG
>NZ_WVUG01000618.1 GCF_017614965.1 Streptomyces griseorubiginosus | reverse complement strand
AGACGTTGTTGTCTTTCCGGGCTTGAGGGCTGCGTTTCCGCTGTTCGGGCATAGGGTCGACGATCCCGTGGGAGTTGTGGCCTGTCGTGCTGTCGCTGCTTGGGAGGTCGTGGATGCCGTCGGTGGTTGGGTTGTTGGAACAGCGTGAGCTGGGTGCTCGCCGGCGTGTGGACGAATTGAGGGAGACGGCCGATCGCGTTCAGGCGGAGTTGGCCGTGGCCGAGCGGGAATGGAAGGAGTGGGCCATCGCCTGCTCACGGGTCGGCGAGGTGCTGGCCCCTGCGGACGAGAGCGGGCAGGACCACGTCCCGGCTGAGGGGACCGCGCCGACCGACGAGGAGCAGACCGCAAAGACGTCGCAGGTGCCGACCGCGGCGAAGTCGAAGTCGCAGGTGCCGGTGTGGCGTGAGGGGCTGGCCTGGTCGGTGCTGTCGGTGGACTACCAGCGCATTCTGCAGGCGCTCGCGGACCGGGCCCGGCTTCATCAAGGGCCGTTGACGTGCCAGGAGATGGCTGCGGTGTTCGGCATGGATGTGGTGCCGGCTCGGGTGGAGGCAGTGCGGTCGAAGGCGAAACGCCTGGTCGCGCGCGGTTGGCTGTCCGAGCGGCAGCCGGGCCGGTTCACGCTCGCTGCGGGTGTGGCCGGGCCAGGCGGCGGGTCATGAGCAGGGTCATTGACCAGTAGATCATCGCTTCGGCGCTGGTGGTGCGGCGTTCGTAGTCACGTGCCAGGCGGCGGGTGCGCATCAGGTGGGCGAAGAGGCGCTCGACGATCCACCGCTTGGGCAGCACCACGAAGCCGCGCATGTCGTCGCTGCGTTTGACGATCGCCAGGACCAGCGCGAAAGCGGTGAGGCAGTACTCGACCAGGCTGCCGGTGTAGCCGCCGTCGGCCCAGACCAGCTCCAACTGGTGGTGCGTGTCGGTGACTTGTCGCAGCAGGACCTGGGCGGCGGTGCGGTCGCCGGTGTCCGCAGCGGTGACCATCACCCCCAGCAGCAGGCCGAGGGTGTCGACCACGACGTGCCGCTTGCGCCCGTTGATCTGTTTGCCCCCGTCGAAGCCGCGGCTGTCGGAGCCGACGACGGCGTCCGCCTTGACGGACTGCGAGTCGATCACGCCGGCCGTCGGCTCCGTATCCCGTCCCTCCCTCTCGCGGATCCGTGCGCGCAGCCGGTCGTGGAACTCCTTGACCAGGCCGTGGTCGCGCCAGCGGCGGAAGAACGCATAAGCCCGGTCCCACGGCGGGAAGTCGGCGGGCATCGCCCGCCACTTGATCCCGTTGTCGACCAGGTAGCGGATCGCATCGAGTAGAGCCCGGTGGCAGTACGCCTCCGGCTGCCCGCCCCGGCCCCGCAGCCAGGCCGGCACCGGCAATAGCGGCCGGACCACGGCCCACTCCGCGTCCGTCATGTCCGAGGGATACCGCCGAACACGTTCCGGGCGATCGGCCGCGTTTCCGAACCGGTGAGCGACACAATCACACGACGGGGCAGCCGAGTTGAACTCCACCGGCACGAGCACGTAGAACTGCGACAACAGGGTCTCCTGGATCTCGGTTGGCTTCGCAACCCCGAGCTACCAAGAGGCCCTGCCTTCATGCCCGCGGCCAGCTGCGATCACCCGATCGAGACTCCCGTTCGACGCGCACCCCTCAAGATCGGAACGACAACAGCTACTTA
>NZ_WVUG01000617.1 GCF_017614965.1 Streptomyces griseorubiginosus | reverse complement strand
GGTCATGGGGTGGGTACCTCGTGAGCGGCGGTGGGGACGGCAGGGGCCGGGACGGGGAAGCGCTACTTGCCGAAGGCGAGCATCAGCTTCTCCTTCGCGTCGTCGTTGCCGGTCAGCCGGGTGGTCGAGAGGTAGAAGCGGCCGTCGACCCAGCCGAAGTCCTTGGAGAAGAAGCCGTTCTCGATCTGGGCCGTGGACGCCGGGTTCTGCAGCAGCTTCACCGGCTCGTGGTCCGAGCCGGCGGTCGGGATCGACACGACCTCGCCGCCCGCGTCGTACGACGGCTGCACATACGCGAGGAGCCTGCCGCCCTCGACCTTCATCGGCAGCATCGACTCGTCCGCCGGGGACTTCACCCGCCACTTCGCCTTGCCGGTGGCGAGGTTGATCGCGACGACCTCGTTCGCCCCGCCGCTCGCCTCCGTCGGCAGGTACAGCGTGGTCGCGTCGGAGGCGACACCCTTGCAGCCCTGCAGATCACGGGAGAGGATCGCCCAGCCGCACTGCGGCGCGAAGTCCTCGTCGAAGCCGACCTGCGAACGGAAGGTGCCGTTCGCGTTGAAGGCGGAGATGTTCCACGCCTTCTTGTCCTCGTTCGTGCTGTAGACGACGAGCGGGTCGACGGAGTACGTCCGCGCGACCGTCCAGCCCTTGTCGAACTTCCGTGTCCACCGGACCTTTCCGGTCCTCGGGTCGAGCTCCTGCATCTCGTCGTGCTCGTCGGACCCGCCGGCGCCGCAGGAGGCGACGGAGATCAGCCTGCCGCCGCCCGCGAAGGCGGTCGGGAAGCAGGCGCTGCCGTACTTGGTCTTGTCGAACAGCTTCTTGCCGCTGTCGATGTCGAGCGCGACGCCGGACTGCGAGCGGCCCACCATCACCGTCCGGCCGGTGACGGACATGCTGATGCTGATGGTGCTGTCGAACAGCGCGCCGTCGGCGAGCGTGGTGCTCCAGCCCTTGGCGCCGGTGTTCAGGTCCAGCTGCTGGAGCTTGTTGCACTTGGCGCGGTCGCTGGTACCGCTCTCGTAGGCGACCACGATCTTGTCGTCCGCCGACTTCTCCGGCGTGACCGCGCAGATCTTCTGCGGGAAGCCGACGGTCCCCCAGGCCGGTGTGCCGTCACCGACCTTGAAGGCGAACACCTGCTTGTACGCGGCCTTCACCGCGGCCTTGCCGGTGATCCACATGCCGGGCGCGTCGGCGCCCGCGCCGGGCGCGTCCGGTGCCGACTTGTACCAGAGGACCTTCGCCTCACCGGCCTTACGGCCCTCGTTCAGGTTCTCCGGGTCGGCGCCGCCGTCGCCGGTGCCGTCGCCCTGGTCGACCGGGGAGTCGGAGGCGGACGGCTCGGGACCGTCGCTCTTGTGCGCGACCGGCTTCTTGTCGTCCGAGCCGCCGCTGGTCACCGCGTAGACGGTGCCGCCGATGACGGCCAGCGCGGCGACGGCCGCCGCGATCACGACACCGGTCCTGCCCTTGAGGCGGTTCCCGGAGCCCGGCGGGGTGCCGGGGGCGCCCGGGTACTGGGGCTGCGGCGGGTAGCCGTAACCGGGCTGCTGTCCGTACGGCCCCGACTGCTGCGGCTGCCCGTACGGGCCGGGCTGCTGTCCGTAGGGACCGGGCTGCGCGTACGGGCCCGGCTGGGCGTAGGGGCCCGACTGCTGGGCGTACGGGCCCTGTTGCTGGGGTGGCTGGGGGG
>NZ_WVUG01000616.1 GCF_017614965.1 Streptomyces griseorubiginosus | reverse complement strand
CCCGCCGGCTGCCCCGGACACCACGTGCACGGCTGGCCTGGACGCCACTTCCGCAGCCGCCCCCGACCCCATCGACGCCTTCCTCGACGCCCCGGACGGGGAGCGGCACCACCCCCGGCACACCCTCCGGATGAACCTCCGCATGCTGCACCTGTTCCTCAGGGCGGACACCGAGCGGTTCGAGGACCGGCTGGACGAGCGGCTGCGCAGTTACGTCGCCCGGCTGCGGGACTTCTACGCGCCGGGCGGTTCGGAGGCGGCCCGTATGCCGGGGTTGGTGTGGCCGCTCGCCACGTACGTCCTCGACGGCTCGGTGGACGTACGCGGCGCGATGGAGACCGCGGTCGCCAACAGCCGCAGATACGGCGACGACTGGGCGATCGGCGTCGTCCTGATGTTCCGCACCCACATGGCCGTCGACTCGCCGGGCGGCATGAAGGGCGTCGACGAGGACCTCGCGGAACTGAGGGTGCTCAGCCAGCGGGTCGGCGACCGCTGGATGCGGGCCCAGGTGTGCAGCGCGTCCGCCGAGGCGGCCATGGCCCGCAGCCGGCACGCGGAGGCCAAGGCCGAGTACGAGGAGGCGCTGCGGCTGGCGTACGAGGTCGGCGCCTACACCGAGACGCCGTTCCTGCTGGCCCGGCTCGCCGAGATCGCCTACCGCGCGGGTGACCGGCAGGCGGCGCGCCGGCTGCTGGACGAGGCGAGCGAGGCCGCCGAGCAGCACGCGGTCGTCGACTCGGCGGCGTTCGTCCTGCTGACGCGCGCCCAGATGGCGCTGGACGAGAAGGACACGGCACGGGCGCGGCAGCTGTGGGAGGAGGCCCGTGTGGAGACCGGCCGGGGTACGCCACCGCCGCAGTTCCTGGTGATGCTGATGGCCGTGGACGCGGGCGTGACGGCCGCCGAGTCGGGTCCGGCGCACGGGTTGCCGAAACTCGTCGCGGCCGTGCGTGAGGCGGTGGAGAAGCGCTGCGCCGACATGATCGTGGCGACCCTGCTGGACGGCACCGCGGGGCTGCTGGCCGAACTCGGCGACCTCGCGCGCGTGGTCCGACTGCTGGCCCTGGCGGACACCTGGCGCGACGGCCAGCCGCGCCTGATGCCGGAAGGGGCCCGGGCCGAGGCCGCCGGAGAGGCCGCCCGCGCCGCGCTGGGCGCCGATCGCTACGAGACGGAGTACGCGCGGGGCGCGGCGCTCACCCCCGACGCGCTGTTCGCCGAGTTCACGCAGACGCTGCGCCGCCACCCGGCGACCTGAGCGGCCGGGCTACGAGCAGGTGAACCTCGACTCCACCCAGTCGGCGAGCGTCAGCGAGTCGAAGGACGTGTCGGGCTCGACGACCAGGCGTACCGTCCTTCGCCCGCTCAGGTTCACATGCACCGGGACCGCCTGGTCGCCGCCCTCGACCAGGCCGGACTTCCACAGCCGGACGCCGTCGGCGTAGACGGAGAAGCGGACCTTGCCGAGACCCAGGGTGGTGTCGTCGATGCCGACGGAGGCGTCGTAGGCGGTGCAGCTCCGGTTGAGGTCGATGGTGACGGAGGAGGCCCCGTGCACGGTGACGCCGTGCGCGTACCGCTTGTCGGCGATCGAGAGGCCGTAGCGCTGCCACACCCAGCTGCTCTGACCGAGCCGCATCTCGGGCTCGGTGCCGTCGCCGGTGAGGTCGTACGACAGCTCGCTCCACTCGTAGACGGTGGGAGCCGGCGGGGGAGTCGGGGCCGGCG
>NZ_WVUG01000615.1 GCF_017614965.1 Streptomyces griseorubiginosus | reverse complement strand
GTCGCGGGTGGTGGGGAGTTGACGTTGTCTCGGGTGGTGCGGGCTCAGGGGTGGTCGCTGTCGGCGTAAGGCCGGTGACAGCGGGCACTCGAATCGGGTTCCTCTCGATGAAGAGGGAGCACTGAGGAGGGAGCCCATGACCACCGCGCAGGCCGAGACCGGCCGCACCGTGACCACCAACATCCCCGCCCGCCTCGACCGGCTGCCCTGGTCGCGCTGGCACTGGACGATCGTCATCGGTCTCGGGACCGTGTGGATCCTCGACGGCCTGGAGGTCACGGTCGTCGGCAACATCGCGAGCCGTCTGTCGGAGTCCGGGAGCGGACTGCCGATCACCTCCGGTGAGATCACCGGCGTCGCCGCCGCGCTGTATGTGGCGGGTGCGTGTGTCGGTGCCCTGTTCTGGGGGCGGCTGACGGACAAATGGGGGCGTAAAAAGCTCTTCATGATCACCCTGGCGGTGTACCTCGCGGCGACCGCGCTGACCGCGGTGTCGTTCTCCAGCTGGTGGTTCTTCACGTTCCGCTTCCTGACCGGATTCGGTATCGGCGGTGAGTACGCGGCGATCAACTCCGCGATCGACGAGCTGATCCCGGCGAAGTTCCGCGGGCGGGTGGACCTGATCATCAACGGCAGCTTCTGGCTGGGCGCGGTCGGTGGGTCGCTGCTGTCGATCGTCGCGCTGAACACGGACTTCCTGCCGAAGGACGTGGGGTGGCGGCTGACGTTCGCGCTGGGTGCCGTGCTGGCTCTGGTGATCCTTCTCGTACGGCGCCATGTTCCGGAGAGTCCGCGGTGGCTGCTGATCCATGGCAGGGACGGGGAGGCCGAGGAGATCGTCACCTCGATCGAGGAACGGGTCGAGGCGGAGAAGGGGCGGGCGCTGGAGCGTCCCGAGGGTGAGATCACGATCCATCAGCGGCGGAGTGTGTCGTTCATGGAGATCGCGCGGACGCTGTTCGCCGACTACCGGCGGCGGTCCGTTCTGGGATTCTCGCTTTTCATCGGGCAGGCGTTCCTGTACAACGCGATCACGTTCGGGTTCGGGGCGATCCTGACGACGTTCTTCGACGTGCCGACCGGGGACACGGGGTACTACTTCGCGGTCATCGCGGTGGGCAACTTCTGCGGTCCGCTGCTGCTGGGGAAGCTGTTCGACACGGTCGGGCGGCGGGTGATGATCTCCGGTACGTATCTGCTGTCGGGGCTGCTGCTGTTCGGTACGGCGTGGTTGTTCGACCGGGGGTCGTTGAACGCGACGACGATGACCGCGTGCTGGTGCGTGGTGCTGTTCTTCGCGTCGGCCGGGGCGTCGAGTGCGTACCTGACGGTGTCCGAGGTGTTCCCGATGGAGACGCGGGCGATGTCGATCGCGTTCTTCTACGCGCTGGGTACGGCGGCCGGTGGTATCAGCGGGCCGCTGCTGTTCGCGGACCTCACGGGGACGGGGAAGGTCGGCGACACGGTGCTGGCGTTCCAGATCGGTGCGGCGTTGATGTGCGCGGCGGGGCTGGTGGCGGCGTTCCTGGCGGTGCGGGCGGAGCGGCGGTCGCTGGAGGACATCGCGAAGCCGCTGACTGCGGCGGCGTCGGCGGCGTCGGCGGTCTCCTCGCGGGCGCGGTCCCGTCGGGAGCCGGGGACGGCTGCGGTGTAGGCGGTACGGCCGTGGGTGGATGCCTGCGGCGCAACCGCGACTCCGGTGGGGGCGGGCGTAGCGCCTCGGGTTCGGTTGTGGGT
>NZ_WVUG01000614.1 GCF_017614965.1 Streptomyces griseorubiginosus | reverse complement strand
GCCTGGGACCGGTGCGGGTGCGAGTGGGGCGCCTGGGGTGCCCTCCGCTTCGGGGGCTCCGTCCGACTTCTCGCTCTCCTCTCTGCCGGGACTGACTCCGCCGGCTCACTCGCGGCCTCAGTCCGGCACGGGTGCCGGTACGGCTCCGGGGGCGCCGTTCACTCCGCCGGCTCCGGCGCCCGGAGCGCCCTTCACGCCTCCCGCTCCGGCGCCCGGAGCGCCTTTCACGCCTCCCGCTCCGGCTCCAGGCGCGCCGTTCACGCCACGGCCGGCTGCCGCCGCGCCTGGGGCACCGTTCACGCCGCCGGCTCCGGCACCGGGTGCGCCGTTCGCGCCGCCGGTCGGTGGGCCGGGGGCGGTGCCGAAGCTTCCGGTGGGGAGCGGGTTCGAGCCGCAGCCCCAGCCGCAGGGGCAAGGGCAGGGGCCGGCGGAGACGCCTGGAGCGGGTGCCGCGTCGGCGGTTCCGTCGGCTCCGTTGACGCCCGAGGCGTCCGGTTCCCCGGCTTCCGATGAGGAGTCCGGGAACGGTGATCTGGACAGTGGCCGCACCATGCGGTTCTCTCCGGTGGCCCTGAAGCAGGAGATCTCCGAGCGTGCCGGCTCGGCCGAGGTAGAGCGAGGTTCGGAGGACGACGCCGAGGCCGTGAACGAGGAGGGCGCTGCGGACTCCGTGGACGGGGACGACGTCGAGGGCACCGGCGAGGTCGACGGTTCCGCCGAGGCGGCGACCGCGGAGACCGGCGCCGATGATGCGGCCGACGATGGCGAAGACTCCGGTTCGGCCGAGGTGATCGAGCTCGGGAGCCACTCCGACGACGATTCCTCCGAGGAGGCGGAGGCTTCGGCGGCCGCTGCGGAGGGGGCGGACGCGGACGAAACGGCGGATGCGGAGGCGGGTGACGCCGACACCGAGGTTGCCGCCGATGCAGAGGCAGATGGAGAGACGGAAGCCTCGGCGTCCGAGGACGCGGAGGCGGCGTCTCAGGACTCGGAGCACGAGCACGCCACTTCCGAGGAGCAGGTGCCCGCGGAGGCGGCGGCCGTTGACGATGAGTCGGCGGACACGGTGGACGAGGAAGCGGTACGAGGGGACGCCGAGCCCTCCGAGGCCGTATCCACGGATGCCGAGCCGTCCGACGCCGAAGCCCAAGCCAGCGAGGCGCAGGGCAGCGAGCCGCAGGATGCTGTTCCGAGCGCGTCCGCGGCCCCGCAGGACGCCCCTCCCGCCTGGGCTCCGCCGCCGGCGCCGCAGGGCGAACTGCCGCCGTTGCCCCCGTCGTACCAGCCCGCGGCGCCCGCGGCGGCCGCAGAGTGGCCCGTACAGCCGCAGCAGCAGGATCCGGCGGCACCCGCGCAGCCGCCGGCCCCTCAGGGCCGGCCGCCGGTACCGCCGCAGCCGTTCCAGCCGCAGGCCCCTCAGTCGGCCCCGGCAGCCTGGAACGCCCCGGCAGCACCCCAGCAGACTCCGGGCACCCAGCAGCCGAGCGCCCCGGCGCCCAACACGCCGGGGGGCTACGGCTTCCCGCATCCCGGCGCTCCTGGCCAGCCCCCGGCCGCACACCAACCGCCGACCGCCGCCCCGGCGCCCAACACCCCAGCGGGCTACGGCTTCCCGCACCCCGCCCAGCCTCCGGCCACCCCGCACCAAGCCGGCGCTCCTGACCCGAACACGCAAGGCGCGTACGGCTTCCCGCACCCGGGTTCCGCGGCAGCACAGCCGCCGAGCGGCGCACCCGCGCCCCACACCC
>NZ_WVUG01000613.1 GCF_017614965.1 Streptomyces griseorubiginosus | reverse complement strand
GGCCTTGGGGGTGAAGAGCGGGGGCTGAAGGGTCTGCCGGTGGCCTCGGGGGAAAGTCCGGGGCGGACCCGAGGAGGACACCGACGGCGGGTTCGCGCACGGTGGGTGGTCGCATCCGCACTTCGATCCGGAGGTCGTGGGCGGGGCCTTCGCGTCCGGGCTGGAACGGGCGGAGGCGCTGCTGTACGGGCGGCGCACGTATCTGACGATGGCCGAGGCCTGGCCCGAGCGGGCCGGTGATCCCTTCGCGGACCGGCTCAACGCGATGAAGAAGTACGTCGTGACGGACACCCTCGGCGACGCGGAGCTCACCTGGAACAACACGGAGCGGATTCCAGGGGGTGAGGCCGTCGCGCGGATCCGGGAGCTGCGGGCCGCTCCCGGTGGGGACCTGGCGATGATGGGCAGCCCCACGCTCGTACGGGCCCTGCTCGGGGCGGGGCTCGTCGACGAGCTGCAGCTCGTGCAGATGCCGGTGCTCCTCGGCGGCGGCAAGTCCATCTTCCCCGCGGACGGTGTCAAGCGGCCGCTGGAGCTGGTCTCCACGACCGCCGCCAAGACCGGCGCGCAGGTGAGCGTGTACCGCGCCTCCGAAAGGGGCTAGCCGTGGGCTAGTCGTCGGGGAGCGGGTGTCCTAGGCTCGGCTCGTCGGTATCTCTGACTGAGTCAACCATCCGGGGGTCGATGAGCATGACCGTCCAGGACATCCGCTCCTTCAACCGCTTCTACACGAACGTCATCGGCGCCCTGGACTACAGCCGCCAGCTGTACGCCCCGTACACCCTCACCGAGTCCCGCGTCCTGTACGAGCTCGCGCACGCGCCGCGTACCGACGCGGCCGATCTGCGGGCCGAGCTGTCGTTGGACGCGGGGTATCTGAGCCGGATCCTGAACAAGTTCGAGGAGGCCGGGCTGATCGAGCGCGCGCCCTCCGACACCGACCCCCGGCGTCGGCGCATCACGCTCACCGCCCGGGGCCGGGAGACCGCCGACCTGCTCGCCGAGCGGGCCAACGAGTCCGTGGGCGCGCTGCTGTCCACCGTGCCGTCGGCCGACCGGACACGGCTCGCGGAGGCGATGCGAGCCGTCCGCGAGATCCTCTCCGAGGGGCGCCCGCCGCGCCGCGAGGACGTCGTCCTGCGCGAGCCGGGCCCCGGTGACCTGGGGTGGATCGTGTCGCGCAACGCGGCGCTGTACGCGGCCGAGTTCGGCTGGAACACCGACTACGAGGGGCTGGTCGCACGGATCGTCGCGGACTTCGCCGAGGACCACGACCCGCATCTGGAGCGGGTGTGGATCGCCGAGCTGGACGGGCGGCCGGTGGGGTGCGTGATGTGTGTACGGGACGACGCGCCCGGCACGGCCCGGCTGCGGCTGCTGCTCGTGGAGCCGGAGGCGCGGGGGCTCGGCATCGGTGACCGCCTGGTGGAGGCCGTCATCGACTTCGCGCGGGGGGTGGGCTACCGGGAGCTCGTCCTGTGGACCAACGACGTCCTCGCCGCCGCCCGCCGCATCTACCAGCGCCACGGCTTCGTCCTGTCCGCCGAGAAACCCCACCGCTCCTTCGGCAAGGACCTCAACGGCCAGGACTGGCGCCTGGACCTGCATGGCACGCGGGAGTGACGGGGGCGGGGAAGCGGCGCCTGGCGAGTGAACGTGTAAACGGGGTTCCGCAGGTCGGGGCTGGGCGCTGCGGCTTGTGCGCGGGGAAGCCGGCGGGCCGCCGGGGTGGGCGGCACGTCAGGGGGC
>NZ_WVUG01000612.1 GCF_017614965.1 Streptomyces griseorubiginosus | reverse complement strand
AGGGTACGGCGCGTCTGCCGGCGGGGCGGCGGGGAGGCCGCCGGGCGCGAGGGCGGCTCGGCCGCCCTCGGGCTCGGTGCGTGCGCGGGCGGGGTCGCGGCGGTCACTTCTTGACGACCTGGTTGTCGGTGGCGTCCTTGAGCGCGTCGTCGTAGCCGCTCGCCGCCTTGTCGACGGAGAGATCACCCGTCGTGACGCCTTCCATCGCCTCCTGGATGGCGGTGGACACCTTCGGGTACGCCGGGTAGGCGGGCCGGTAGTGCGTGCTCGCGACGAGATCCGTGAAGAACTTGATGCCGGGCTGGGCGCTCGCGTACGACGGGTCGCTCGCGACGTCCTTGCGTACGGAGATGCCGGAGTTGGCGATGTACCACTTCTCGGCGTTGGCCTTGGTCTGCATCGTCCTGACGAAGTCGAAGGCGAGGTCGGGGTTGCCCGCCTTGGCGGGGATCGCCCAGGTCCAGCCGCCGGACATGCTCACCTTGCCGGGGGCCTGGCCGTGCTGGGTGGGCATGTACGCGAGGCCCAGCTCGCTCGACCACTTCGGCCATTCGTGCCCGCTGCCCTTCAGCCAGGCCTGGGGGAGCCAGGAACCGTCGAGGGCGATGCCCAGCTTGCCCTTCGGCAGCAGATCCCCGGCGACGATGGTCTGGATGTTGGGGTCGAGGGCGTCGGAGACGTCCGGGCCGAGCTTCTCCTTGTAGACGGTCTCGACGAACCGCAGCGCGTCCTTGAAGCCCTGGCTCCCGGCGATCCACTTCTTGGACGCCTTGTCGTACAGCGGGTCCGTCGTCCCGTCGTTCGTGCCGTAGAGCAGCATCTCGAAGGTCTGCATCGTGGCGGCCTCACCCGCGGGCTTGCCGGTGTAGAGGTTGATCGGCGTGACGCCCGGGACCTTCTTCTTGACGGCGCGGGCGGCGGCGAGGACGTCGTCCCAGTTCTTCGGCTGCCAGTCGGCGGGAAGCCCCGCCCGCTTGAAGATGCCCTTGTCGAACCAGAGCCCCCGGGTGTCGGTGCCGTCCGGGACGCCGTACGTCTTCCCGTCCTCGGCCTTCGCCGCGGCCTTCGCGGTGTCGATGAACTGGTTCCAGTCGGGCCACTTGGCCAGGTCGGCGTCCAGGGGCTTCAAGTACCCGCTGGTGATGTCGGAGTTGATGAGGAAGGTGTCCTCGTAGACGAGGTCCGGGGCGGTCTTGGGGGAGCGGAGCATCTGCTGCAGCTTGGTGTAGTACTCCGAGTCCGGGGCCTTGATGGGGACGAGCTGGACCTTCTTGCCGGGGTAGCGCTTCTCGAACTGCTTCTTGATGTCCGCGAGATAGTCGTCCATCACACGGATCGAGTTGTCCGTGGACTGCTTGAACGAGATCCTCACGGTGTCCGGACTGCTTCCGGAACCGCTGCCGCAGCCGGTGAGGGCGCCTGCGGCGAGAGCGGTGGAGAGGAGGGCGGTGATGGCGGCGGTGGGGCGCACGGGCATGACCTCCTGCGGGCCTACGTCGTTGTCGGCCGAGATGGTTGCCCGGTGAAGGTAGGAGGAGTGGTCTAGTCAGGTCAATGCGCCTGCAGGGTTGCGGTGTCGGGGTCGGGGCGGGTACGACGAGCGGCTAACGACCGGGAACCCATCGGTACTGCAACTCCGGTCGCCCCACGGTCCCGTACTGCGGGCTGCGTGCCGCCCTGCCCGCGTCCACCAGGTGTTCCAGATAGCGCCGGGCCGTGATCCGGGATATCCCCACGGCCTCCGCCACCC
>NZ_WVUG01000611.1 GCF_017614965.1 Streptomyces griseorubiginosus | reverse complement strand
CCCCGCCCCACCGCACCGACCGCATCGCCGCCCTGCTCGCGGAGAAGGACCGCTGGTCGGCCGCCGACATGCCCGCGATCCACACGGACACCCATCTCGCCTCCGCCGCGGCCCTGTTGGACCACCTCGCGGCGCTGACGGACCTGTCCCCCGCGGCTACCGCCCTCCGCGACCGCCTCCTGGCCTGGAACCGCCGGATGGACGCGGACAGCACCGACGCGGCCCTCTACGCGGCGGTGCGCGGAGCGGTCGTACGGCGTCTCGCCGCACACCCCGCCTTCGCCGCACTGGCCGTCCCGCCCGCCTACCCGGAGGTCCTCCTCCCCTGGCTCGCCCTGCTCCCCCGCATCGCCTTCGCCCTCGAACACCTGCTGCGGGCCGAGGAGTTGTACGGCGTCGACCGGCCCGCGGCGGTGGCGGCGGCCCTGGAGGAGGCGGCCGCCCGGCCGCCCGCCGCCCCCTGGGGCGCGAGCCACCGGCTCGCTCCCTGGCGGGCGCTGACCACCTCCTCGTACGACGAACCCGGTCTGTCCGGCGACCACGACTGTGTGCTGTGCACCTCGGCCGTGCCCGGGCTGACCGACCTGAGCGCGCGGGGCCCCGCCGCCCGCTACGTGTGGGACCTGGCGCGGCGGGAGGACAGCCGGTGGGTGGTGCCCTTCGGGGCCTCCGGTGTGCCCGGCTCGCCCCACCACCGCGATCAACTGCCCTTGTGGGCCGAGGGGGATCTCGTCCCGGTCGTCACCGACTTCGAGCAGCTCACCAAGGAGAGCGATGTCTGATCCGTACGAGGCCCGAGCCGCCGTCCACGAGCAGCGGCTGGACGGTTTCGGCTCCGTCCGGGTCCTGCCGCTGGACCCTGAGGCGGACGCGGAGGTCGTCCACCGCTGGGTGAGCGAGGAGCGGGCCGTGTTCTGGGGGATGAACGGGCTCGGCCGGGAGCAGGTCGCCGAGATCTACGCGCACATGGCCGCTCTCGCCACCCATCACGCCTTCCTGGTCGTCAGGGACGGCGACCCGGTGGCGCTGCTGCAGACCTACGAGCCTCAGGCCGACCGCGTCAGCGAGTGCTACGAGGTGCGGGAAGGGGACATCGGGGTCCATCTGCTGCTCGCGCCGGCGGGGGAGGCCGGTGCCCGGTCCGGGTGGTCCGGTTCGCTGCTCACGGCCGTGACGGCGTACGTCCTGCCGGGGCTCGGCCGGCGCCGGATCGTCGTCGATCCCGATGTGCGCAACGAGAAGGCGATCGCCCGTTTCCTGCGGCAGGGCTTCGAGGCGGGCCCGGTGGTCGTGCTGCCGGAGATCGACCTCCCCGACGTGCACCTGCCCGAGAAGACGGCTCAACTGGCATTTCTCGACCGGACGGTAGCCTTCCCCGGGTGACTCCCGAAGAGCTCATCACCCTCCCCCACGCTCGGCTTCGCTCGCGCGGGGGGACCCCCATCGGCCTGGAGCCGATCCCACGCGAGGGCGGCCTGTTCCGCCAGACCTGGGCGGGCCCCGAGCGACCCGACGGACGGCCCGAGGGGACGGCGATCGTCGCGCTGCTCACGGCGGACGACTTCTCCGCCCTCCACCGCCTGCCGACCGACGAGATCTGGCACTTCTACCTCGGCGACCCGCTCGAACTCCTGCTCCTCGCCCCCGACGGCACCTCCCGGACGACGGTCCTCGGGCCGGACGTCCTGGGCGGCCAGCAGATCCAGTTCACCGTGCCGGCCGGCACCTGGATGGGCGGGCGGGTCCTCGCG
>NZ_WVUG01000610.1 GCF_017614965.1 Streptomyces griseorubiginosus | reverse complement strand
CGACTAGTCGTCGGCAGCGTCAGTTGTGTATAAGAGACAGGCCGAGGCCGGCTGGCGGCTGCTGGTGCTCGCGGGCACCGTCTGGGTGCTGATGCGGGTCATCAGCGCCGTACAGCTCGTCGTCTTCGCCTTCGTCATCGCGCTGCTCATCACGGCGCTGCTGCAGCCGACGGTGGCCCGGCTGAAGCGGCACGGTGTCCCACGCGGGCCGGCCACCGCCCTCACCGCGATCTTCGGCTTCATCATCCTGGGGCTGCTGGGCTGGTTCGTGACCTGGCAGGTCATGGAGAACATCGACAACCTCTCCGACCAGATCCAGAACGGCATCGACGATCTGCGCAACTGGCTGCTGAAGAGCCCCTTCCACGTCACCGACAAGCAGATCAACCAGATCGCCAAGAACCTGCGGGAGGCGGTCGGCGCCAACACCGACCAGATCACCTCCTTCGGGCTGGAGGGCGTCCAGGTCGTCGTCGAGGCGCTCACCGGCATCCTGCTGACGTTCTTCTCGACGCTGTTCCTGCTCTACGACGGCCGGCGCATCTGGGAGTGGTCCCTGAAGCTGGTCCCCGCGGCGGCCCGGCCCGCCGTGGCGGGCGCCGGCCCGCGCGCCTGGCGGACGCTGACCGCCTACGTCCGCGGCACGGTCCTGGTGGCCCTCATCGACGCCATCTTCATCGGCATCGGCATCTACTTCCTCGACGTCCCCATGGCCGTGCCGCTGGCCGTGTTCATCTTCCTGTTCTCCTTCATCCCGCTCGTCGGCGCGGTGGCCTCCGGCGCGCTCGCGGTGGTCGTCGCGCTGGTCACCCAGGGCGTGTTCACCGCGGTGATGACGCTGGTCGTGGTCCTCGCGGTGCAGCAGATCGAGGGCCACATCCTGCAGCCCTTCATCCTCGGCCGCGCGGTCCGCGTCCACCCCCTCGCGGTGGTCCTCACGGTCGCCGCGGGCGGCATGGTCGCGGGCATCGGCGGCGCGGTGGTCGCCGTACCGCTGGTGGCGGTGACGAACACGGTGGTGGGCTATCTGCGGGCGTACGACGCGGAGCGTCAGGCGGCCGCCGGTAGGGACGCCGGTGAAACCGCCGATGCCGGGCCGGTGATCGAGGACGCTGCGGTGCGGAGCGAGGGGGAGTCCGTGGGGGCGACCCCGGGCGCCGCCGAGGGCGACACAGGGAAGTCCGCACGGGAGGAGTGAGCGGGGGAACGAGGGAGTGAGCGGGGACGCGCCCGTCCGGGACGGACGAGGTACTCCCGCTGTCCCGCGCCAAGAACCCCTGTGCGCCGCTGTTCCCGTCGAGCCCCGCCAGGGTGTCGGCCCACCCGTCCGCCGACCCCGGAGAGGTCGTTCGACACGCCTCTGAGGCACCGTGACCGGCGTTCGAAACACCCCCGGCGTTCGATCAAATGCGCGCCGAACAAAGCTATTTGCGCGGCCCCCGGGCTCAACTTCCGCCATCCGGGGACAGGTCGGAAATCTCCGGCCGGAATATGCGCGCGGACTGATACACATTCCCCCCTCAGCGCTACGCGTCAGGCGTATGTGCGACCTGCGGCAGGGCGAGGGGCGTGATGTCGGGCTACGAGCTGCTGGCGCGGTCCCTGGCCGCATGCGGACGGGAGGGGGTCACGGGGGAGCTGCGGGTCGCCGGGACACCGGGCGGGGTGTTCCATCTGCGCGGCGGTCTCGTCGTCTCCGTCGAGTCGCCGGGGGCACCCGGCGCTGAGGCGCTGCTGCTG
>NZ_WVUG01000060.1 GCF_017614965.1 Streptomyces griseorubiginosus | reverse complement strand
GAGCCTGCTCCTCGCCGCCTCCCTCGCCCTCGTCCCCTCCACCGCCGCCCACGCCGACGGCATCCGCGCCCAGCAGTGGGGCCTGGACGCCATGCACACCCAGCAGGCCTGGCGCACCACCAAGGGCCGGGGCATCACCGTCGCCGTCCTCGACACCGGCGTGGAGGCCGACCACCCCGACCTCGTCGGCAACGTCCTGCCCGCCAAGGACATGATCGGCTTCGGGGCCGAGCGGGGAAACCGGAACTGGGCCCGGCACGGCACCGCCATGGCGGGGATCATCGCCGGACACGGCCATGGACCCGGTGACTCCGACGGAGTGATGGGCATCGCCCCGGAGGCCAAGATCCTGCCGGTCCGGGTGATCCTCGAGGACGGCGACTCCGCCCGCCCCCAGGCCCGCTCCACCCGCGGCAACGCCCTCGCCGAGGGCATCCGCTGGGCCGCCGACCACGGCGCCGACGTCATCAACCTCTCCCTCGGCGACGACTCCGCCTCCGCCCACCCCGAACCCGCCGAGGACGAGGCCATCCAGTACGCCCTGAAGAAGGACGTCAGCGTCGTCGCCTCCGCCGGCAACGGCGGAAAGAAGGGCGACCACACCTCCTACCCGGCCGCCTACCCCGGCGTCATCGCCGCCACCGCCGTCGACCGCTACGGCACCCGCGCCGACTTCTCCACCCGCCGCTGGTACGCCACGGTCAGCGCGCCGGGCGACGACATCGTCATCGCCGACCCGGACCACAAGTACTACGAGGGCTGGGGCACGAGCGCCGCCTCCGCGTTCGTCTCCGGAGCCGTGGCCCTCGTCAAGGCCGCCCACCCCGGACTGGCCCCCGCGCAGATCAAGCAGTTGCTGGAGGACACCGCCCGCAACCCGCCCGTCGGAGGCCGGGACGACTCCCGCGGCTTCGGCATGGTCGACCCGGCCGCCGCCATCAAGGCCGCCGGCCGCCTCAAGCCGGAGGGCCTGCAGGCCGCCTCCTACGGCAAGCGGTACTTCGGCAGCGGCCCGGACACCGCCAAGTCCGAGAGCTCCACCAGCGACTGGGCCGCCCCGCTCGCGGGCGGCTTCGGAGGGGTGCTGCTGGTCGTGGCGGTCGTTCTGTGGCGCGGACGTCCCAGGCGCTACGAGTTCTAGGCCGCTGGCGTTCCAGGCCGCTGGCGTTCCAGGCCGCTCGCGGGACGCCTCCGGGCGTCAGGACGCCGAGGAGCCGTCCCCGGCAAACACCGACACCGCCGCTTTCGCCGCCGACTCGACCAGCGAAATCCCCTTCGCCTGCGTCGCGTTGCCGTTGGAGAGCACGGCCACCAGATACGCGTGGCCGCCGACCGTCACGCGCCCGATGCTGTTGATGTCCCACAACCCGGTCGTACTGCGTGCCAGCCAGCCGTTCTTCAGCGCCCACCGCGAACCGTCGGCCGCCGCGGACACCCCCCACTGCTGATCGGCCTCGATCTCACCCATGAGCCCCCGCACATACGACCGCGAGGCCTCGCTCAGCTTCGAGTCGTCGCCGAACACCTGCTGGAGAAGGGTGAGTTGATCGGCCGCCGTGGTCTGCGTCAGCCCCCACAGGGCACCGTCGCCACCCTGCGTGCCGGTCAGCCCGAACGTCTTGTTCGCCGCGTTCAGCCCGCCGGCCCGGCCGATGACGTCCCACAGGGCGGAGGCGGCCGTGTTGTCGCTGTTCTCGATCATCTTCGTGGCGTACGACTTCTCGGTCGCCGTCAGTCGGCGGTCCGCGTCCTGCGCCTGCAGCAGGAGCGTCGCGAGGATGTCCACCTTCACGATGCTGGCCGTGTCGAACGCGCCGTCGCCGTAGACGGCGCTCACCCCGGAGTCCAGGTCCAGCACCGCCGCCGACACCTTCGCCCTTCCCGCGACGGTCACCGACTTCATCGCCTCGGCCAGCCGCGCGTCGTGATCCACCGTCGGCTCCGTCACCGGTTTCACCGGTCTCACCGATTCCTCCCCGTCCGCCGACGGGGAGTCCGTCGGCGACGCCGACGATACGGCGCCCGCACCGGAGTGTGCCCGCGCCTTCACGTACACCGTCCCGGCGGCCGTGACGCCCACGACGGCGACCGTGGCGAGGGCGGTGTAGAGCAGGGGACGCGTCCTGGACGGACGAGCGCGGCGGCTGCGGCGGGCTCTGGAGGACTCCATGCCCGCGATGCTCGGGGCGGTGACTGTGCGGGCCGTTAGACGGACGTTAGATGTGTGTCAGGGAAGTCTGAGAAAGCTGTGAAGGCGGTGAACCAGCTGTTTCCGGGGCCGCACAAGCCCAGCAGCAAGCCCCCTATAGGGTCGGTGACCGTGGCGAACAAGAACATTCCCGACCCCGGCTACTCCGACGACGACGGCTCCGCCGACCCCCGGCTGAGCACCGCGCTCGCCGCCTGGGCCGAGGACCGCACCGCCCTGGAGCCGGTCCTGGAGGCGCTCAAGGGCGCCCGGCTGCTGGTGCCCGTGGTCGCCGTGCTCGGCGAGGTCGAGGAGGACGAGAACGGGCTGCGCCGCGAGAAGACCAGCGACATGGCCGTACCGACCCTGAAGGCCGGATCCCGGACCGCCCTGCCGGCCTTCACCTCCACCGAGTCACTGGCCCGCTGGGACCCGGCGGCCCGCCCCGTCGCCGTACCGCTGCACCAGGCGCTGCAGGCCGCCGCGCACGAGAAGGCCGACACGATCGTGCTGGACCTGTCCGGCCCGGTGCCCTTCGAGTTGACGGGACCCGCCCTGCTCGCCCTCGCCGAGGGCCGGACGAGCGCCGACCCGCTCGCCGACCCGGCCGTGTTGGAGGCGGTACGGGCCGCGGTGGCCGCCGAACCCGCCGTGCAGCGCGCCCACCTCGGGCCCGGACGTGCCGACGGCACCCTCGCCCTCGTACTCGACGAGTCCGGCGCGCCCGCCGAGGCCGCCCGTGCCGTGGCCGAGCGGCTGGCCGCCGACGAGGCACTGAGGGCCCGCCTGGTGCGCGGCCTCGACCTGGCACTGCTGCCGGCCGGGGCGACGCCTCCGGGCGAGCCCTTGTACGTACGAAGTGGGCAGTAGACGCACTGCCCGCGCTAGCCGTAGATCGGCCCCGTGTACTTCTCACCGGGGCCCTGGCCCGGCTCGTCCGGGACGATCGACGCCTCGCGGAAGGCCAGCTGCAGCGACTTCAGGCCGTCGCGCAGCGGGGCCGCGTGGAAGGAGCTGATCTCGGTCGCGCTCGCGTCCAGCAGCCCGGCCAGGGCGGTGACCAGCTTGCGGGCCTCGTCCAGGTCCTTGTACTTGTCGCCCTCCTCGGTCAGGCCGAGCTTCACCGCGGCGGCGCTCATCAGGTTGACGGCGACCGTCACGATCACCTCGACGGCGGGGACCTCGGCGATGTCGCGGGTCATCTCGTCGAAGTCGGGCGCGGTGGACCCGGGGGACTCTGCGGACTCGGGAGGGGTGTCACTCATGCCCCACACGATAGGCCCCGGTGCGGGCCGGTTCGCACCACCCCCGGGCAGCTGCTAACCTTGTGTGACGACCGGCCGGACAGACATGCCCGGCCTACAAGTGGAGGCTCCGATCTCCCACCTGACCGTCCTCCGGGACGGCGGGTCACCCCGGTCAGGCGGCCACCATCGTTCCGTACGGACGATGGAGTCGCCCGAAAGCGCGCCCCGCGGCATCGCGGCGGTGCTCCGGCAGTGTATTCGGGGCCCCGCCTGTGATCGTCCGGGGCATTTTTCATGCTTCGGCGCGGTTAGGTCTAACAGAAGTAGAGACATACGCGGCTGTCCGCCAGACAACCGTGTGGTGCTAACTGAGGAGGATCCATCAGCGCCGAGCCCCGCATCAACGACCGGATTCGCGTTCCCGAGGTGCGACTTGTCGGTCCCAGTGGCGAGCAGGTGGGCATCGTCCCGCTGGCCAAGGCACTGGAGCTTGCCCAGGAGTACGACCTCGACCTCGTCGAGGTAGCGGCGAACGCCCGTCCGCCCGTGTGCAAGCTCATGGACTACGGGAAGTTCAAGTACGAGTCGGCCATGAAGGCCCGTGAGGCGCGCAAGAACCAGGCGCACACGGTCATCAAGGAGATGAAGCTCCGGCCGAAGATCGACCCGCACGACTATGACACCAAGAAGGGTCACGTCGTCCGGTTCCTCAAGCAGGGCGACAAGGTCAAGATCACGATCATGTTCCGTGGACGCGAGCAGTCCCGGCCCGAACTGGGCTACCGACTGCTGCAGCGGCTCGCGGAGGACGTCCAGGACCTCGGTTTCGTGGAGTCGAACCCGAAGCAGGACGGCCGGAACATGATCATGGTCCTCGGTCCGCACAAGAAGAAGACCGAGGCGATGGCCGAGGCCCGCCAGGCGCAGGAAGCCCGCAAGGCGGAGGCGAAGGCCCACCCCGGTCGCTCGCAGAACGCCGCGGAGACCGACAGTGTCGGCGACCAGAGCGTCGTGGACAGCGAGGCACCTGCCGAGGCTTCCGCCGAGGCGTGATCCCGGGGACGCGAGTCCCAGGACAGCAGTAACCGATACAAGCGACGTTCCGACGTGCCCGGTTTTCGTGACCGGGCACCGGAGCGCCACCGACGAGGAGAGAACGGCGCTATGCCGAAGAACAAGTCGCACAGCGGTGCCAGCAAGCGCTTCAAGGTCACCGGCTCCGGCAAGGTGCTCCGTGAGCGCGCCGGCAAGCGCCACCTGCTCGAGCACAAGTCGTCCCGCGTGACGCGTCGCCTCACCGGCAACGCCGAGATGGCCCCGGGCGACGCCGCGAAGATCAAGAAGCTTCTCGGCAAGTGACGTTCGCGGCGCGGTGATCAACCGATCGCCCCGCGCCGTACGTCTGGACCGGGACCCCATCGATTCCGGGCCGTGTGAGTCCAACCGCGGCCCCGCTACAAGGAGTTAACAAGTGGCACGCGTCAAGCGGGCAGTCAACGCCCACAAGAAGCGCCGGGCGATCCTCGAGCAGGCTTCCGGCTACCGCGGTCAGCGTTCGCGTCTGTACCGCAAGGCCAAGGAGCAGGTCACCCACTCGCTGGTCTACAACTACAACGACCGCAAGAAGCGCAAGGGTGACTTCCGCCAGCTGTGGATCCAGCGCATCAACGCCGCCGCCCGCGCCAACGGCATCACGTACAACCGCTTCATCCAGGGCCTGAAGGCCGCCAACGTCGAGGTCGACCGCAAGATCCTCGCGGAGCTGGCCGTCAACGACGCGGGCGCGTTCGCCGCCCTGGTCGAGGTCGCGCAGAAGGCGCTGCCGAGCGACGTCAACGCGCCGAAGGCCGCGTGACGCTGCGCTGGCCTGAGCCGGTGTGACTGTGCGGACCCGTGGGTTTTTGCCCGCGGGTCCGTTTCGTTGAGTGGCGTGAGTCGGTTCGGCACCGCCGGACTCCGCCGTCGTGGTCGATCGCCGTCGCGGCGGGAAACTGGTACCGAGGTGAGTTGGATGCCCCCTGTGACCCCCGAGCTGATCTCTCCCCGTTCCTCTCGTGTGGCCGCCGCTCGGCGGCTCGCCAAGCGGAACTTCCGGGGCAAGGAGCGGCTGTTCCTGGCCGAGGGGCCGCAGGCCGTGCGGGAGGCCGCCGGGCACGGGCTGGTGGAGCTGTTCGCCACCGTCGAGGCCGCGGAGCGGTACGCCGACATCGTGGGGGAGGCCCGGGACACCGGGGTCCGCGTCCATCTCGCCTCCGATGGCGTGATCGCCGACATCTCGACGACCGTCACACCGCAGGGGCTCGTCGGGGTCTGCCGGTTCGTCGACACGCCCTTCGAGGAGATCCTCGCGGCCCGGCCCAAGCTCGTCGCCGTCCTCGCGCACGTCCGCGACCCCGGCAACGCGGGAACCGTGCTGCGGTGCGCCGATGCCGCCGGGGCCGAGGCGGTCGTACTGACCGACGCGTCCGTGGATCTGTACAACCCGAAGGCCGTACGGGCCTCCGTCGGGTCCCTCTTCCATCTCCCCGTCGCCGTCGGTGTGCCCGTCGAGGAAGCCGTGGCCGGGCTCAAGGGGGCCGGCGTCCGGGTGCTCGCAGCCGACGGAGCGGGCACCGACGACCTCGACGACGAGCTCGACAAGGGGACCATGGGCGGGCCCACCGCATGGGTGTTCGGGAACGAGGCATGGGGGCTCCCGGAGGAGACCCGCGCACTCGCGGACGCCGTGGTGCGCGTCCCGATCCACGGGAAGGCCGAGAGCCTGAACCTCGCCACCGCGGCCGCCGTATGTCTCTATGCCTCGGCCCGTGCACAGCGCGCCTCCACGGGGTGCCGCTCCGTCACCGGGGCCTAGTAGGGTGACCAGCTCGGGGGCCACCTGCGCCGTCTGAGAGGTGGGGTTCGGGGATGGGTGTCGGCACGGGCGGTGCGGACAGGGCACTGCGGGCACGGGACGTGCGCCGGCCGCCCGCGCCCCGGCGCGGTGATCCGGCCGGGCTCGGCATCGACCCGGACGAGCTGCCCGACGGCCTGGTGATCGCCGACGAGCACGGCCGGGTGATCTGCTTCAACGCGGCCGCCGAGCGCATCACCGCCACGCCGGCCGAGGACGCCCTGGGACAGCGGCTGGAGAAGGCGCTCCCGTTAGAGGACCTGGAGGGGCGCCGGTGGTGGCAGCTGACCGATCCCTACGGCGGACTCGCCATCCGGCAACGGCAGCCCGAGCGGAACCTGCTGCTGCCCGGGGGACGTGAGGTCCTCGTCTCCGCCCGCTACGTGCGCGCCGAGCCCACCGGTCCGGTCCGCCGCGTCGTCGTCTCCCTCCGCGACACCGAGGCCCGCCGACGGACCGAGCGCTCCCACGCGGAGCTGATAGCCACCGTCGCCCATGAACTGCGCTCGCCGCTCACCTCCGTCAAGGGCTTCACCGCCACGCTGCTGGCCAAGTGGGAACGCTTCACGGACGACCAGAAGCGGCTGATGCTGGAGACCGTCGACGCCGACGCCGACCGGGTCACCCGGCTCATCGCCGAGCTGCTGGACATCTCGCGCATCGACAGCGGACGGCTGGAGGTCAGGCGACAGCCGGTCGACATCGGCGCGGCCGTGGGCCGGCACATCCAGGCGTACGTCGCCGCCGGGCAGCCCGCCGACCGGTTCCTGCTGCGGATCGAGCAGCCGCTGCCCGCGCTGTGGGCCGACCCCGACAAGATCGACCAGGTGCTGAGCAACCTGCTGGAAAATGCCGTGCGGCACGGCGAGGGAACCGTCACCATTGACGTCACGGCCACGGAGTCCCCCCGCGAGGACGAGGACACCGGCACGTCGGTCACGGTGACCGACGAGGGGCCCGGCATCCCGGAGGAGTCCATGAACCGCGTCTTCACCCGCTTCTGGCGGGGCAGCAAGCGCGGGGGCACGGGCCTCGGGCTCTACATCGTCAAGGGCATCGTCGAGGCCCACGGCGGCACCATCACCGTCGGCCGCGGCCCCCAGGGCGGCGCCGAGTTCCGATTTACCCTGCCCGTGGCGGCCCCGGCGTACCTCACCTGAGAGCCGGCGAGCGCCCCACGGGCGCATTCGTATACCTCCACCCCGTTAGACTCGGCCCTTGGCACCCATGTGTCCCATGGACGGCCCTCTGACCTCTGAGTGAGTCGGTGACGGGGACCTTCAGCCAGCCAACCGGAAGCACGGGAAGAGATGTCGGCACCCAATAAGTCGTACGACCCTGTAGAGGTCGAGGCGTTGAAACCGGAAGAGATCGAGCGCATGCGGGACGAGGCGCTTGCCGCCTTCAGCGCAGCGGACTCCCTCGACGCGCTCCAGGAGGCCAAGGTCGCCCACACCGGGGGCACCTCCCCGCTGGCCCTCGCCAACCGCGAGATCGGCGCCCTGCCCCCGCACGCCAAGGCCGCCGCCGGCAAGCTGGTCGGGCAGGCCCGCGGCGCCGTGAACAAGGCGCTCGCCGCCCGCCAGGCCGAGCTGGAGGCCGAGCGGGACGCGCGTGTGCTGGTCGAGGAGTCGGTGGACGTCACACTGCCCTACGACCGCGTACCGGCCGGCGCCCGCCACCCGCTGACCACCCTCTCGGAGCGCATCGAGGACGTCTTCGTGGCCATGGGCTACGAGGTCGCCGAGGGCCCGCAGGCCGAGGCCGAGTGGTTCAACTTCGACGCCCTGAACATCGGCCCGGACCACCCGGCCCGCGGCGAGGCCGACACCTTCTTCGTGGCCGGCCCCGAGGGCGGCACCGAGTCCGGTGTCGTGCTGCGCACCCACACCTCGCCCGTGCAGATCCGCTCGCTGCTGGAGCGTGAGCTGCCGGTGTACGTGATCTGCCCCGGTGTCGTCTACCGCACCGACGAGCTGGACGCCACGCACACCCCGGTCTTCCGCCAGGTCGAGCTGCTTGCCGTCGACGAGGGCCTGACCATGGCCGACCTCAAGGGCACCCTGGACCACATGGTCCAGTCGCTGTTCGGCGAGGACATGAAGACCCGGCTGCGGCCGAACTTCTTCCCCTTCACCGAGCCGTCCGCCGAGATGGACATGGTGTGCTACGTCTGCCGCGGCGAGTCCGTCGGCAACCCCGACCGGCCCTGCCGCACCTGCTCAAGCGAGGGCTGGATCGAGCTGGGCGGCTGCGGCATGGTCAACCCGCGGGTGCTCACCGCCTGCGGCGTCGACCCGGAGAAGTACAGCGGCTTCGCCTTCGGGTTCGGCATCGAGCGGATGCTGATGTTCCGCCACAACGTCGAGGACATGCGAGACATGGTCGAGGGTGACGTCCGGTTCACTCGGCCGTTCGGGATGGAGATCTGATGCGGGTCCCGCTTTCCTGGCTGCGGGAGTACGTCGACCTGCCGGCCACCGAGACCGGCCGTGACGTGCAGGCCAAGCTGGTTTCGGCCGGTCTGGAGGTCGAGACGGTCGAGCAGCTCGGCCACGACCTCAAGGGCCCCCTGGTCGTCGGTCAGGTGCTGACCATCGAGGAGCTGGAGGGGTTCAAGAAGCCCATCCGCTTCTGCACGGTCGACGTCGGACAGGCCAACGGCACCGGCGAGCCGCAGGAGATCGTCTGCGGCGCCCGGAACTTCGTCGTCGGCGACAAGGTCGTGGTCGTGCTTCCCGGCGCCACCCTGCCCGGCGGCTTCTCGATCTCCGCGCGCAAGACGTACGGCAGGACGTCCCACGGCATGATCTGCTCCAGCGACGAGCTGGGCATGGGGGACGACGGCACGCACGGCATCATCGTGCTGCCGCCGGAGACCGAGGTCGGCAAGGACGCCGTCGAGCTGCTGGAGCTGGTCGACGAGGTCCTGGACATCGCCGTCACCGCCAACCGCGGCGACTGCCTGTCCATCCGCGGTGTCGCCCGCGAGACCGCCATCGCCTACGGCCTGCCGCTGCGCGACCCGGCCCTGATCGACGTGCCCGGCCCGAACGCCTTCGGCTACCCGGTCCAGGTCACCGACCCGATCGGCTGCGACCGCTTCACCGCCCGCACGGTGACCGGTCTCAGCCCCGAGGCCCGCTCGCCGATCTGGCTCCAGCGCCGGCTGCAGAAGGTCGGCATGCGCCCGATCTCGCTCGCCGTCGACGTCACCAACTACGTGATGATGGAGCTCGGCCAGCCCCTGCACGCCTACGACCGGGGGCTGGTCCAGGGCACCATCGGCGTGCGCCGGGCGGAGGCGGGCGAGAAGCTCGTCACCCTGGACGGCGTGGAGCGCACGCTGGACGCCGAGGACCTGGTCATCACCGACGACCGCGGCCCCATCGGCCTCGCCGGAGTCATGGGCGGCGCGAACACCGAGATCGCCGACCACGACGACGTACAGAACGCCACCACGGACGTGGTGATCGAGGCCGCCCACTTCAACGCGGTGTCGATCGCACGGACGGCCCGACGCCACAAGCTGTCCTCCGAGGCGTCCCGGCGCTTCGAGCGGGGCGTCGACCCGCAGGCCTCGGCCGCCGCGGCCCAGCGCACGGTCGACCTGCTGGTGCTGCTCGCCGGCGGCACCGCCGAGGCCGGCGTCACCGAGATCACCGCGCCGTCCGCCCCGCACACCATCACCCTCCCGGCCGACCACCCCGACAAGGTGGCAGGTGTCGACTACGGCCGCGAGACCGTCGTACGGCGGCTGCAGGAGGTCGGCTGTGACGTGTACGGGCAGGACGAGCTGATCGTCACCGTGCCGTCCTGGCGGCCCGACCTCCTCGAGGCCAACGACCTCGCCGAGGAGGTCATCCGCCTCGAGGGCTACGAGAACCTGCCCTCCACGCTGCCCAGGCTCCCCTCGGGCCGCGGTCTGACCCACCGCCAGCGACTGCACCGCCGGGTCGGCCGCGCGCTGGCCGGGGCCGGGTACGTCGAGGCGCCGAACTACCCCTTCGTCAGCGAGCAGGTCTTCGACCAGCTGCTGCTGGAGGCGGACGACCCGAACCGCCGGGTCGTGAAGCTGACGAACCCCCTCAGCGACGAGGAGCCCGCGCTGCGTACGTCGCTGCTGCCGGGTCTGCTCGGCGCGCTGCGGCGCAACGCCGGGCGGGGCTCGCACGACCTCGCCCTGTTCGAGACGGGGCTGGTGTTCCACCCGCGCGAGGAGCGCAAGGTGGCCGCCGCTCTGCCGGTGGACCGGCGTCCCACGGACGAGGAGATCGCCGAGCTGAACGCCGCGCTGCCGGTGCAGCCGCGGCACGTGGCCGCCGTCCTCGCCGGTGCGCGGGAGCAGGCCGGCTGGTGGGGCAGGGGCCGGCCGGCGGACTGGGCCGACGCCGTGGAGGCGGCTCGGGCCGTGGCCCGGGAGGCCGGTGCCGAACTGGTCGTGCGCAAGGGGCAGTACGGGCCGTGGCACCCGGGGCGGACCGCAGAGCTGGTGGTGGTCGCCGACGGTGCCGAGAAGGTCGTGGGCCACGCCGGTGAGCTGCACCCGCGGGTCGTGAAGGCCCTGGGGCTGCCCGACCGCACCAGTGCGATGGAACTGGACCTGGACGCGGTGGAGGCGGCCGGCAACGACACGCCTGAGGCGCCGCGCATCTCCACGTTCCCGGTGGCGACGCAGGATGTCGCCCTCGTCGTCGACCAGTTCGTGCCGCATGCCGAGGTGGAGGCCGCGCTGCGGGACGGCGCGGGCGAGCTGTTGGAGTCGGTCCGGCTGTTCGACGTGTATGAGAACGCGGAGCAGCTGGGCGAGGGCCGGAAGTCCCTGGCCTACGCGCTGCGGTTCAGGGCGTCGGATCGGACCCTGACCGTCGATGAGGCGACCGCGGCCCGGGACGCCGCTGTCGCGCTCGCGGGTGAGCGGACCGGGGCGGTGCTGCGGGCTTAGTCGCGTCTCACCTGCATAAATGCGGGCGCTGACGGATGGTCACTCATTCGGGTGACAATCCCGGGCGATCTGGTCCTCCTGGGCCAGGTGGTCGACAGAATCGGACCGGCCTTTCGAGGCCGGTCCGGTTGTGCTTTCGGGGCCTGTATGGGGGGCCATCGGCATGATTCGCATCAGGGCTCGGGCTTCCCTCTTTCGCAAGCGCTTGCTCGCGTTGGGGCTTCCCCTGGCGTGGGGTGGCGCGGCCGTCACCTACAAGCTGGCCTGCCCCATCGCCCAGCAGAACGGCCTGGGCGCGCGCATCGTGAGCAGCGCCGTCTTCTTCGCCGTCGGCACCGGGCTCGTCCTCCATGTTCGGCACGCGCTGCTGCGCGAGTTGAGGCAGGCGCGCAAGGTCGCCGGCGCCGCCCAGAGCGTGCTGCTACGGCCGCTGCCACCGCGGGTGGAGGGGCTGAACGTGGCCGCCGCCCAGCTCTCCGCCGACCGGGGCGCGGCCATCGGCGGGGACCTGTACGAGGTCATCGCCACCGAGCACGGTGTCCGGGTCGTCATGGGGGACGTACGCGGGCACGGGATCGGGGCCATCGCCACGGCCGCCGCCGTCCTCGGCAGCTTCCGGGAGGCCGTGCACGACGAGCCGGAGCTGGGGGGCGTGCTGCGCAGGCTGGAGCGGGCGCTGGCACGGCACCTGAGGGAGCGGGCCCGTGCCGAGCATCCCTCGGCCGGGGCCGAGCCCGAGCATCCCGTCGCCGAGGAGTTCGTCACCGTACTGCTCCTGGAGATCCGGCCGGACGGCGAGCTGCGCGTCCTCAACTGCGGTCATCCGTGGCCGTACCGGCTCAGTGGACCCCGTGTCGAACCCCTGGCCCGAGCGGATCCCCTCCCTCCGCTCGGGCCCTTCCCCCTCCCGCCCGAACTGGACACGGAACACTGCGGTCGTCTGCTGCCCGGCGAAACCCTGTTCCTCCACACGGACGGCGCGGAGGACGCACGCGACAGCCGCGGCCGCTTCTTTCCTTTGGGCGAGGTCTTGGCCCAGTGCCTACGGGACGACTCCGTGGCGATTCCCCAGGCAGTACTGGCATCCGCGTTCACTGCACTGCTCCGCCACACGGCGGGGGCTCCCCAGGACGACGTGGCATTGCTCGTACTGACGAACGAACGTCAGCCTCGGCACCCCCAAGGGGCGCGGGGCGATGACATCAGCGGCTCCGCCGCGCGGGCGCGACCAGCCACGGCGCACCCGCAGCCGACAACGCACCTCTGACAACCCCCTGCTTAGTCGTACGGCCAAACCGCCGGCGGCCGTCCGCCCCGCCACGGAGTGTCGGGCAGGCAGCCGGGCGGACGGCATGGATTCGGGCCGCCGCACTGTACGAGGGGGAGCCGGCGGCCCGGCCGGCCTCTTGCGAGGCATTTCAGTCAACCGGCAGGAAACTCTCCGCGACAGTGCGCGTACGCTGCGGATTCCTGCACTCCGTTCACACCCCGTGTGAACCCGTTCGCACTACTCTGTCCGCACCGAGGCTCCCGGGGGGCATCCATGCAGCCCAACACTCTGCTCGACGCGATCCTGGACGAGGCGGGGATCTCGCACGCGGGGCTGGCGGCACACGTCAATCAGGCGGGGCGGGCACGCGGTCTCGCCCTGCGCTACGAACACACGGCTGTGGCCCGGTGGCTGAAGGGACAGCGGCCCCGGGGGCAGGTGCCCGACCTGATCTGCGAGGTGCTCGCCGGCCGGCTGCACCGCCCGGTCACCCTCGACGACATCGGCCTCGGCGTCCCCGGCGAGCCCTCCACCCCGCACGCCACCTCCCTGTCCGGCTTCGTCGAGCGGGCCACCGCGCTGTGGCGCTCCGACGAGCAGCAGCGCCCGCACATCCTGGGCGCGCCCGCGGTGACCGGCACGCCCGCGGTCATGCCCGTGTGGGAGTGGGAGAACCCGCCCGAGGACGTCGACGTCTCGCGGGGAGGGCGGCACCGGGTCACCCCGGCCGATCTGGAGATGCTGCGTGCCGCCCGCACGCACTACGAGCAGATGTACCGCAAGGCGGGCGGTATCGCGACCCGGACCCGGATCGTCGGCTTCCTGAACGCCGAGGCCGCGCCGCTGCTGCGGGGCAGCTACACCGACGCCACGGGCCGTCAACTGCACCGGGCCACCGGCGGGTTGGTGGCGATCGCCGGCATCTGCGCGTACGACTCGGACGCGCACGGGCTCGCCCAGCGCTACTTCCACCAGGCCCTGCGGCTGGCGAAGGCCAGCGGGGACCGGGGACTGGGCGCCTATGTGATCGCGCTGCTGGTCAACCAGGCCCTGTTCATGCGGGAGTACCGGCAGGCGGTCGCCTTCGCGGAGGCCGCGCTGCGCGCCGCCGGCAAGCACATCACCCCGGCGCTCGCCTCCGACCTGTACGCGATGCAGGCCAAGGCGTACGCGCACCTCGGTGACGGCACGAGCGCACTGTCCTGCATCCGGCGTGCGGAGCAGGCCGCCGAACGCATCCGGCGGGGCTACGAACCCGACGAGACCGGCTATGTCCAGCCGGGGTTGGTCAACGTCCAGGTGGCGGAGGCGCTGCTCAGCCTCGGCGAACTCGTGGCGGCGGGGGAGCACGCGGCGGCCGCCGTGGACAACCCGGCGCACGACCGCGGCCGGGTGCACCGGCTCGCCATGCTCAGCACGATCGAGTTGCGCCGGGGCAACGCCGACAAGGCGGTGGCCACCGCCGTGCAGATGGCCGAGCAGGCGCGCGGAATGGAGTCGCAGCGGCTGCGCGACAGACTCCGGGCGGTCCGCGAACACCTGGTGCGCAACGGATGCGCGGGCACCGCCGAGGCCGCCGAACTCATCGACGGTGCGCTGCGCGTGCCGCTGTAGGCCGGTTCCCGAGCACCGCCATCCCACAGTCCCTGCTGCGATATTGCCACTTACTCGACGGAAGGTGGCAGAACCGTGCAGTGGACGAAACAGAACGAACAAACTGTGTACTCAAACCGCTGGTTCAGCGTCAACCTCGCGGATGTCGAGCTGCCGGACGGCCGGCATCTCGACCACTTCCTGATACGGCTGCGGCCGGTGGCCGTGGCGACCGTGGTCAACGAGGCCAACGAGGTCCTCCTGCTGTGGCGCCATCGCTTCATCACCGACAGCTGGGGCTGGGAACTCGCCGCGGGCGTCGTGGAGGACGGGGAGGACATCGCCCGCGCGGCCGCCCGGGAACTGGAGGAGGAGACCGGCTGGCGGCCGGGACCCCTGCACCACCTCATGACGGTGGAACCGTCCAACGGACTCACCGACGCCCGGCACCACATCTACTGGTCGGACGAGGGCGAGTACACCGGACACCCGGTGGACGACTTCGAGTCGGACCGCCGGGAGTGGGTCTCCCTGAAGCTGGTGCCGGACATGGTCGCCCGCGGTGAGGTCCCGGCCGCCAACATGGCGGCCGCGTTACTGCTCCTGCACCATCTCAGGCTCGGGCAGGACAGCGTGCGCTGACGTCAGCGCCCCAGTGCCTGCCAGACCGCCACGACGAGGGCACCCACCGCCGTGACGGCAGCGATCGAGGGCAGCGGCCAGCGGGCGTGTTCCAGGGTGACGAGCCGGGTGTTCAACTCGTCCAGTTCCTTGGAGGTCTCCTCGGTGCGATGGGTGAGCAGTGCCAGTCCGCCCTCGACACGCGCGTACGCCACGTCGAGGCGGCGTCGTAACTCTGCGAGTTCTCCCTGGACGACCAAATGCTCGGGGTCGGCGGTCACGAACCGCTCCTTTCCTTGCTCGTCTCTCATCAGTTGCATGCGCATGATGAGTCAACTCGCCTGGTGGGCGGGTGGGGAGAGTGTGCGTCCGGCATATGCGGGCCCGGTGCGCACACGGCGTGTGAACAACGCGGGCCCGGCACTGTCGAAGAGTGCCGGGCCCCTGTCCGTCGCACTGTGTGAGCAGCACCCTGGAGCGGGCACTGTGCACCGGGCGGGCGGTCGTCAGCCGTAGGTGTAGAACCCCGAGCCGGTCTTGCGGCCGAGCCGGCCCGCGTCGACCATGCGCTGCAGCAGCGGGGGAGCGGCGTACAGGGGCTCCTTGTACTCCTCGTACATGGAGTTGGCGATGGAGACGATGGTGTCCAGGCCGATCAGGTCGGACAGCTTCAGCGGGCCCATCGGGTGGGCACAGCCCATCTCCATGCCGTTGTCGATGTCCTCGCGGCCCGCGATGCCCGACTCGAACATCCGGATCGCGGAGAGCAGATACGGCACGAGCAGCGCGTTCACCACGAAGCCGGAGCGGTCCTGGGCGCGGATCGCGTGCTTGCCGAGGACCTTCTCGGCGAAGCCCTGGGCGCGGCTGAGCGTGCCCTCGGACGTGGTGAGCGCGGGGATCAGCTCGACGAGCTTCTGCACCGGCGCGGGGTTGAAGAAGTGGATGCCGACGATCTGGTCCGGCCGCGAGGTGGCGACCGCCAGCTTCACCAGCGGGATGGAGGAGGTGTTGGAGGCCAGGATCGCGTCGGGCCGGGTCACCACCTGGTCGAGCACCTGGAAGATCTCCGTCTTCACCTGCTCGTTCTCCACGACGGCCTCGATCACCAGATCCCGGTCGGCGAACTCGCCGAGATCGGTGGTGAAGCCGAGCCGCGCCTGGGTCGTCGCCAGCTCCTCCTCGGTGATCTTGCCGCGCTCCGCCGCCTTGGACAGGGAGTTGAACAGCCGGGTCCGGCCGATCTCCAGGGCCTCACCGGTGGTCTCGGCGACCTTCACGTCCAGGCCGGCCCGGGCGCACACCTCGGCGATGCCCGCTCCCATCTGGCCGCAGCCGACCACTCCGACGCGCTCGATGTCGGTCACATCGTCCCCTTCGCTGATCTACGGATCCGGCAGGTCTCCCCGTGGTCCGGTCCCTGCTCCAAACCTGCACGTTACCTCCGGCGATCGTTGATCGATCGTTCGGGTACCGCGTGGCAGTCTGACGCGGGACACGGCCCGGGCCGAGAATCGCGCCCGGACACGCACTTGGGCATCTGGAGGTAGGGGAATGCTGCACCGGAGGACTCGGCTGTCGCGGCGGGCGTTCGCGGTGACGGCCCTGTCGGCACTCGTGGCGGGGGGCGGCGCGATGGCGGCCGGTGCGGCGATGGCGGGCGGCTCGGACACCTCGGACGACTCGGGCCGGCGCAAGGCGTCGGGTGAGCTGCGGGGCGTGTGGGTGGCGACCGTGACCAACCGGGACTGGCCGTCCAAGCCGGGCCTGACCGTGGACCGGCAGAAGGCCGAGCTGACCGCGATCCTCGACCGGGCCGTGGAGGACCGCCTCAACGCCGTGATCCTCCAGGTCCGCCCGACGGCCGACGCGCTGTGGTCCTCGCCCTACGAACCCTGGTCGGACGTCCTCACCGGCACCCAGGGCAAGGCCCCGGGCTGGGACCCGCTGGGCACGGCGGTGAAGGAGGCCCACGCGCGCGGTCTGGAACTGCACGCCTGGTTCAACCCGTACCGCGTCGCCAACCACACCGACCCGACGAAGCTGGTCGCCTCGCACCCCGCGCGCAGGCACCCGGACTGGGTGGTGACCTACGGCGGGAAGACGTATTACAACCCCGGACTGCCCCAGGTGCGGGCCTTCGTTCAGGACGCGATCCTCGACGCGGTGCGGAAGTACCCCGTCGACGCCGTGCACTTCGACGACTACTTCTACCCCTACCCGGTGGCCGGCCAGACCTTCGACGACGACGAGGCCTACGACCGCTACGGCGGCGCCTTCTCCGACCGGGCCGCCTGGCGCCGGGACAACATCGACAAGCTGGTGCGCGAGACGGCGGCCAGGATCAAGCGGACCCGCCCCGGCACCCGGTTCGGCATCAGCCCCTTCGGCGTGTGGCGCAACAGCGCCACCGACTCGCGCGGCTCGGACACCAGGGCGGGCGTGCAGACGTACGACGACCTGCACGCGGACACCCGCAAGTGGGTGCGCGAACACTGGATCGACTACATCTGCCCGCAGATCTACTGGAACATCGGCTTCGCCGCCGCCGACTACGCCACGCTCGTGCCCTGGTGGGCGGAGGTGGCCAAGGGCACGCCGACGCAGCTGTACATCGGCGAGGCGCTCTACAAGGCCGGCGACCCGGCCCAGCCCGCCGCCTGGCAGGACCCCGCCGAACTGTCCCGGCACCTCACCCTGGCCGCGAAGTACCCACAGGTCCGCGGGCACGCCTTCTTCGCCGCCGGGGACGTGGCGGCGGACCGGATCGGCGCGATGGCGCGGGTGGTCGCCGACCACTACCGGCGGCCGGCGAGACCCCCGCGCTGAACCGGCGGATCAGCGTTGTGTTTCCCTGTGGCGGATCTCGGTGTCCGGGCCGGGGGAGCAGATGCCCGTGTGCCCGTCCTCGAAGCGGACGCGGTACGGGGGGTTGCCCTCCTGGCCCAGGATCTCGACGATCTCGCCGACCTTGTCGTGCTGGCCTACCACCCTGCCGTGCTGGACAAGCTGGTCGCCCACGGTTGCACGCATCTGTAGGGCCTCCTCACCAAGTGCGGGAGCAGCGGTCCGTGGCCTTGAGTCTACGGCGCGGGGGCCTCCTGGGAAGCGGGCCGAACGTCCTCAACCCCGCGCCCGCTGGGTGACGGCGATGCACACCAGTACCGCCGCGGCCGTCAGCGGGGCGGCCACCGTCAGGTGCTCGCCCAGCAGCAGCACCGACCACACCAGTGTGAGCAGGGGCTGGGCAAGCTGCAACTGGCTCGCCTTGGGGATGCCGATGGCCGCCATGCCCCGGTACCAGACGACCAGACCGAGGAACTGCGAGCCCGCCGCCACCCACAACAGCCCGGCCACGCTGTGCGCGGTCAGGTGCGCGGGTTCGTACGACAGAGCGACCGCCGCGGCCGGCACGGCGGCCGGCAGGCACAGCACCAGCGCCCAGCCGATCACCTGCCAGCCCGGCATCACCCGGGCCAGCCGGCCGCCCTCGGTGTACCCGGCCGCGCACACCAACAGGGCGGCGAACAGATAGAGATCGGCGGCCGTCAGCGCCCCGCCGCTCTGCTGAACGGTGAACGCGACGACCGCGGCCGCACCCGCGAGCGCCGCCGTCCAGAAGGTGCGCGAGGGCCGGCTGCCCATGCGCAGCGCGGACAGCGACGCGGTCGTCAGCGGCAGCAGCCCGACCACGACGGCCGCGTGCGCGGTGGTGGA
The DNA here is from genome assembly GCF_017614965.1 of Streptomyces griseorubiginosus. Classification (GTDB taxonomy): domain Bacteria; phylum Actinomycetota; class Actinomycetes; order Streptomycetales; family Streptomycetaceae; genus Streptomyces; species Streptomyces griseorubiginosus_B. The sequence goes on along the minus strand of NZ_WVUG01000060.1, from coordinate 17,613 downwards.
CGTCCGCAGCGCGAGCGTGGTCAGCAGCGGGAACCCGACCACCACTCCCGCGGCGACCACCGCGAGCCCCACCCAGTGCCGCCGCTGCGGCACCGGCACCCGCAGGGCCAGCAGACACCCGCCCGCGACGACCGCGGCCAGCACACACCGCACGGCGACCAGCGACCAGGGCCCGAACCCCTCCAGTCCCCAGGCGGTGGCCGGGAAGGTGAGCGAGAAGGCGGTGACACCGAGGGCGGCCTGGAGCGTTCCCCGGGTGCCGGGCGCCTTCGAGGCGGCTCCGACCGGCGGGTCGACTGCTATCGATGTGGCGGTAGTAGCGCTACTCTGTACTCTCATGCAAGAGCGTAGCAGTGTCGGTGAACTGGCGAATCGGCTGAAGCGGGAACTCGACCGCTATCCGTCCGGTGGAAAGCTCCCGTCGAGCCGTGCCCTGGTCGAGCGGTTCCGGGTCAGCCCGGTGACCGTCTCCCGTGCCCTCGCCCAGCTCGCCGCCGAGGGCCTGGTCGTCACCCGGCCCGGTGCCGGCGCCTACCGCGCCGAGCCGCGAGCAGCCACCGCTCCCGCCGGAGACACCTCCTGGCAGGAGGTCGCCCTGAGCGCGGACGGCGCCGCCGACCTCGTACCGCGCACGGTGGACGCGTCCGGCGTGGTGGTGTCCCTCGCCGCGCCGCCGCCCGGCGTCATCGAGTTCAACGGCGGCTATCTGCACCCCTCCCTGCAGCCGGAGCGGGCGATGGCGGCCGCCCTGGCGCGTGCGGGACGCCGGCCCGGGGCCTGGGGTCGGCCACCGATGGAGGGACTGCCCGAACTGCGCGAGTGGTTCGCGCGCGGCCTCGGTGGCGGGGTCACCGCGGCGGAGGTGCTGATCACCGCGGGTGGCCAGTCCGCGCTGACGACGGCCCTGCGCGCCCTCGCCCCGCCGGGAGCGCCGGTGCTCGTCGAATCCCCCACCTACCCGGGCATGTTGGCCATCGCCCGGTCGGCCGGCCTGCGCCCGGTACCGGTCCCCGTGGACCCCGACGGCGTCCGGCCGTCCCTCCTCGCCGACGCCTTCCGCGCGACCGGCGCCCGTGTCCTCGTCTGCCAGCCCCTGTTCCAGAACCCGACCGGCGCGGTCCTCGCCCCCGACCGCCGGGCCGAGGTGCTGGGCATCGCCCGCGCGGCCGGCGCCTTCGTCGTGGAGGACGACTTCGTACGACGGCTTGTGCACGAGGACGCCGGACCGCTGCCGAGCCCCCTCGTCGCCGACGACCCCGACGGAGTCGTCGTCCACGTCGGCTCGCTGACCAAGGCGACCTCGCCGAGCTTCCGGGTCAGCGCGCTCGCCGCCCGCGGCCCGGTCCTCGAACGCCTGCGCGCCATCCAGGTCGTCGACACCTTCTTCGTCCCCCGCCCGCTCCAGGAAGCGGCCCTCGAACTCGTCGGCTCCCCGGCCTGGCCCCGCCATCTCCGCGCGATCTCGGCGGAGTTGAAGACCCGCCGGGACACCCTGACCGCGGCCCTCCGCCTCGACCTGCCCGAACTCGCCCTGCCGCACATCCCCTCCGGCGGCTACCACCTCTGGCTGCGCCTGCCGGACGGCGCCGACGACGGCGCGCTGACCTCGGCCGCCCTGCGCGCGGGTGTCGCCATCACCCCCGGCCGCCCCTACTTCAGCGCCGAACCCCCGGCCGCCCACGTCCGGTTGAGCTTCGCCGCGGTCGCGGGGAGGGGGGAGATCGCCGAAGGGGTACGGCGCCTGCGTACGGCCTGCGACGAAGTCCTGGGATAACCGTTCGACGCCGGCCGCCGCGTCCTGCGAGCATCCCGCCATGAACGACGCCCCGAGCCTCCCCGACGGCTACGAGATATCCACCGACCCCGACCGCCTCGACGTCGACCGGGTGCACCGGTGGCTGTCCACCGACGCGTACTGGGCGAAGGGCCGCGCGCGTGAGAAGCACGATCAGGCGGTCGCCTCGTCACTCAACTTCGGGGTGTATGACATCGTTTCGGGTGATCAGGTGGCGTATGCCCGGGTCGTCACCGATCGGGCGACCTTCGCCTGGCTGTGCGACGTCTACGTCGACCGGCCCGTGCGCGGCAAGAACATCGGTACGGCCATGGTGGGCGCCGTACGCGACCACCTGCTGCCCTTCGGGCTGCGGCGCATCCTGCTCGCCACGGCCGACGCGCACGGCGTTTACGCCAAGCTCGGTTTCGAGCCGCTCGCCCGGCCCGACATCTGGATGGCGCTGGTCCTGGAGTGAAATGTCCGCCAGGTCCTGACCTTGAAGTAAGTTCTCGGCCACCCTGGGTCACTCGCGCGCAACAGCCCTTGACCTGCGCACTCTCGCGACTCACCATCGCCGCATGCAACTTCGGGTCACGTTCGTCGCCGCCGCGCGCAGCTCCCCGCTGCTCGCGGAGCGCTTCGAGGACGACCGGCCGCTCGACCAGGCCGGGTGGGACGAGGTGCTGCGCGTCGCCCCGGACCTGATCCCCCTGGCGGCGGCCGAGCTGCGCTACTGCTCGCCCACGCCCCGCAGCCGCGCCACCGGCGACGCCCTCGGGTACGCGCCCCTGGTGCAGCTGGCGTTGCGCGACTGCGACATGGGCCGCTGGCGGGGGCTGACCCTGGGCGAGGCGATGGCCCGCGAGCCGGAGGCGGTGGACGCCTGGCTCGCCGACCCGCGTGCCGTCCCGCACGGGGGCGAGTCGCTGGTGGAGTTCATCTCCCGGGTGGGCAACTGGCTCGACACCCGGCCCGCCGACGACGGTGGGCGGATCGTCGCCGTGGCCGAGCCGTCCGTCATCCGGGCCGCCCTGGTGTACGCGCTGAAGGCGCCGCCGTCCACGTACTGGAACATCGACGTCCGCCCCCTGTCGACGACCACCGTCACCGGTCACGCCTGGCGCTGGAACCTCCGCTTCGACGGAGTGCCGGCTCAGCCGACCCGGGCGTAGTCGGTCGTCAGCACGAGGTCCTTCACCGGGCCGCCCACCCGCCACACCGTCCGCCAGTGGTCCGCGTCCCGCACGGTGAACTCACCGCGGTAGAGATCGGCCGCGCAGGGGTGGTCGGCCACATGCCGGCCGGTGGTGAGATCCAGGTCGTGGAAGGGCCGCCCGTCAGCGAAGCGGACATCGGCCGTCCCCGGCGCGCTCCCCGGCAGGAAACGCAGGGTCCGCTCGGCGGGCCGCGCGACCCCCTGCCAGACGAAGGTCCCGGCCTCGAGGTGCAGCAGCCCACCGCCCTCCAGCGGACTGAACGCGGTGCCCCCTTCGAAGCGCCCCTCGTCCCCACCGACGAGATCCCGCACGACCCGATCGACCCGCCACCGCCCCGCCAGATACCCCAGCGCGTCCGCCACGGGCCAGAAATCGCCCAGTCCATCCATGCCCGCGACCCTACGCCCACCGCCCGCTCCGCGGCGAATTCATCATTAAATTACGTGCCGGGAAATTACCGTTTCCCGGCTGTTAACCAAGCCATACGTAAACCCGAAGGGGGCATTCGGAATCGGCTTGATTTCTTTCCGCGTACGGAACAACCGATCGCATTCGTGGACCGTCTAAGCCGTCGAATCGATAACCCGCGGGGAGTACCAAGGAATGAGCCGCTCGACCCTGTCCAAAGCCGTTTCGGGCGGCCGTTTCAGGACCAGGGGGGCCGCCGCGCTGCTCGCGGCGGTCCTCACCACCGCCGTGTTCTGCGTGGCCGACGCGGCGGCCCGCAGCTACCCCTTCGGACCCCGCACCCGCGACGTCAACGACCTCGGCAACCAGTACGTACCCTTCCACGCCCACCTGTGGGACCTGCTGCACGGCAAGGCCGACGGCGGCCTCTTCATCAACTGGCAGTCCGGCTTCGGCTCCAGCTTCCTGCCCGACCTCGGCACCTACCTCAGCAGCCCGTTCGCCCTGCTCGTCGGCGTCTTCCCGCGGCACGAGATCGACCTCGCGGTGTACGTGATCACCGTGCTGAAGACGGCCACCGCCGGCGCCGCCATGGCCTGGCTGCTGCTGAGCCTGCGGTCTGGGCGCTGGTGGGCGGCGGGGCTGCTGGGCGCCTCGTACGGGCTGTGCGGCTGGAGCGTGGCCGTCGCCTCGTACAACCCGATGTGGCTCGACGGCCTGATCGCGCTGCCGCTGTTCTGCCTGGTCGGCGAGTGGACGCTGCGGCGCCGTCGGCCGCTGCTGGGCATGCTGGTGGTGACGGAGGCGTGGATCGCCAACTTCTACACCGCCTACATGGCCACCCTCGCCGCCGGTCTGGTGCTGCTGCTCAGGCTGTGGCTGTCCGACCTCTCGCGCAGGCAGCGGCTGCGGGCCGCGGGCCGCGCCGCCGCCACCGTCGCGCTGGGCGTGGGCCTGGCCGCCCCGCTGGTGACGGTCATCTACTTCGGCACCAAGCACGCCTACCCCGGCCGGGTCGTGCACTTCACGCCCGTGTCGACGGAGGACCTGCTGGCACGGCTGCTGCCGACGACGTACACCTTCGGCAGTCCCGCGCTCTACGCGGGCACCGCGGCCCTTCTGCTCGCCCTCGCCCTGCCCTTCCACCGGGCGGTCCCGGTGCGCGTGCGCGTCGCCTGGACGGCACTGGTCGTCGCGGTGACGCTGTCGCTGCAGTGGGAGCCGACCCATCTGGTCTGGCACGCCTTCGCCACCCCGCAGGGCAGCCCGTACCGGCAGGCGTTCGTGCTGTGCGGCCTGGTGGTGGTCGCCGCCTGGCACGCGCTGTCGTACGGACCGCCGGACTGGCGTGCTCTGGGCGCGGCGACCGGTCTGCTGGCGCTGATCACCGCCGTCGCGAGCCGGAGCGCCCTGGTGCAGCACCTCACCTGGGTGGTGCTGTCACTCGCCGTCGTCGGCGCGCTGGGCGGACTGGTCCTGCTGCGGCTCGCGGACACCGCCTCCGACACGACCGCCAGGCGCGGACTGCGTACCGCGTTCACCGTCCTCGCCGTAGCCCTGCTGTTCGGCGGCCAGTTCGGCGAGGCCATGGCCACCTTCGCCGACGCCTCCCGGCAGCGGCTGCGGCACATGGACAACTACGCGCCCTGGGGACAGCGGCAGGAGCGGCAGTCGGAGCTGATCGCGCAGACGGACGACTGGCCGGCGTACCGCACCGACGCCGGACGCGAGCAGACCGTCGCCAACGATCCGATGCTGGTCGGCGGCCAGGGCGCCCAGTACTACAGCAGCCTCACCTCGGACGTCCTCAGCCGCACGCTCACCGCCCTCGGCGGCGGCTGGACCTCCCGCGGCCGCAGCCTGCAGAGCCTGGACAACGCCGTGACCGACGCGATCTTCTCGATCGGCGCCCGGGTGCATTCACCGCCCGACCCGCACCAGGACTGGTTCCCGCGGGACGGCACCGCACCGACCGTCTCCCGGGAGGCCGTACCGCCGCTGGTGACGGTACGGCCCTCCGCCGCGGCCGCCGGCGGCTTCGGCGAGTCGCCGTACCGCAACCAGGAGCTGCTGCTGGGCTCCCGCGTCTACACCGTCCCCCCGATCACCCTGCGGGACGACTCCGGGCAGCCGGTCCAGGGCGGCCAGGTGGGCTCCGGGAGCGCCGCGAAGAGGCCGGTGATCACCGCCCGCTGCCCGGCCGGCAGCCAGGCCTACCTCTGGGCCCCCCGCTTCTCCGGCACCGCGCGGCTGGGCGGGGACACCGCACGCTTCCGCTCGCTGTATCCCCGCAACCGCGCCGCCATGGAGCCGCTCGGACAGGTCCCCTCGTCCGGGCGGCTGCGCATCACCCTGACCCCCAACCGGCCCGGTCTCGTCCCGGACGGCGCCCTGGGCTGCCTGGACACCGAGCGGCTGCGCTCCGCCGTCGACCACCTCAAGGCCACCGGCGCCACCCGGGTCACCGTCTCCGACGGCACGATCCACGCGGAACTCCCCGCGGGCAGCAAGGGAACCGCCGTGGTCGCGGCGCCCCGCATCGCGGGCTGGCGCTGCGCGGCGGGCGGCGGCGACGCCCAGCCGGCCAAGGAGTTCCACGGTCTGATCGCCGTCCCGCTCGACGGCGAATCGACCAGCCTCACCTGCACCTTCCGTCCGCCCGGGCTGCGGCTCGGCACGGTCGTCGGGGCGGCCTCGCTGCTGACCCTGGCCCTGCTCGGCGTCCTCACCGCCGTCCGCCGACGGCGTACCCCCGAGCCCTCCTCGTCCGCCACGATCCGGCCGCGCGAGCGCGTGTCCGGCGCACTCTGACCCGCACTCAGGGGGAAAACCCAATGCTCATATCGATCGTCGCGCCCTGCTACAACGAGGAAGACGTCATAGAACGCTTCCACGAGGCGGTCCAGAAGGTCGCGGAGGACCTGCTGCCGCTCGGCCACGACATGGAGTTCGTCTACGTCGACGACGGCAGCCGCGACCGCACGCTCCTGGTCCTGGAGAAGCTGGCCGACCTCGACGCCCGGGTGCGGTACGTGTCCTTCAGCCGCAACTTCGGCAAGGAGGCGGCCCTGCTCGCCGGTCTGCGCCACGCGTCCGGCGACTGCGTGGTCGTCATGGACTCCGACCTCCAGCACCCGCCGGAGCTCATCAAGCGCATGATCGAGCTGCGCGCCGAGGGCTACGACCAGGTCATCGCCCGCCGCACCCGCACCGGCGACCGCTTCACCCGCACCCTCACCGCGCGTCTGTACTACCGGCTCGTGAACCGCCTCGTGGACGTCGAGCTCAAGGACGGCGTGGGCGACTTCCGGCTGCTGTCGCGGCGCGTGGTGGACGCGGTGGTGGACCTCACCGAGTACAACCGCTTCTCCAAGGGCCTGTTCGCCTGGGTCGGCTTCCCCAGCACCACCTTCGACTACGAGAACGCCGTCCGCGAGGCCGGCCGCAGCTCCTGGAGCATGCGCAGCCTGCTCAACTACGGCCTGGACGGACTGATCTCCTTCAACAACCGTCCGCTGCGCGCCGCCCTGCACCTCGGATTCGCCCTGCTGCTGTGCGCGGCCGCGTACACCGCGTGGATCGTGGGCGCCGCCATCATCAACGGCGTGTCGACGCCCGGCTATGTCACCATCATCACGGCCCTCACCGGACTCGCCGGAGTACAGATGATCATGCTGGGCGTGATCGGGGAGTACACCGGGCGGATCTACTACGAGGTCAAGGGACGTCCGCACTTCCTGGTGAAGGCGACCAACGTGAAACGAGCGAAAGACCTCATTCCGTGATCTCTCGGCAGATGCTGACCTTCGCCGTCATAGGCGTGGTGAACACCGGCACGTACTACGGTTTTTACCTGCTGTTCCTCCCGCGTTTCCCTTATCTTCTCGCCCATATTCTGGCGACCGCGCTCAGCATGGTCGGCTCCTTTTTCCTGAACGCGAGGTTCACCTACCGGACGCGGCCCACCTGGCGGAAATTCCTGCTGTTCCCCCTCACCAATGCCGCGAACTTCGTGGTCACCACGGTGGGGGTCTACGTGCTCGTCGACCTCCTGGGCCTCGGCAGCCGGTACGCCCCGCTGATCGCCTCCATGGCGGCGATCCCGATCACCTTCGTCGTCTCGCGCTGGATCATGCTGCCGAAGGCGGAGAACGCCCTGGTGGAGGCGGAGCCCAGCCGGATTGCATAAACGTGCAGAGAAACGTATAGTCATGCCATCCAGGAGGAGGATGACATGGCGGTACGTGCGGCGGTGGCCGGTGCGAGCGGATACGCGGGCGGAGAGCTCCTGCGTCTGCTGCTCACGCACCCCGAGGTCGAGATCGGGGCCCTGACCGGCAACTCCAACGCCGGCCAGAAGCTCGGCGCGCTCCAGCCGCACCTGCTGCCGCTGGCCGGCCGGGTGCTCGAGGAGACCACCGCCGACGTCCTCGCCGGCCACGACGTCGTCTTCCTCGCCCTGCCCCACGGCCAGTCCGCCGCCGTCGCCGAACAGCTCGGCCCGGACGTCCTGGTCGTGGACATGGGCGCCGACTTCCGGCTCGAGGACCCGGCCGACTGGGAGCGGTTCTACGGCTCCGCGCACGCCGGGACCTGGCCCTACGGCCTCCCCGAACTGCCGGGTGCCCGCGCCGCGCTCACGGGGTCCAAGCGCATCGCGGTACCCGGTTGCTACCCGACGGCCGCCTCGCTGGCCCTCTTCCCGGCCTACGCCGCCTCCCTCGCCGAGAACGAGGCCGTGATCGTCGCCGCCTCCGGCACCTCCGGCGCCGGCAAGACGCCCAAGCCGCATCTGCTGGGCAGCGAGGTCATGGGCTCCATGTCGCCGTACGGCGTCGGCGGCGGCCACCGGCACACCCCGGAGATCGTCCAGAACCTCAGCGCGGCCGCGGGGGAGCGGGTCTCCGTCTCCTTCACGCCGACCCTCGCGCCGATGTCCCGCGGCATCCTCGCCACGTGCAGCGCCAAGGCGGTCGCCGGAGCGACGGCGGAGTCCGTCCGCGCCGCCTACGAGAAGGCCTACGCCGACGAGCCCTTCGTCCACCTGCTGCCCGAGGACCAGTGGCCCGCCACGGCGTCCGTCCACGGTTCCAACGCCGTTCAGGTGCAGGTCGCGTACGACGAGGCCGCCGGCCGCATCATCGCGATCAGCGCCATCGACAACCTGACCAAGGGCACCGCGGGCGGTGCCGTCCAGAGCATGAACCTCGCCCTGGGTCTCGACGAGACCACGGGGCTTTCCACGATCGGAGTCGCACCTTGAGCGTCACGGCAGCCAAGGGATTCACGGCGGCGGGCATCGCCGCCGGGATCAAGGAGAACGGCAACCCGGACCTGGCCCTCGTGGTCAACAACGGTCCGCGCCGCGCCGCCGCCGGCGTCTTCACCTCCAACCGTGTGAAGGCCGCGCCGGTCCTGTGGTCCGAACAGGTCCTGAAGAGCGGCCAGGTCTCCGCCGTCGTCCTCAACTCCGGTGGGGCCAACGCGTGTACGGGACCCAAGGGCTTCCAGGACACGCACGCGACCGCCGAGAAGGCCGCCGAGGTGCTGGGGCGGGGCGCGATCGAGGTCGCGGTCTGCTCGACCGGCCTCATCGGCGTCCTGCTCCCGATGGACAAGCTGCTCCCGGGAGTCGAGACGGCCGCCGCCCAACTCTCCGAGCACGGCGGCGAGAAGGCAGCCATCGCCATCAAGACCACCGACACCGTCCACAAGACGTCCGTCGTGACGAAGGACGGCTGGACGGTCGGCGGCATGGCCAAGGGCGCGGGCATGCTCGCCCCCGGCCTCGCCACCATGCTGGTCGTCCTCACCACGGACGCGGCACTCGACGACGACGTACTGGACAGGGCGCTGCGGGCCGCGACCCGCACGACCTTCGACCGCGTCGACTCCGACGGCTGCATGTCCACCAACGACACCGTGCTGCTGCTGGCCAGCGGCTCCGCCGAAGTGACCCCGGAGTACGAGGAGTTCGCCGAGGCCGTGCGTGCCGTCTGCGACGACCTCGGACAGCAGCTGATCCGGGACGCCGAGGGCGCCAGCAAGGACATCAGGGTCGAGGTCGTGGGTGCCGCGAGCGAGGACGACGCCGTCGAGGTGGGCCGCGCCATCGCCCGCAACAACCTCCTCAAGTGCGCCATCCACGGCGAGGACCCCAACTGGGGCCGCGTGCTCTCCGCGATCGGCACCACCAAGGCCGCCTTCGAGCCGGACCGGCTGAACGTCGCCATCAACGGCGTCTGGGTCTGCAAGAACGGCGGTGTGGGCGAGGACCGCGACAAGGTCGACATGCGCTACCGCGAGGTGCACATCGTCGCCGACCTCGCCGCCGGCTCCGAGACCGCCACGATCTGGACCAACGACCTCACCGCCGACTACGTCCACGAGAACAGCGCCTATTCGTCATGAGCACCACGCGTAAGCACACCGCGCTCCCCAAGGCTCAGATCCTCATCGAGGCGCTGCCCTGGCTGGTCCGGCACAACGGCAGGACGGTCGTCATCAAGTTCGGCGGCAACGCCATGATCGACGAGGACCTCAAGGCCGCGTTCGCCCAGGACGTCGTCTTCCTGCACCACGCCGGGCTCAAACCCGTCGTCGTGCACGGCGGCGGCCCGCAGATCAGCCGGGCGCTCGAAACCCACGGCATCGTCAGCGAGTTCAAGGCCGGCCTGCGCGTCACCACCGAGGACGCCATGGACGTCGTACGGATGGTGCTGGCCGGGCAGGTGCAGCGGGAGCTGGTCAACCTGCTCAACCAGCACGGCCCGCTCGCCGTCGGACTGACCGGCGAGGACGCGCACACCATCACCGCCACCAAGCACCAGCCCGAGATCGACGGCGAGTTGGTCGACATCGGGCGGGTGGGCGAGATCACCGAGATCGACACGGGCGCGATCGAGGCACTGCTCGCCGACGGCCGGATCCCGGTCGTCTCGTCGATCGCCCGTAGCCAGGACGACGGACATGTCTACAACGTCAATGCTGATACGGCGGCTGCGGCACTCGCTGCTGCGCTTGGGGCGGAGACGCTCATGGTCCTCACGGACGTCGAGGGCCTCTATGAGGACTGGCCGAACAGCGACGAGGTGATCAGCCGCCTCACCGCCTCCCAACTGGAGAAGCTGCTGCCGGAGCTGAGCTCCGGGATGGTCCCGAAGATGGAGGGCTGTCTGCACGCCGTGCGCAACGGCGTCACCACCGCCCGGGTCATCGACGGCCGGGTCCAGCACTCGATCCTGCTGGAGATCTTCACCGACGAGGGCATCGGCACGATGGTCGTGCCCGACGGACAAGACGAACAAGCCGCACAAGACACACAAGCCGCACAAGAGGGGGATGCCGTATGACGCACAACCAGGAGCTGAGTGAGCGCTGGCAGGGCTCGCTCATGAACAACTACGGCACCCCGCTGCTGCCCCTCGTGCGCGGCGAGGGCGCCCGGGTCTGGGACGCCGACGGCAACGAGTACCTCGACTTCGTCGGCGGTATCGCGGTCAACGCGCTCGGCCACGCCCACCCGGCGGTCGTCGAGGCCGTCAGCACGCAGATCGCGTCCCTCGGGCACATCTCCAACTTCTTCATGTCCGAGCCGACCGTGACGCTCGCCGAACGGCTCCTGCAGCTCTTCGGCCGTGACGGCCGGGTCTTCTTCTGCAACTCCGGCGCCGAGGCCAACGAGGCCGCCTTCAAGATCGGCCGGCTGACCGGGCGCACCCACGTGGTCGCCACCGAGGGCGCCTTCCACGGCCGCACCATGGGCGCCCTGGCGATGACCGGCCAGCAGGGCAAGCGGGAGCCGTTCCTGCCGCTGCCCGGTGAGGTCACGCACGTGCCGTACGGCGACGCGCAGGCCCTGGCCGCGGCGGTGACCGAGGAGACCGCGCTGGTGATCCTGGAGCCGATCCAGGGCGAGATCGGCGTCGTCGTCCCGCCGCCCGGTTACCTCAAGGCCGCCCGCGCGATCACGGCCGCGAACGGTGCGCTGCTGGTCCTGGACGAGGTGCAGACCGGGGTCGGGCGGACCGGGCACTGGTTCGAGTACCAGGCGCACGAGGGTGTCCTGCCGGACGTCGTGACGCTGGCGAAGGGCCTCGGAGGCGGGCTGCCGCTGGGCGCGACCGTCGCCTTCGGGCGGGCCGCCGAGCTGCTGCGGCCGGGGCACCACGGGACGACCTTCGGCGGCAACCCGGTCGCGTGCGCCGCCGGGCTCGCCGTGCTCGACACGATCGCGAACGACGGGTTGCTGGAGAACGTCAAGCGGCAGAGCGGGGCGTTGCGGGACGGGATCGAGGCGCTGGGCCACCCGTTGGTCGGGCATGTCCGGGGCGCGGGGCTGCTCCTGGGTATCGTGCTCACCGAGCCGCACGCGCCCCGGGTGCGACAGACGGCTCAGGAGGCCGGGTTCCTGGTGAACGCGCCCGCTGACGACGTCGTACGGCTGATGCCGCCGCTGAACCTCGGCGACGACGAGGTGGCGGCGTTCCTCCGGGCGCTTCCCGGCATCCTCGACGGGGACGGATGAGCCGGAGAATGGGACGACGATGAGTCAGGCGCAGGACGACGCACAGCACGCCGGGCCTGCCGTGCCGCAGACGCGGACCGCGCGGCACCGCCGGATCGTGGACATCCTCAACCGGCAACCGGTGCGGTCGCAGAGCCAGTTGGCGAAGCTGCTCGCCGACGACGGGCTGACGGTCACTCAGGCGACGCTCTCCCGGGACCTGGACGAGCTGAACGCGGTGAAGATCCGCAACAACGACGGTGACCTGATCTACGCGGTGCCGAGCGAGGGGGGTTTCCGTACCCCTCGTGCGCCGCTGGGGGAGTCGGCGAAGGAGGAGCGGATGCGGCGGCTCTCGCAGGAGCTGCTGATCTCCGCGGAGGCTTCGGCGAACCTGGTGGTTCTGCGGACGCCACCCGGTGCCGCGCAGTTCCTGGCCTCGGCCATCGATCAGGCAGAACTGCACGACATTCTGGGGACGATCGCGGGTGACGACACGTTGCTGTTGATCAGCCGGGAGCCGACGGGGGGACAGGCGTTGGCCGAGCACTTGTTGCGGTTGGCCCAGAACGGCCACTGAAGGGGTTTACCCGAGTCGAGACGCCAAGCCTCCTGTGCATCTGACCTCGTCCCCGGCCGTGATGAGCAGCGCCTCCACGTCCGGCAGTGACTCCAGCCAGCGCAGGCCTTCCCTGGAACCCATCGCGAAGGCCGCTGTTGCCCAGCAGTCCGCCCAGGTGAGGGTGGGGGCCACCACGGTGACCGCCACCAGGTCCGTCACCGCGGAGCGGCCGGTGCGGGGGTCGACGATGTGGGCGCCGCGTTCGGCCGTGCCGGAGGTGGCGACCGCCAGTTCGTCCGCGCCGGCCGCCGAGACCACCGCCGCCAGTCCGCCCGGGCGCAGCGGGTCGGCGATGCCCACGCGCCAGGGGCGGTGGGGTTCCGGCGTGCCGAACATCTGCACGTCGCCGCCGCCGTTGACGCTCACCCCGGTCGCGCCGGCCGCCCGCAGCCGGCGAGCCGCGCGCTCGGCCGCCCAGCCCTTGACGATGCCGGTGGGGTCGAGGCGGCCCTCGTAGCGCAGGCTGAACCAGCCGTCGCTCACCCGTTCGGCCTCGGCACCCAGGTCGAGCACCTCGGCGACCTCGGGGTCGCATTCGGCCAGGGCCAGCTCACCGCGGGCGAGCCGGGAGACCTGGCTGTCCTCGCGGTAGGTGCTGAACACCGCGTTGACCCGGTGCAGCCCGGAGATCGCCTCATCGAGTGCCGCCCGTACCGCACCGGGTTCCCCGCCGCGGACGTCGAAGGAGAAGACGGTCCCCATGACCTCCTCCGCATGACGCACCGCGGCGGGAGCTTCCGCAGATTCCGCCACCGACTCAGCCACCGGCCTGGTCCAGCGCGGACTGCAGGGACTGCTTGTAGCCGCCGCTGGTGTACGTCGCCCCGGAGACGGAGTCGATCTGCGCGTTGCCCGCGGCCACCGCCTCCTGGTTGAGCTTGGGGATCGCGAGGGCCGTCTTCTGGTCGCTGAGGCCGCCCTTGGGCGCCTGCACCGCGTCCGCCTTGGTGATCTTGCCGTTCGCGACGGTGATACGGACCTGGACCGGGCCGTACTGGGTCTGCGCGACGGCACCGGTCACCGTCTTGGCCTGCGCGGCACCGGATGAGGAGCCGGAGCCGCCGCTCTGGGAGGAACCGCCGCCGCTCTGCGCGGAACCGGCGCTCGCCTTCATCTTGTCCAGCGCGGACTGCAGCGACTGCTTGTAGCCGTTGCTCGTGTACGTCGCCCCGGACACCGCGTCGATCTGCGCGCTCTGCGCGGCGACCGTCTCCTGCGTCAGCTTGGGGATGGACAGGGCCGTCTTCTGGTCGCTGGTGCCGCCCTTGGGCGCCTGGATCGCCTCGGCCTTGGTGATCTTGCCGTTCGCGACGGTCAGCCGTACCTGCACGTTGCCGTACTGCGTCTGCGCCACGTTGCCGTCGATCGTGCCGGACGCCGTCCCGCTCCCGGTGCCGCCCTGGGGCGAGGCCTGGGCGCCCGCGGTCTGCTGCGGTGCCGCCCCCGCCGCCTGGGCGTTGGGGTCGGAGGCCGGCTTCAGCGAGAGCAGCAGCACGACACCCGAGACGGTGGCGGCGCTGGCCAGCACGACACGCCGGATGGGGTGACTCTTCTTCATCGGTACCTGGGCTCCTGGAATCCCGTCGCTCACATCTCGAACGACTCGTGATGGATGCGGCGGGCGGGCACTCCCGCGCCGCGCAGTGCTTCGTACACGGACTGCGCGAACCCGGCCGGCCCGCACATGAACACGTCGTGCTTGTCGATGTCCGGCAGCTTCTGCCGCAGCCGCTCCGCCGAGATGTCGGGGCGCTCGCCGTCCGGGCTGTTCACGGCGTACATCAGCCGGGCGCCGCGGTCGTCGGCGATGGCGGCCAGCTCGTCCCACAGGGCCAGGTCCTGGGTGGTGTTGGCCCGGTAGAGCAGGGTGATGTCGCCGGCCGCGCCCGGCAGCGTCTCGAACAGCGCCCGCATCGGCGTGATGCCCACACCGCCCGCCACCAGCAGCACCTTGCCGCGGCTGCGACGCTGGGCGGTCATGGCGCCGTACGGCCCCTCGGCCCACACCCGGGTGCCGGGCGTCAGCTCGCGCAGCCGGGCGCTGTGGTCGCCGATCGCCTTGACGGTGATCCGCAGCATGTCCGGCCGGGGCGCCGCGGAGAGCGAGTACGGGTGGGAGCTGAACCGCATGCCCGGCGCGAGGAACCGCCAGCGGAAGAACTGCCCCGCCTCCGCGCCCATCCGGTGCAGCTTCCGCCCGCCGATGAGCACCGACACGATGCCCGGGGTCTCCTCGATGACCGCCTCGACGCGCATGCGGTGCCGCATGTTGAGCCGGATCGGGACGAGGATGCGGTACCAGATCACCAGCGCGGTGACCGAGCCGTACAGGGCGTACCAGAAGGTCTTGGCGGTCGGCTCGACGGCGAAGTCGTTGCCGGTGGTGATCTGGTGCCAGAACGTCAGGAACACGGCCGCGTACGTCAGCAGGTGCACGTGGTACCAGGTGTCGTACGGCAGCCGGCGCCGGACCGGGCCGATCGAGGTGAGGCCGATCAGCACGAACAGGCCGGTGCCGATGGCCGCCTTGCCCATGTCCGGCAGCTGGTTGATGGAGTCGATCGTCTGCTGGACGATGTCGCCGAGCGACTTGCCGGCCTGCAGCGCGTAGCCCCACATGATGAGGAAGACGTGTGCGAATACCAGGCAGAGCGTGTAGCGGCCGCTCATCGCGTGCCAGCGGGCCACGCGGTCCGAGCCGACCCGCCGCTCCAGCGCGGGCACCCGGGCCATCTGCAGCACGACCAGTGCCATCAGATAGCCGGCCAGCAGACCGGTGATCCGGCCCGCGTTGAGGATCTTGCCGTTCTGGTCGGCGATGGACGGGGTGTTCATCCACCACAGCCACAGCACACCGACCGCGCCCGCCCATACGGCGAGCAGCAGGACGGTCGCCGGGGAGCGGCGCGGGCGGATGCGGCGCATCGTCTGGCGGCGGGCGGCGCGGCCGCCTGCGAGCGTGGTGGTCACTGTTCCTCCGGGGCGGGGGCAAGGGGGTTGGCGTTGTCCCTTGGCCCAGAGATACGTGCCGTGACGCCGGTGTGTTCAGCCGCGTGCCGAGTCGAGGGCGGACTGGAGTGACTGGCGGTAACCATCACTCGTGTAAGTGGCCCCGGAGACGGTGTCGATGTTCGCGCTCTGGGCCTGGAGGGCCTCGCTGCGCAACCGGGGGAGGGCGTAGCTGTTGATCTCCTGGTCGCGCGGGTTGTCCGCGGGGTACTGCACCGCGGTCACGTCGGTGAGCTTGCCGCTCTTGAGGGTGATCTTCACCTGGACGGGGCCCCAGCGGGTCTGGACCGTGCTTCCGGTGACGGTCTTCGTGCCGGTGGTGGTCGACCCGCCGGAGCCGCCCGAACCGCCGGATCCGCTCGAGGTGCTCGGACTGCTGGAGGGGGCCGGCACGGCGAGGGCGGCCGTCGGCGTGCTGTGCGGCTTCAGGGACAGCAGCAGCACCATCCCGGAGACGGTGGCGGCGCTCGCCAGCACGATCCGGCGCAGGGGGCGGTTCTTCTTCAGCGCGTGCACTTCTACGGCCTCACAGGTCTCAGAGTTCGAACGACTCGTGGTGGATGCGGCGGTCCGGGACCCCGGCTGCGCGCAGCTCCTCGTACAGGTCCCGGGCGAAACCGTGCGGACCGCAGATGTAGACGTCGTGACCGGCCAGGTCGGGGAAGGTCGCCCGCAGTGATTGCGCGGTCAGGTTCGGGCGCCGTCCGCCCGGTCCGTTGAGCGCGTACAGCACCTTCGCGCCACGCCACCGGGCGATGGCCTCCAGCTCCGCGCCCAGGGCCAGGTCCTCGGCCGTCCGGGCCCGGTACAGCAGCGTCACCTCACCCGGGAGCGTCTCGAACAGGGCCCGCAGCGGGGTGATGCCGACGCCGGCCGCGATCAGCAGGGCCCGGGGCGAGGTCTGCCGGTCCTCGGTCATCGAGCCGTACGGCCCCTCCGCCCAGACGCGGGTGCCGGGCCGCAGCAGCGAGACGGCCGCGCTGTGGTCGCCGAGCGCCTTGACCGTGATCCGCATCAGATCCGGGCGGGGCGGCGCCGACAGCGAGTACGGCGTCGACGTCCACCCCATGCCCTCGCCGAGGAACCGCCAGCGGAAGAACTGCCCCGGCCGGGCGCCCAGTTCGTCCAGCCGCCGCCCGTGCACGACGACCGAGTAGACGCCGGGTGCCTCCCGGTGCACGGACTGCACGCGCAGCCGGTGGCGCAGGTTCAGCCGCACGGGTGCGAGGATCCGGAACCACAGCACCAGGGCGGCGACCCCGAGGTACAGCGCGTACCAGGCGGCCGTGGCGATCCGGTGGCCGTTGAACTCGTCGCCCAGGGTCAGCTGGTGGAAGAAGGCGAGGAAGACGGCCGCGTAGGTCAGCAGGTGCACGTAGTACCAGAACTCGTAGCTGGTACGGCGGCGCACCGCGCGGGCCGAGGTGATGCCGACGGCGAAGAGGACGACCGTGCCGGCGGTGGCCTTCAGCATGTCCGGGTAGTCCAGCACCACCGTCACCGTCTCGTGCCAGACCGAGGCACGGTCCTGGGCGGCGTACCCGAGCAGGATCAGCACGACGTGCGCCGCCAGCAGACAGACCGTGTAGCGGCCGGCCATCGCGTGCCAGCGGGCCACCCGGTCCGAGCCGACCCGGCGCTCCAACAGCGGCACCCGGGCCATCAGCCCGACCAGCACCGCGCAGGCGTATCCGCACAGCAGTCCGGCGATCCGCCCGGCCCCGGTCAGCCAGCCCGCGGCGCCGACCACCGAACCGGTGTCCGCCCACCACATCGCGACCACGGCGGCCGCACCGGCCCACAGCAGCGCGAGCACGGCGCCCGCGGGTGAGTGCCGGGCGGGCGGCGCGACCCGCGGTGCCGCCCTCCGCTCGTACACGGTGGTCATCTGTGCGTCCTTTCACCTGTCCGGGACGCCACTGTGCCTCCGCAACCTCTGAGCACCCTCTGAAAGCGACCCTCACCGAGCCCACTCAGAGGAAACTCAGAGCGTCGTCCGCTGCGTGACGCGGGCGCGAAGGGTGATCCTGGGGAGGAGATGAACACCACCAGATCCGGCCGTCCCGCCCTCACC
>NZ_WVUG01000609.1 GCF_017614965.1 Streptomyces griseorubiginosus | reverse complement strand
CCCCGGGCTCGCGCTCGCCGGAGCGGCCGTGTGCGTGCTCGCCGCCGTGCTCCTCGGCTTCGCCGCGAACCTCACGGTCGTCGGCCACCTCCAGCACGCCCGCGACCAGCGCACGGCCTACGCCGAACTGCGCCGCCAACTCGCCCTGGGGACCGCCCCGGTGGGCCAGCGCGACTACGAGGGCAGGCTGCTGAAGCCGGGCGCGCCGGTCGCCCTGCTGAGGATCCCCGCACTGGGCGTCAAGGAGGTCGTCGCCGAGGGCACCACCTCGGAGATCCTGATGTCGGGACCCGGTCACCGCCGCGACACCCCGCTGCCGGGCCAGGCCGGAACCTCCGTCATCATGGGCCGCCAGTGGGGCTACGGCAGCCCCTTCCTCCATCTGCGCGACCTGCCCGCCGGCACCCGCGTCGAACTCACCACCGGCCAGGGCAGGTCGGTCTACGAGGTCACCGGGGTCCGCCGGGCCGGCGACGAGCTGCCCGCGCCCCTCACCGGCGGTCAGGGACGGCTCACCCTCATCACCGCGACCGGAGCGCCGTACACCCCGAGCGGTGTCCTCCGGGTCGACGCCCGGCTGGTCACCCCTGTCCAGCCCAACCCTCCGCGCGACCTGCGCCCCGGCTGGATCGCCGCCTCCGAACAGGCCCTCGGCACCGATCCCCGGGCCTGGCTCGGGGTCTTCCTGTGGACGCAGGGCCTGCTGCTCGCCTCGCTGCTCGCGGTGTTCGCCTTCCGCGTCTGGGGCCGCTGGCAGACCTGGATCTGCGCCGGCCCCGTCCTCCTCGCGCTGGGCCTCGCGGACTCCCAGTCCCTCACCGCCCTGCTGCCGAACCTGCTGTGACCCCGGGCCCCTCAATCCCCGGCCCCCGCACGGAAGTTGACTTACCGAATGACCGAGAACACCGATCTCGTCGACACCCTCGTCCAGCCGCGTGTCGTAGACGCCGTCCCGGCAGGCGCGTTGGGCGGCGGACCCGCCACCCTGCGTGCAGACTCCGTCTCCGCCTGGTTCGGCGACCACAAGGTCCTCGACCGGGTCTCGCTCACCATGCCCGCCCGCGAGGTCACCGCGCTCATCGGCCCCTCCGGCTGCGGCAAGTCGACCTTCCTGCGCATCCTCAACCGGATGCACGAACTGATCGGCTCCGCCGCCCTGTCCGGCCGGGTGCTCCTGGACGAGCAGGACATCTACGACCGCGGCCGGCGCATCACCCACGCCCGCCGCCAGATCGGCATGGTCTTCCAGAAGCCCAACCCGTTCCCGGCGATGTCCATCTACGACAACGTCGTGGCCGGCCTCAAGCTCAACGCCATCAAGGTCGGCCGCGACGGCAAGGACGACCTGGTGGAGGAGTGCCTCACCAAGGCGGGCCTGTGGAACGAGGTCAAGGACCGGCTGCGGCAGCCGGGCGGTGCGCTCTCCGGCGGGCAGCAGCAACGGCTGTGCATCGCCCGCTCGTTGGCCGTACGGCCCCGGGTGCTGCTGATGGACGAGCCGTGCTCGGCGCTCGACCCGACGTCCACCCGGCGTATCGAGGAGACCATCGCCGAGCTGAAGTCCGAGGTCACCATCGTCATCGTCACCCACAACATGCAGCAGGCCGCGCGGGTCTCCGACACCTGCGCCTTCTTCCTCGCCGCGCAGGGCACACCCGGTGTGATCGTCGAGCACGGTGACACCGACGCGATGTTCAACTCGCCTCGGGACGAGCGGACTTCGGACTATGTGAACGGGCGGTTCGGGTGAGGGGTGGGGGTG
>NZ_WVUG01000608.1 GCF_017614965.1 Streptomyces griseorubiginosus | reverse complement strand
TCCCCGCCTTCAGGCGGGGAGGGAATCCGATCTCAGGGCTGCTCTGACCCGCAGGTTACGACGGACGTTTTTGCTGCTCGATGTACTGACGGACGATCGACAGCGGAGCTCCGCCACATGATCCGGCGAAGTAGGAGCCGGACCAGAACCGGCCGTGCATGGTGAAGCGGTTGACGCGGCCGGTGAACTCCTGGCGCAGGTAGCGCGAGGACACGCCCTTGAGCGAGTTGACCAGGTTCGAGAGGGCGACCTTGGGCGGGTAGTGCACCAGCAGGTGGACATGGTCGCCCTCCCCGTTGAATTCGATCAGGTCCGCGCCGAAGTCCGTGCACACGTTCCGCATGATCTCCTCGCAGCGCGTCAGCATCTCGTCGTTGAAGACCTCACGCCGGTACTTGGTCACGAAAACCAAGTGGACATGAAGGGTGTAGACGACGTGACGGCCTCGGCGGATATCGGTATTTGGTGCCCAGCGTGGTGACATACACCAAGCGTAGTATGGTCGACGGACTCGAGGGGAAGGGGGTGGGCTGGATGATCCGTGCGTACAAGTTCCTCATGCGGCCCACCGTGGGCCAGGCCGCTGCGCTCGCCGCGATGCTGGCCGATCACTGCTCGCTCTACAACGGCGCGTTGCAGGAACGCCGTGACGCCTACCGGCACACGTCGAGGACGAGCATCAAATACGGCCAGCAGTCCGCACAGCTCAAGGAGATCCGTTCCTTCGACCCGGAGCGGCAGGGCCGGTGGTCGTTCTCCAGCCAGCAGGCGACACTTCGCCGTCTGGACAAGGCGTTCGCCGCGTTCTTCCGCCGTATCACGTCCGGCGATACGCCGGGCTACCCGCGCTTTCGGGGTGTGAACTGGTTCGACACGGTGGACTTCCCCAAGGACGGGGACGGCTGCCGCTGGGACTCCACCCCGTACGACCCCGTCACCCGCGTCCGGCTCCAAGGTGTCGGGCACGTCAAGGTCAACCAGCACCGGCCGGTGGTCGGCAAGGTCAAGACCGTGTCCGTCAAGCGCGAAGGTAAGCGCTGGTACGTCGTCCTGACCGCCGAGCAGCCGCAGCCCGAGCCGCTGACCCCGACCGGCAGCGTGGTCGGCATCGACATGGGCATAGCGTCGTTCCTCACCACGTCCAACGGTGAGCACGTCGACAACCCACGCCACGCCCGCAAGGCCGCCGCCAAGCTGGAGGCCGCACAGCGGGCACTGTCCCGGTATCCGCGCTGCAAGGCGAAGAACCGCACCAACAACCACCAGCGGGCCGTAGAGCGCGTCGCGGCCCTGCACGGCAAGGTGCGGCGTCAGCGCCTCGACCACGCACACAAGACCGCGCACGCCCTGGTCACCGAGCACGACTTCATCGCGCACGAAGACCTCAAGATCCGCAACATGAGCAAGACCGTCACACCGAAGCCCGACCCCGCCAAGCCGGGCGTGTTCCTGCCCAACGGGGCCGCCGCCAAGACAGGTCTGAACCGCTCGATCGCCGACGTCGGTTGGGGGGTGTTCCTGACGATCCTGCACGCCAAGGCTGAAAGCGCCGGACGAGACGTGATCGCCGTGGACCCCCGCAACACCTCCCGGACCTGCCCCGAATGCGGGCACGTCTCAGCGGAGAACCGGCCCACACAGGAGACGTTCCACTGCATCTCGTGCGGCCACACAGCGCACGCCGACGTCGTGGGAGCAACCAACGTTCTACGGGCCGGGCTGGTCCGTCGCAACGCCAACCCGGCTTAGCGAGAAGCCACCCCGTTTACGGGGTGGAGGAGTCAC
>NZ_WVUG01000607.1 GCF_017614965.1 Streptomyces griseorubiginosus | reverse complement strand
GCCCCGACCGGCCGTCGAGCCCCGTCACCAGCAGCAGCGTCGCCCCGATGACACCGGCCGAGACGATCGCGTACGACCGCCCTTCCTGCGCGTAGTGGCCGATCAGCGGGGTGACGGCGTAGAGCAGGCCGCACCACAGGCCCACGCGCGGACCGGCCAGCCGCACGCCCAGCGCACCCACCAGCCCCGCGCTGACCGCCGCCCCGCACACCGACGGCAGCCGCAGCGCGACCTCGTCGGGCCGGACGGCGAGGACGACGTGCAGGACGAGGTAGTAGAGCCCGTGCACCGCGTCCACCGAATGGAGCATCCGCCAGATCTGCGGCACCGTACGCCGGCCGACCAGGAAGGTGGCGGCCTCGTCGCCCCACATGCCGCCCCGGTCGAGCCGCCACAGCCCGATCCCGAGCATCACGGCCACGGGAACCACGACGGCCAGGACCTCGGGACGTGCCAGTCGGCGCACCGTGTTCTTACCGTCCACTCGCCTGATGGTGGGCTGTTGGCGAGCTCTTACCGACGATTGACGGTGTATTAGCACGTCCACTCCATTCGCCCGGCTTACGATCCGCCGTGATGAACGCGGAGCCGACCTCAAAGACACGACGTCCTCTTCTCGCCCTCGCCGCAGGCTGGCTCGCCACCCGCGCCGCGATGCTGTGGCTGCTCGCGCTGGGCGGCCTGCCGCTGCTCGGGCACGGCTCGGTCGCCCGGGAGGTGTGGCGGCTGTACCACCACTGGTACGGCGTCCTGGCGCACGGCAGCTTCCCCGTCCACGACCCGCTCTGGCAGTACCCGCCGGGTGCCGGCGCGGTCCTGCTCTCGCCCGCGCTGCTGCCGGGCCTGACGTACTTCGAGGCGTTCGTCGCGCTCACCCTCGTCTGCGACGCGGCGATCACCGTGGCGCTGGCCGTCGCGGGCGCGCGCGGTCACCGCAGCCTCCTCGGCGCGGCGGTGTGGGTGGCCGGCCTCCCCCTCCTGCTGCAGACGCCGCTCGCGCGCTACGACGTCCAGGTGACCGCCCTCGCGGTGGTCTCCCTGCTGGCGTTGCCGCGCTCCACGCGCGCGTGCGGGGCGTTCGCGGCGCTGGGCGCCCTGGTGAAGGTGTGGCCGGCGCTGGTGCTGCTGGGCACGCCGAGGGGCCGTATGACGCGCTCGGCGTGGGCGTGGGCCCTCGCCACCGGGACCGTCGCCCTGGGCGTGCTGGCGGCCCTGTTCGCCAACCCCTTCGGCTTCCTGCGCGAGCAGGGCGGCCGGGGTGTGCAGATCGAGTCGCTGGGCGGCACGGTGCTCTCCTTCGCCGTGCACGCCGGCTGGCCGGGGAAGGTGCGCTACCGGTACGGCGCCATGGAGTTCACCGGCCCGTACGTCCGCACGGTCGCCCACGTCTCCCTGGCGCTCACCGCGGTCGCCTTCGCGCTGATGCTGCTGTGGCGGCTGCGGGCCCGGCGCTGGACCCCGGCCACGCCCTACGACGCGGCGCTGAGCGCGGTGCTGCTGTTCACCGTCACCAGCCGGGTGATCAGCCCGCAGTACATGATCTGGCTGGTGGGACTGGCCGCCGTGTGCCTGACCTCACGGCACACCGTGCAGCGCCCGGTCGCCGCGCTGATCCTGGCGGCGAGCGCGGTCAGCGCCGTCGAGTTCCCGGTCCTGTACAACCAGGTCATGGCCTGCACCTGGACGGGCTGCGCCCTGATGCTCGTACGCAACGGCCTGCTCGCGGCGGCCGCCGTGCTGTCCTTCGTCCGGCTGTGGCGCTCCACCGCGCCCCCGCCGCCCCTCCCTGGCG
>NZ_WVUG01000606.1 GCF_017614965.1 Streptomyces griseorubiginosus | reverse complement strand
GGCGAGGGGTTCGGGGCGGGGGTCGTAGGCCCTCAACCGCCCCTCGGAGTCGGGGAGATGGATGGTCACAGCGAGATCTCCGGTACGTCGAGACGGGCGCCCTCGGCCGAGGACCTCAGGCCCAGTTCGGCGAGTTGGACGCCGCGGGCGCCGGCGAGGAGGTCCCAGTGGTAGTCGGCGTCGGCGTAGACGTGCTTGAGGAACAGCTCCCACTGGGCCTTGAAGCCGTTGTCGAAGTCGTCGTTGTCGGGCACTTCCTGCCACTGGTCGCGGAAGGAGTAGGTGGCCGGGATGTCGGGGTTCCAGACCGGCTTGGGGGTCAGACTGCGGTGCTGGACGCGGCAGTTGCGCAGGCCGGCGACCGCGGAGCCCTCCGTGCCGTCGACCTGGAACTCGACCAGTTCGTCGCGGTTGACGCGGACGGCCCAGGAGGAGTTGATCTGGGCGATCGCGCCGCCCTCGAGCTCGAAGATCCCGTACGCGGCGTCGTCGGCCGTCGCGTCGTAGGGCTTGCCGTTCTCGTCCCAGCGCTGGGGGATGTGGGTGGTGGCGACGGCCTGGACGGACTTCACGCGGCCGAACAGCTCGTGCAGCACGTACTCCCAGTGCGGGAACATGTCGACGACGATGCCGCCGCCGTCCTCCGCGCGGTAGTTCCAGGAGGGGCGCTGGGCGGACTGCCAGTCGCCCTCGAAGACCCAGTAGCCGAACTCGCCGCGCACGGACAGGATCCGGCCGAAGAAGCCACCGTCGATCAGGCGCTTGAGCTTGAGCAGGCCGGGGAGGAAGAGCTTGTCCTGGACCACGCCGTGCTTGATGCCCGCGTCCTTGGCCAGCCGGGCCAGCTCCAGGGCGCCCTCCAGACCGGTCGCGGTCGGCTTCTCGGTGTAGATGTGCTTGCCCGCGGCGATCGCCTTCCTGATCGCCTCCTCGCGGGCGGAGGTCACCTGGGCGTCGAAGTAGATGTCGACGGTCGGGTCGGCGAGGACCGCGTCGATGTCGGTGGAGATGTTCTCCGGGTCCAGGCCGTGCTGCTCGGCGAGCGCGCGCAGGGCGTGCTCGCGGCGGCCGACGAGGATCGGTTCCGGCCACAGCACGGTGCCGTCGCCGAGGTCGAGGCCGCCCTGTTCCCGGATGGCCAGGATGGAGCGGACCAGGTGCTGGCGGTAGCCCATGCGTCCGGTCACGCCGTTCATGGCGATGCGCACCGTCTTGCGTGTCACGTCATTCCCTTCGTACGCGGTGTGTGCGCCGCGTACGCCCTGTCTCCTACTGGTGAGCGTCAAAGCAAGCGCTTTCTATACGGTAAGAAGCTAGCCTCTGATCGTGGTCTGGACAAGACCGTGACTCAGTCGAGTTGTTCGAGGGGGCGAACAACTCGGAGCTTGACCCGTAAGGTCTGCTCGAAAACATTCGGAACCATGGCCGCCCGCGGCCTGTCTACGAGCACGTACGTGGCCTGTCCACGAGCACGTACGTTGACGTACGAAGATGCGCGACCGGAGGACGACGAGATGACGGTGACCCTGGCGGACGTGGCGGCGCGCGCGCAGGTCTCGCCCGCGACGGTGTCGCGCGTGCTGAACGGGAACTATCCCGTGGCGGCATCCACCCGCGAGCGGGTGCTGAAGGCGGTCGACGAGCTGGACTACGTACTCAACGGTCCGGCGAGCGCGCTCGCGGCGGCCACCTCCGACCTGGTCGGCATCCTGGTCAACGACATCGCGGACCCCTTCTTCGGGATCATGGCGAGCGCCATCCAGTCGGAGATCGGCGGGCCCGGGGGACGGGCGGGCGGCGAGCGGCTGGCCGTGGTCTGCAAC
>NZ_WVUG01000605.1 GCF_017614965.1 Streptomyces griseorubiginosus | reverse complement strand
GGCTCCGGCTGGGTGGGGGCCAGGATGTCCTGGGGGACGAGCAGCAGGACGCCTGTGCCGCCGCGGGCGGAGGGGCGGTAGGAGACCTTGAGGCCGTGCTTGCGGGACAGGCGGCCCACCACCGCCAGGCCCAGGCGTGTGCCCGAGAGGCCGCCGAGGCCCTCCGTGTCGCCGGAGACCGCCTTTTCGGCTCGGCGTAGCTGCACATCGCTCATGACCAGGCCGCTGTCCTCGACGGACACGATGACGCCGGCCGGGACCTCCTCGACGTAGACGTGCACCTCGGCGGTCGGCGGGGAGAAACTGGCCGCGTTGTCGAGGAGTTCGGCGAGCGCGTGCATCACGCCCTCGGCGGCGTGTCCGGCGACCGCGGCCTCGCTGGCGGAGTGCACGCGCACGCGTTGGTAGCCGCTGATCCTGCCCATCGCGCCGCGCAGGATCGACTCCATGGCGATCGGGCGGGCCCAACGGCGGCCGGAGCGGGCGCCCGCCAGGACCGCGACGGAGTCGGCGAGCCGGCCCGCCTGCGCGGTGCGGTGGTCGAGGTGGAGCAGGTCGGCGAGGACGTCCTCGTCGGAGTGGCGTTCCTCCATCGCGCGGAGGTCGGCCAGGGTGCCGGTGGCCAGTGCCTGCATCCGGCTGGCCGCGTTGGCGGTGGCCGCGAGGGCGGCGGACCGGTCGTGCTCGGCCCGGCGCGCCTGTTCGGCCAGGCGTTCGTTCTCGGCGGCCAGACGAGCGCGGTCCCGGGTGTACTCCGCGGCCAGGCGGGCCCGTTCACGGGTGAGTTCCTCGGTGAGCCGTACCCGCTCCTGGTCGAACTCCGCGCTCTGCCGGATCCGGTCCTGCAGCAGGCGTCCGGTGTCCGCGGTGAGGGCCTCCAGCCGGCGCCGGGTCAGGCGGGCCGTCTGGACCGCGTGGGCGGCCACGGCCACGGCCACGACGAGCAGGACCGCGCCCGCGCCCGCGCCGACGGCGACCGGGACACGCTCGGACTCCCGTACGCGGGCGACCGCGCCGGCCACCGCGAGCGCGGCCAGCAGGGCGGTGAGCAGCGGGACGGGTGCGACGGCGCGCAGGGCGGGGCGCTCGGTGGGGGCGGTCATGAATCGGGTCCTCGGTCGGGGTGCTCGGTCGTTCCGGTCGTGCTGGTCGTGCCGGTCGTTCCGGTCGGGTCCCTGGCGAGTAGCGACACCAGATGCTCAACTGGCGGTCACTATATGGGAGTTCGTGATCGAATTGGGAAGGTTCTGGAGGCGTTCACGGATTCCGGCGAAGTCCGGGTCGGCGGCACCGTCGTCACTGTCAGTGGTGGGATGCATGCTGGGTGCATGACGGATCTCGAGGCGGGGCTGCGCGCGGTCGTCCGGGGTGAGGTCGGCTTCGACGTCACGTCCCGGGCGCTGGTCACCATGGACGCGTCCAACTACCGGCGGGTGCCGCTCGGGGTGGTGGCTCCCCGGGACGCCGAGGACGTGGCGGCGGTGCTGGCGGTGTGCCGGGAGCACGGGGTGCCGGTGGTGGCGCGCGGCGGGGGCACCTCGATCGCGGGGCAGGCGACGGGCGTGGGTGTGGTGCTGGACTTCACCCGGCACATGAACCAACTGGTGTCGATCGATCCCGAGGCGCGTACGGCCGTCGTGCAGCCGGGGCTCGTACTGGACCGTCTGCAGGAGGCCGCCGGCGCGTACGGGCTGCGCTTCGGGCCGGATCCGTCGACGCACAGCCGGTGCACGCTCGGCGGGATGATCGGGAACAACTCCTGCGGCTCGCACTCGGTGGCCTGGGGGACGACGGCGGACAGTGTGCGGGCGTTGGACGTCGTCACTGTG
>NZ_WVUG01000604.1 GCF_017614965.1 Streptomyces griseorubiginosus | reverse complement strand
GGGCAAAGGGGCCGGAGGCGCAGAGGGTGCTGGAGGTCGAGGGGCTGGGGGTGACGTTCGGGACCGAGACGGGTGACGTGCCGGCGCTATGTGACATATCACTGCACGTGCATGCGGGCGAGACCCTCGCCCTCGTCGGCGAGTCCGGCTCCGGGAAGTCCACCGTCGCCCTCGCCGCGATAGGCCTCCTGCCGGGCAGCGCCCGTGTCTCGGGCCGGGTGAGGGTCGACGGCAGGGACGTCGTCGGGGCCGACGAGGGAGAGCTGGCCCGGTTGCGCGGTCGTACGGCGTCGATGGTGTTCCAGGAGCCGGCCAGCGCCCTCGATCCGCTGACCCGGGTCGGTGCGCAGATCGCCGAGGTCATCCGCAACCACCGTCCCCTCTCCCGCGCCGAAGCCGCCGGTGCGGCGGTCGAGTTGCTCCGCAGGGTCGGCATTCCCGATCCGGAGCGGCGGTCGAAGGCGTTTCCGTTCCAGTTGTCGGGCGGGCAGCGGCAACGCGTCGTGATCGCGATGGCGATCGCCAACTCGCCCGGTCTGCTCATCGCGGACGAGCCGACGACCGCGCTGGACGTCACCGTGCAGGCCGAGATCCTCGATCTGCTGCGGGGGCTGGCCGCCGACTCCGGCACCGGGGTGCTGCTGGTCACCCACAACATGGGCGTGGTCGCCGACTTCGCGGACCGGGTGGCGGTGATGCTGCGGGGCGAGATCGTGGAGAGCGGGCCGGTGGACGAGGTGTTGCTGCGGCCGCGGCACGACTACACGCGGAAGCTGCTGGCGGCGGTGCCGCGCCTGGTGGTCGACGAGCCGAAGGCGGCACCGGCCCCTTCGGCGCAGGGCGAGCCGGTGGTCCGGCTCCAGGACGTGTCCGTGACCTTCGGCCGTGGTCCTCGTACCGTACGGGCGCTGCGGGAGGTGTCGATCTCGGTGCGGGCCGGCGAGACGGTCGGGCTGGTGGGCGAGTCGGGCTCGGGCAAGTCGACCGCGGCCCGCGTCGCGCTGGGGCTGGTGGCGCCCGCGTCCGGGTCGGTGTCGCTGTTCGGTGCCGACCTGGGCCGCACCCGGGGACGCGCGCGCCGGGCTCTGCTGTCCGGGGTCGGGGTGGTGCTGCAGGATCCGGTGGCCTCGCTGGACGCGCGGATGAGTGTCGGGGAGTGCGTCGCCGAGCCGCTGCGGATGCACCGGCGGAGGATGTCGGCGGCGGAGCGGCGCGCCCGGGTCGCCGAAGTACTCGAACGGGTGCGGCTGCCCGCGGAGTTGGCGAGGCGGGGGCCGCGTGAGCTGTCCGGTGGACAGCGGCAGCGGGTCAGTCTCGCCCGGGCGCTGGTGCTTCAGCCGCGGCTGCTGGTCGCGGACGAGCCGACGAGCGCGCTGGATGTGAGTGTGCAGCAGACGGTGCTGGAGGTGATCGCCGAGTTGCAGGGCGAGTTGGGGTTCGCGTGTCTGTTCGTCTCGCACGATCTGGCGGTGGTGCAGCAGTTCGCGCAGCGGGTCGTGGTGATGCGTGACGGGCGCGTCGAGGAGGAGGGGCCGACGATGACGACCCTGTTGCGGCCGGAGACCGCCTACACGCGCCGGCTCATCGCGTCGGTGCCGGTACCGGATCCGGTGGTGCAGCGGCGCCGGCGGGCCGAGGACCGGACGGGGGCCACCGCGTGACGCGTGCTCCCGAGGTGGTCGCGGGCGTCGACATCGGCGGCACGACCACCCACGTACTGTTGTGCGCGCGGGACTTGAGGGTCATGGACCGTCTGAAGGTGGCGACACCCGCGGCCGAGGGCGGGACGGCCATGGTCGGCGCCGCGCTGGATGCCGTACGGCGCCTGCTGAGCCGTACGCCCGTGCGGCTGCTCGGTGTCGGGGCGGGGG
>NZ_WVUG01000603.1 GCF_017614965.1 Streptomyces griseorubiginosus | reverse complement strand
GGGCTGGGGCGCCCCGCCCCAGCCCTCGGTGGCCCCCGGGACACCGGCTGCGGAAACGGTTGTTCCGTCCCCGAGCCACCCCGCCGAGCCGCTGGGCGCCGCCCAGGCGGTGATGGCCCGCATCACGACCGAAGCCACCGCCGTCCAGGGACAGGAGACCGGGTACGCCGCGCAGGGCGAGTTCGCCCAGGCCGTGGCCGGAGCCGAAAACACGCAGGCCGCGGTGGCGGGGCAGGCCGAGGAAATCGGCCGGTCGGCGCCTGGCGCGGGGAACGCCCAGGGTGCTGCGACCCGGCACGGTGAGCCGCTGCCCCAGGCCACGCAGGGCGACGCCGCCGATCACGGTGCGGGGAGCGGTTCGAACGACCAGAGCGCCCAGAGCAGCCCGAGCGGCCCGAGTGGACTAGGCCCGCAGGCCGTCGAACTCGGCCATGGCGCACAGCCCGAGCAGGGCGGTGTGCTTGGTCATGGTGCGGAGCCCGGGCAGGCCGGTGTTCTTGGTCATGGTGCGGAGCCCGGGCAGGCCGGTGTGCTCGTTCACGGTGCGGAGACTGGACTGGGCGGCGTGCTGGGCCATGGCGCGCAGCCCGACCAGGACGGCGTGCTGGGCCATGGCGCGCAGCCCGACCAGGACGGTGTGCTGGGCCATGGTGCGGAGCCCGGGCAGAGCGGTGTGCTCGGTCACGGTGCGGAGTCCGGAAACGAGGATGCGTCGGGCCATGGCGCGGAGGCCGGCCAGGTCGCTCAGCCTGGCCATGATGCCGAGTCCGGGCACGGCGCCGCGCCTGGTGATGCCGCCCCGTCGGCGCTGAGCGCCGCGCTCGCCCATGGTGTGCCCTCGGGGCAGGACGGCGAGGTCGCGTTCGGCGGGTCCGCCGTGGCATCCGCGGACGCCGACGCTGCCGCGCCCGGCTCGGAGAGTGGTCATCTCGCGGCGGCCACCGGCTCCGCAGGCGGCGGGCTCGTGTCGGCCGGCGTCGTGGAAGCCGGGCACCCGGTCGCGGCCGGCTCCGCCGCTGCCGACGGAGAGGGCGCGGGTGCCGTACCCACCCCGGAAGTCGTCGCTGAGCAGGCCGGTACGACCGCTTCGGTTCCGGAGGCGGAGAGGGCTCCCCTCGCCGAAGGCGACCCGCACGGTGGGCCGGCCGACGAGGCAGCGCTTGCTGCACAGACCGTGGCGGCCGCGGGAGTTGAGGCCGGTCCGGACGCCGCTCGGCTCCCGGAGGCCGTGCCCGTTCCGCCAACCGAGCCGGCCGAGGACGCCCAGCCCACGGCGCCCGAAAGCGAGCAGGTGAGCGGCGTCGGTGGACCCGAGGCCGACGATGTGTCCGACGCGGTCGAGGCCATCCGGGCGCCGGAGGTCATGGCGCCGGACGCCGGCCAGGCCGCGGACTCCGCCGACCTCGCCCCCGCCCAGCCGACCGACACGGCCGTACCGACGCAGGGCCCCGACACCGCCGTAACACCCGAAGCTCCGGAGAGCACCCCGTTCCCGGCGGCTCCGCACACGTCTCACCCGGCGGACGGTTCTCCGGCGCCGGCCGAGGACGCGGCGTCCACGGATGTCTCCGCGCAGCCCCAGCACGCGGGCAGACAGCCCGCCCCGGGCGTAGAGCCGATCACGCCCGCCGACCTCCAGGTCGCAGTGGCCGCGAGCCCGATCCCGGACCCGGCGGCCGCCCTTCAGGACCCCGTACTGAATGCCCCTGAGCACCACGACTCCATCTCGGTGGACCCGGCGAACGCGCCACACCCTGCGGCTCTCACCGGCACTCCGGACACCGCCGTCACGGCCGCCGAGGAGCAACCCGGCCCCACGGCGGAGCCCCTCGCGGCCGCCCCCGCCGAGCAGTTGACGGCCGATGCCGCTCC
>NZ_WVUG01000602.1 GCF_017614965.1 Streptomyces griseorubiginosus | reverse complement strand
GAGCGGCTCGGTGCGTGGCTGACGACGGTGACGATGCGGCTGTGTGTCGACCGGTACCGGCAGGTCAACCGCGAGGCCGAGGTCCGCGTCAGCCCGAGGTTGGTCGCGCCGGGTCCGGTGCCGGTGGGGGCGGCGGGTTCCCGGCGGCGGATGCGGGCCCTGGCCCGGGCCGAGCTCACGCTGCTCGCGCGCAACCGTGGCGCGGTGGTCACGGCGTTGCTCGTGCCGCTCGTGCTGCCGTTCAGTGTGCGGCCCGCGGTCGATCAGCTGGACCTGAAGGCCGAGGGGCTGAACATCGGCGTGGTGACGCTGACGGCCGCGATCGGCTTCTCCTTCCTGTTTGCCGTGTACACGTCCCTGATCGGCGCGTACGTCGCCCGCCGTGAGGAACTGGTCCTCAAACGCCTGCGCACCGGCGAGTTCGACGACGCCGAGATCCTGGCCGGCACCGCGCTGCCCGCCGTCTGCCTCGGCCTCGCGCAGGCCGTCGTCCTCACCGTCGGCTGCGCGGTGCTGCTGCACCCCGGGGCGCCCAGGGCGCCGTACCTGACCGTCCTCGGGATCCTTGCGGGTCTGGTGCTGTGCGCCGCGTTCGCGGCCCTCACCGCCTCCGTCACCCGGACCGTGGAGAGCGCGCAGGTCACCGCGCTGCCGCTGGTGCTCGTGTCCATGATGGGCTCGGGCATCGCGGTCCCGGCCCAGCTCCTGCCCGACCGGCTCGCGAGGGTGTGCGAATTCCTGCCCCTGTCCCCCGCGATCCGGCTCGTCCAGGGCGGCTGGACCGGGCGGTTGAGCGCCTACGAGGCCCTGGGCGCCGTCGCGACCGCTCTGGCCTGGAGTGTCGTGGCGGTGTTTGCTGTACGGCGGTGGTTCCGCTGGGAACCCCGGCGCTGAGGGAACGGGGGAGCCGTGTTCGGGCGGATCAGGGGCTGGCAGCGGCGACACTGGCGGGATCGGAGCAAGGCCGAGCGGGTCGAACTGCAGAGCGTGCTCACCTGGTACGTGACCACGTGGCTCTTCTCCTTCTCCTGGCTGGCGCTGCCGCTGGTGGGCGGGATCGCCCAGCGCCCGGTACCGCTGGTCGTCGGGGGACTGCTGCTGCTCGTGAGCGCACTGCAGTGTGCCGAGGCCAACCGGCTCACCCGGCCCGTGCTCGACCACTACCTGGGCCGGGCCGTCCTCCCGCCGCGCGCCCTGCGCCCCGCCGCCGTCCTCCTCGTCCTCGCGCTGGCCCTGCCCCTGGTGCTGGCCGCGCTGGGCGGCTCCGACCCGATGGCGATCCGGCTCGCCGTCGGCGCCGCGCTGGTGCCGTTCGGGGTGCTGTACGGGCTGGTGCTGCCGCTGGTGACCTTCCTGCGCCGGTCGGCCGTGCTCGCCGTGGTGCTCATGGCCGCGTTCGCCTGGACCGACCCGGAGCCCGCCTCCATCCTCACGGTCGGCGTCCTGACCGTCCTCGGCGCGCTCTTCTCGCTGATCACCGGCCGTTGCGGCGCCTGGACGCTGTCGGTCCTGTGGGAGGCGGAGCGGGGCCGCGAGGTCCAGGCCCGGCTCGCGGTCGCGGAGGAACGTCTGCGCTTCGGCCGGGACCTCCACGACGTGATGGGGCGGAACCTGGCCGTGATCGCCCTGAAGAGCGAACTCGCCGTGCAGCTGGCCCGGCGCGGGCGGCCCGAGGCCGTGGACCAGATGATCGAGGTGCAGCGGATCGCGCGGGAGTCGCAGCGGGAGGTACGGGATGTCGTACGGGGATACCGGGAGGCCGACCTCGGGGTCGAACTGGCCGGTGCGCAGGGGGTGTTGAGCGCCGCCGGAATCGAGTGCGCGGTGCGGGGGACGGATGTCGCGGGGCTGGATGCGGAGGTGCAGGGGGTGTTGGGGTGGGT
>NZ_WVUG01000601.1 GCF_017614965.1 Streptomyces griseorubiginosus | reverse complement strand
GCCCCGCCCTGCTACGCCGAGCGCACGGTCCCCGACCTGCTGGAGCGCCTGGAGTACCTCACCCCCGCCACAGGGGACCCGGCGAAGGACGGACGGGTGGTCTTCTCCTGCC
The DNA here is from genome assembly GCF_017614965.1 of Streptomyces griseorubiginosus. Lineage (GTDB taxonomy): Bacteria > Actinomycetota > Actinomycetes > Streptomycetales > Streptomycetaceae > Streptomyces > Streptomyces griseorubiginosus_B. The sequence continues at coordinate 1,774 of NZ_WVUG01000601.1, read as the reverse complement.
ATTCACAGGGCTGTGTCATCGGGACGGCCGTGCTGCTGCAGGCCAGGACACGGGCGAGCGAGAGGACTGCGCTCCTCACCTACGGCAACCCGGTGACCCGGTTGTACGTGCGGTTCTTCCCGGCCTACTTCGACGTCCGCACGCTGCGACGGCTGGGCGAACTCCTGACGGACGACGGGCGTTGGCGCTGGAACAACCTCTACCGTCCCAGCGACCCGATCGGCGGCTGGGTCATCGTGGACGACCCCCTGCCGCCCCATGCGGCCGCCCGGCCCAGGGCGACAGCGGGATGCCTGCCCGGCGGGCCGGACCGGCAGTTGCTGGATCCGCGCGGCTTCGCGCTGCGGCCCGGCGACTCCTGCTACGAGCAGCCGCTCGGGCACTCCGACTACTTCGCCGACCAGGCGTACGGCGACATCGTCCTGGCCTGGCGGAACTCCACGGCCCAGCAGCCGGTTCCGGGCCCGGAACCGGCTGCCCGGCCTGTGGCGCGGGAGGAGACCCCGCGGGTGAGTGCCGTCAGGCCGTGGTGGCCGTGGCAGCGGCTCAGGCCATATTGAACGACGACGGGTCCGGACCCAACCGCCGGTCCTCGTTCAGGGCGCTGATCGCCGCGAGGTCCTCGGTGTCCAGGCTGAAGTCGAAGACCTCGATGTTCTCCCGGATCCGGGACGGCGTCACGGACTTGGGGATCACGATGTTGCCGAGCTGGAGGTGCCAGCGCAGCACGACCTGGGCCGGGGTGCGCCCGTGCTTCTGGGCGATGGCGACGATCGCCGGGACCTCCAGCAGGCCCTTGCCCTGACCGAGCGGGGACCAGGCCTCGGTGGCGATGCCCTGCTCCGCGTGGAACTCCCGGGCCGCGCGCTGCTGCAGATGCGGGTGCAGCTCGATCTGGTCGACCGCCGGGATGACGGACGTCTCGTCGATCAGCCGCCGCAGGTGCTCCGGCTCGAAGTTGGAGACACCGATCGCACGGACGCGTCCGTCGGCGTGCAGCTTCTCGAACGCCTTGTAGGTGTCGACGTACTTGTCGCGGGCCGGCGTCGGCCAGTGGATCAGGTACAGGTCGAGGTAGTCCAGACCGAGCTTCTCCAGCGACGCGTCGAAGGCGCGCAGCGTGGCGTCGTACCCGTGCTCGGAGTTCCAGAGCTTGGTGGTGACGAAGATTTCCTCGCGGGGGACGCCGGACGCGGCGATGGCCTTGCCGGTGCCCTCCTCGTTGCCGTAGATCGCCGCTGTGTCGATGCTGCGGTACCCGGCCTCCAGCGCGGTGGCGACGGCCTGCTCCGCCTCGTCGTCCGGCACCTGCCAGACGCCGTAGCCCAGCTGGGGCATCTCGACGCCGTTGTTCAGGATGATCGGGGGGACCTTGCTGCTCACGAGCTCTTGATCCTTCGGTTGTCGTCAGGTGGTACTCCCATCGTCAACGATCACGAGCCGTGATGCATTCCTGACCGGAGAATCCGTCCGAACTGACCGATGAGTCAGTGCCGGAAACCGAGATTGGCTGGAAATGGATCCGACCTCTGCGGTCCGGACCATTGACCGCTGAACCTCCGGACCGCAACTCTGGATCGCGCCAACGAACGAGTCCCTGAACGCGATCCATGAATGTGAACAGTTGGTTCGGTTTTCCTCCGATGTTTCCGGGTCTCCCCGTCCGATCGAGAGGGAGGAACATGAGACGCCGTCGCCTGCGAACGGCACTGACCGGGCTGGTCCTGGCCAGTGCGGCCCTCACCACCCTGCCCGCGGCCGCACCCGCGCCGAC
>NZ_WVUG01000600.1 GCF_017614965.1 Streptomyces griseorubiginosus | reverse complement strand
CCGTACGGGGGGCGATCGCGGGAGATGGGGGACAGCAGGCTGATCCACGGCCGGTACCGGCTGCTCGACCTGATCGGGCGGGGCGGTATGGGCGAGGTGTGGCGGGCCCGGGACGAGTCGCTGGGCCGGCATGTCGCCGTGAAGTGCCTCAAGCCCCTCGGCCCCCACCACGACCAGGCCTTCACCCGGGTCCTGCGGGAACGCTTCCGCCGGGAGGCCCGCGTGGCCGCCGCGCTGCAACACCGCGGGGTGACGGTCGTGCACGACTTCGGCGAGGACGACGGCGTCCTCTATCTCGTGATGGAGCTGCTGGAGGGCCGCAACCTCAGCCAGCTCCTGGAGGACAACCAGCACCACCCGCTGCCGGTGGCCGACGTCGTGGACATCGCCGACCAGGTCTCCGCCGCCCTCGCCTACACCCACCGGCAGGGCATCGTGCACCGCGACCTCAAGCCCGCCAACATCATGCGGCTCACCGACGGCACGGTGAAGATCTGCGACTTCGGCATCGCCCGCCTCGGCCACGACATCGGCTTCACCTCCCGGCTCACCGGCACCGGCATCGCGATGGGCACCCCGCACTACATGTCCCCGGAGCAGATCGGCGGCTCCGAGGTCGACCAGCGCAGCGACCTGTACTCGCTGGGCTGCGTGCTCTACGAGATCGCCACCGGCGCCCCGCCCTTCGACCTCGACGACGCCTGGGCCATCCTCGTCGGCCACCGCGACACCCCGCCCCGTCCGCCGCGCAGCCTGCGCCCCGAACTGCCCGAGTACCTCGACAAGGTCATCCTCGACCTGCTGGCCAAACGCCCCGAACAACGCCCGCACGACGCCCGCGAGTTGGGCCGGCGCATCAGCTTGGGCCGGACGACACCGGCGTACGTGCCCACGGTGGTGACCCCGCAGCCGGTGCTCCGGCCGCCCGAGCAGCCCCCCTCCCGCGAGGCCCGCCTGCCGTCCTGGACGCGCGGGATGACCACCGGCCACAAGGCCACCGGAGCCGGGCTGAGCACCACCCCGCCGGACGCCGGGGCCGGGCTCACCGGCGAGTGGATCGCCCGGCCGGCGCACGGCCACGCGGAGGAGCCGGCGCCCGACCGGCCCTCCGCTCCGTCCCCGCAGACGCTCGCCGCCCTGGTAGGACGGCACAACGCCGGACTGAGCCTCGGCAGACTCGGACGCTGGGCGGAGGCCGGTGAGGTGCACCGGGCGGTCGCCGCCGAACGCGCCCACCTGCTCGGCCCCGACCACCCCGACACCCTCGCCAGCCGCTACGAGGTCGCCTTCACCCTCAGCCGCACGGGCCGCGCCGCCGAGGCGCTGCAGGAGTACAAGCACGTGGCCGCCGCGAGAACCCGAGCCCTGGGCGCCGACCACCCCGACACCCTCGCCGCCCGCCAGGAAATGGCGTACGTGCTGGGCCAGTTGGGCCGTCACTTCGACGCCCACGAGGTGTACAAGTCGGTGCTCGCCGCGCGTGAGCGGGGGATGGGCGCCGACCACCCCGACACCCTGCGCTGCCGGCACAACCTCGCCTTCAACCTCAGCAGACTCGGGCGTCTGGAGGACTCGTACCGCATGGCCCGCGAGGTGGCCGCCGCCCGCGCCCGCGTGCTCGGGCCCGACCACCCCGACACCCTGGTCACCCGCTACGAGGTCGCCTACGCGCTCGGCCAGCTGGGCCGCTGGCCGGAAGCCCTGCAGACATACCGCGAGGTCGCCGAGGCCCGCGCCCGGGCCCTGGGCCCCGACCACGCCGACACCCTCGCCGCCCGCTACGAGGTCGGCATCAGCCTGGGCCGCCTCGGCCGCAGCGCGGAGGCCCTCACCCTCTACCGCGAGCTGATCGACGACCGCACCCGCGTCCAGGGCCCCACCCACCCCGAGACCCTCCGCGCC
>NZ_WVUG01000005.1 GCF_017614965.1 Streptomyces griseorubiginosus | reverse complement strand
CCCCCGCCTCCACCGGCACCGACTCCACCTCCATCGCCGAAGCCGACGCCGCCTCCGCCAAAGCCCGCCCCACGCCCGTCGGTGACCCCGGTGAGCTATCCGCACTACCGGCCGCCGGCCCCGCACCGGCCCACGCACGACGGCCCGTCGCCGCTCACCTTCGTCCTGCTCATCACCGCACCGGCCGCGATCGCCGTCGCCGCGCTGCGCCCCCGCTGAATCTGGAGGCACCCCTTGCCGGACTGGCTTGTTCTCACCCTCGCGATGCTGGCCGCCTGCGTCGTGGTGGTCGTCATCACCCTCGTACGGCACAAGGCGGCACCCGACGACGAGGACCCCAGCGAGACCCCGGACGTCATCGAGTACATGACGATGTGGATCGGCGTGGTGTACGCCATCGTCCTGGGCCTCGCCATCGCCGGGGTCTGGGAGGGCCGCAGCGCCGCCCAGGACCATGTGCAGGCTGAGGCGATGGCGTTGCACGAGATCTCGGAGCGGGTGCGGGTCTATCCGCCCGACGTCCGTGACCACATTCGCGCCGATGTCAACGCCTATGCCGGACACGTCGTCGCGGTCGACTGGAAGGCGATGGCCGACCACGGCGAGGTCACCGCGCGCGGTGATGAGCTCTTCCGGCGCATCCGCGAGGACGTCACCGACTACCAGCCGAAGAACGACTTCGAGGGGCAGGCCTACCAGCCGCTGCTGGACCAGGTGACCGCGGCCGATCAGGCGCGTACCGCCCGCGCGGACTCGCTGGGGGCCACCATGCCGGGCGTGGTCTGGTTCGGGCTGCTGTCCGGGGCCGTCATCACCATCGGGATGATCTTCGCCCTGCAGATCCGGCGGACCGGACGCGAACTGATCCTGGCCGGGCTGTTCTCCGCCCTGATCGCCTTCCTGCTCTTCCTGATCTGGGACTTCGACGCGCCCTACAGCCGCGGCATCACCGCCTCGGCGGAACCCTTCCTGAATCTCTTCCCGCACCTCAAGGGCTGACAGGCCCTCACCTGACGGGCCACCCGGACGACACCCGCCACGCCGCGCGTGTCCCCTGGGTGGCCCACACGCGTGCCCCATTCGCCCGACTGCGATCGCGCAGGCGCACACCTGTTCCTAGCGTTTCGGTCATCGAGGTGCATTTGTGGCGCAATCTCATGGCGCAAGCGGAAAAGGTCCGCGGCTGCTCCTCGGGGACCGGAGGATCCACCATGCGCGCGATACGCGTCGCTTCGGCCGCACTGCTGGCCGTCAGCGCCCTCGCCCTCTCCGCACCGGCCGCCCTCGCCGGCACCATCGCACCGATCACACCGTTCGGCTTCAGCGTCCTGCCCTCGACCGTCGTCCCGGGCGGTGAGGTCGCGCTGCAACTCCACCGCGACGGCGGCTGCAGAGGACCGGCCACGGTGAGCTCGGCGGTGTTCGACACGGTCACCATTCCCCGGGGCAGCTCCGTGGCCGTGGCGACCGTCGACTGGGACGCCAAGCCGGGGGCGGTCTACCAGGTGACGTTCACCTGTGACGGGGCGAGCGGCTCCACGGGGCTGACCATCGCGGGCGGCCGGCCGGTGGGCCCCACGCCGGTGCCGGTGAACCCCGTCAACCCCCACCGCGGTGTGCACGCCGGTACGGGTGGCAGCATCGCCGGGTTCGACCTGAAGGAGATCGGCGTGGGGGCCGCGCTCATCCTGGGCTCCATCGCGGCGGCGTACCACTTCTCGCACCGCCGCGGCGCCTGACGCAACGCCTTGGTCCCGGATCCTCGACGGAATCCGGGACCAAGGCGTCTCACGTGCGATCGGTCCTGCGAATCGGTCCTCCCAAGAGAATGGGTCCTCCCAAGGGGTGCAGGGTCAGACCCGCGGGGTGCGGGGTCAGATCCGCCGCTCCGCCCTGCGGCGCATCCAGAACACCCCGCCGCCGACGACGGCCGCGGCCACCAGCCCGCCGCCGATCGCCACGTCGGTCGGTGTGGCCCCGCTGGAGCTGCTGCCGCCGAGACCGCCCTGGACGCCGCCGATGACGGAGAAGGCCGCGGGGTTGATCACGGTGCCGTTGGCGCAGACGACGCTGATGCTGTGCGATCCCTGGCGTGCGTCACGGTTGACGGTCGCGGTGCCCGTCGCCAGGGTTCCGTTGCGCGAGGTCAGCTGGATCGGCCGGAAGGCGTCCGAACTCGCGGTGGCGGGGGTGCTGCAGTTGTTGACGGTGATGGTCAGCTGCCCGCCCCGGGCGATGACGCTGGGCAGGGCCACGATGTTGCTCGGGCTGGGCATGCCGTCCCGCGCGACGGACGCGGGGGCGGCGATCCCGAGGACGGCGACCGCGGCGGCCGACGCCGCCAGGGCACGAGTGGTACGCATGTGATCCTCCGCGGAAGACGCCCCGGGACCCGTCCCCGGTCGATCGGCGAGAAAGCGTCTCCCAGAAAGACCCTCAGATGTCGTGCACGCGCGCGCATTTCGGCGCTGGTCCGTCCTGGTGAGAGGACACGCCGACCGATTACCGCACAATCGGATATCGACGCAGGTCACACGCCGTCAGAAAATTCCTGGGGACGGCAACTCGGATGGCGCACCCAAGACACGCGGGGCACCCGTTCGCACCTCAGCCGTCGCCGGTTCCACACGCGCCGCTTAGCGTTCTCGTATGCGCGAATGACGGGGCGACGGCCGCGTCGAGAGGGGAAAGTCGAATGTCTGCGTTCGAGCTGGCCGAGGAAGAGGAGGAGCTGCGCCCGAAGAAGCGTGCTCCTTGGGGCGTGATAGCGCTTGTCCTGCTGACCGGCCTCGCCCTCATCCGGAACGGGTCGGGGGAGTTCGACGTGGGTCCGCCGCAGCCCGCCTCGGCCGCCGCGGCGGACAGCCGTGTCCCCGGCACCTTCCGCAGCGTCCAGGCGTTGCCCTACGCCCAGCCCGACCGGGTCAGGATCCCGGCGATCCGGGTCGACGCGCCGGTCACGCCGGTGGGTCTGGACCCCGACGGCTGGGTGGCGGCGCCGCCACCGGAGGACCCGAACCTGGCGGGCTGGTTCACCGGCGCGGTCTCGCCCGGTGAGAAGGGGACCGCGGTCGTCGTCGGCCACGTCGACAACAAACAGGGCCCCGCCGTGTTCTACGGCCTGGGGGCCCTGAAGAAGGGAAGTCGCGTCGAGGTCGCGCGGAAGGACGGAAAGACGGCCGTTTTCGAGATCTACGGCATCGAGGTCTTCGCGAAGGCCAACTTCCCCGGAGACCGGGTATACGGTTCCAAGGGCGCCCCGGAACTCCGGGTCATCACCTGCGGCGGCGGTTTCTCCAAACAGCACGGTTACGACGGGAATGTCGTCGTCTTCGCCCGTCTGGTCGAGGTCCGCTGAGAATTCCCGACCGGACGGGCGAATTCGGCTCACGCGTCGGGGCGTCTGGGCACGGTGAGGTGGTAACCGGAATCGAGAAGCTCGGGCAAATACTCCTTGAGCGCCCGGACGCTCTGGGAACGGTCGCCCCCGGCGTCGTGCGAGAGCACGACCACGCCGGGGGCGGCGCCGTCCTCGACCCGGTGGACGATGCTGCGGGTGCCGGGCGTGGTCCAGTCGAGGGTGTCGACCGTCCAGGCGAGCGGTTCCATGCCCAGGTCGGCACCCAGTTGGAAGGCGGCCCGGTTCCAGGCGCCGTAGGGGGCGCGGAACCACTGCGGCTTCTGGCCGTAGGCGTCCTCGATGACGTCACTGGTGCGCTTCATCTCGCTGCGGATCCTGGCGCGGGTGAGCGTGGTCAGCAGGGGGTGGGACCAGGTGTGGTTGCCGACGACGTGCCCCTCGTCGGCCATCCGGGCCAGCAGGTCGCGGTTCCAGTCGGCCTGCTCCCCGCACACGAAGAACGTCGCGTGGACCTCGTACTTGGCGAGGGTGTCGAGGATGTGCGGCGTGTAGCGGGGGTCGGGGCCGTCGTCGAAGGTCAGCAGCATGGTGCGACCGCGGCCGGACATGCGCAGGAACGGCTCGTGCCGGACCGGGAGCGGGGCGTGCGCGGCCCGTGGGGGCCCGTAGCCGGTCAGGGGCTGCAGGCGGTAGGCGGAGGGCTTGAGCACGGCGCGTGCCCGCGGGCCGGCGGCGGGAGCGGCGGCCCTGCGGGCCGGCCCTTCTCCCCCGCCCAGCGCGACCGCGCCGGCGGTCCCGGCCGCGCCCAGGGCGGCGGCTCCGGCGAGCAACGCCCGGCGCCGCGTGAGGAACTGATCCTTCTTCATGTGTCATCACTCGCCCGGCACCGCACCGACGCCCCCCAGCAACACCGGTCCGGCCCCAGGAATCCACCCGCTCGGCCCAAGCCGTGCGAGGGTTCAGCGGCGGCGGACCAGGGGGAAGGGCAGGGTTTCCCGGATCGTCAGACCCGTCAGGAACATGATCAGGCGGTCCACGCCGATGCCCAGACCCCCGGTGGGAGGCATCGCGTATTCGAGGGCGTCGAGGAAGTCCTCGTCCAGTTCCATCGCCTCGGGGTCTCCCCCGGCGGCCAGCAGGGACTGGGCGGTCAGACGGCGCCGCTGCTCCACGGGGTCGGTCAACTCGGAGTAGGCCGTGCCCAGTTCGGTGCCGAAGGCGACCAGGTCCCAGCGTTCGGCGAGACGCGGGTCGGTGCGGTGCTGGCGGGTGAGCGGGGAGACGTCCGTCGGGAAGTCCTTGTAGAAGGTGGGGAGTTGGGTCTTCTCCTCCACCAGGCGTTCGTACATTTCCAGGACCACGTCGCCCCGGCCGTCGTCGGCGGTGTACGGCACACCCGCCCGGTCGCACAGCCCGCGCAGCCGCTCCAGTTCCGTGTCCGCGTCGATCTCCTCCCCGAGTGCCTCCGAGATCGCCCCGTGGACGGTCCTGACCGGCCACGCGCCCGAGATGTCGTACTCCTTGCCGTCCTTGCGGGCCATCGGTGAGCCGAAGGCGGCGGTGGCCGCGCCCTGGATGAGTTCGCGAGCGAGGTCGAGCATCACGTCGTAGTCGGCGAACGCCTGGTAGGCCTCGAGCATCGTGAACTCGGGGTTGTGCTTGTAGGAGACGCCCTCGTTGCGGAAGGTGCGGCCCATCTCGAAGACCTTCTCCAGACCGCCCACGCACAGCCGCTTCAGGTACAGCTCGGGGGCGATGCGCAGATAGAGGTCGAGGTCGTAGGCGTTGATGTGGGTGGTGAACGGGCGGGCGTTGGCGCCGCCGTGGATCTGCTGCAGCATCGGGGTCTCGACCTCGAGGTAGCCGCGGCCCAACAGCCCCTGTCGCAGGGCCTGTACGGCGGTGGACCGCGCCCGGATCACCTCGCGGGCCTCGGTGCTGGAGACCAGGTCGAGATAGCGCATCCGGACCTTGGCCTCGGGGTCGGCCAGCCCCCGGCGTTTGTCGGGCAGCGGGCGCAGGCACTTGCCGATCAGCTGCCAGTCGGTGACGAAGACGGTCGGTTCGCCCTTGTCGCTGGTGCCCGCGTGCCCGGTGGCGCTGATGTGGTCGCCGATGTCGATGTCGGCGGTGAAGCGGTCGAGAGCGGGGCCGGACCGCTCGCGGGTGAGGGCGAGTTGGTGATCGCCGGACCAGTCGCGGAGCACGGCGAAGACGATGCCGCCGAAGTCCCGGACGAGCATGATCCGGCCGGCGACGGTGACGTCGTCGCCGGGCCGGACCTCGGCGAGGGTGTGGGTGCGCGGCGGGATGCCGACCGGGTAGGCGTCGGTGCCGTCGGCGGACAGCCTCTCGAGCTTGTGGTGGCGGACGCGGACCTGTTCGGGCAGGCCGGCCAGGGGGTCGTCGGGCCCGGCCTCGTCCCCTCCGGCGAGGCCGAGCGCCGACAGCGACGGCAGGCCCTCCGTGGTGGCGGGCCTGGACGCGCCCTTCGAGTGCCCTTTTCCCCAGAGTTTGCGCAGGGACGGTACGGAAACGAAACCTTCGGCGATCCCGGAGGCCAGGCCGATGCGGGCGAGGGCGCCCGTGTCGCCGTAACAGATGAAGCGGGGATACCACTCGGGCTGGTACTTGGCGTTGGAGCGGTAGAGCGCCTCCAGTTGCCACCACTTGGAGAAGAACAGCAGCAGGCGCCGCCACAGCCGCAGGACGGGGCCGGCGCCGATGCGGGCACCCTCCTCGAAGGCCGAGCGGAAGACGGCGAAGTTGAGGGAGATCCTGCGCACCCCCAACTTGGGGGCGGCGGCGCACAGCTCGGCGACCATGAACTCCATGACGCCGTTCGGGGCGCCGCGGTCACGGCGCATCAGGTCGAGGGAGATGCCGTCGCGGCCCCAGGGCACGAAGGAGAGCAGGGCGAGCAGTCGGCCATCGGCGCCGATGGCCTCCACCAGGAGGCAGTCTCCGTCGGCGGGGTCGCCGAGCCGGTCGAGGGCCATGGAGAAGCCGCGTTCGGTCTCGGTGTCGCGCCAGGCGTCGGCCTTGTCGACGACCTCCTCCATCTCCTCGTCGCTGAGGGTCGCGTGGCGGCGGACCCGGGTGGTGGCGCCGGTGCGGCGGACGCGGTGCACGGCCTGCCGGGTGACCCGCATGTCGCGGCCGTCCAGGTCGAAGTCGGCGACGTTGAGGATGGCCTCGTCGCCGAGTTGGAGGGCGCCGAGTCCGGCGCGGGCGTAGGCCTTGGCGCCGTCCTCGGAGGCGCCCATGGCGGCGGGCACCCAGGCGTGCAGGCGGGCCACGTCCAGCCAGGCGGCGATGGCGTGCGGCCAGGCTTCCCGGTCGCCGACGGGATCACCGCTGGCCAGGCAGACGCCGGCCTCGACCCGGTAGGTGACGGCGGCCTTCCCGCTGGGCGAGAAGACGACGGCCTTGTCGCGGCGGGTGGCGAAGTAGCCGAGGGAGTCCTGCTCGCCGTAGGCCTTGAGGAGGGCGCGGATGCGGGGCTCCTCGTCGCCGTGCAGGGCGGACTCCATGCGCTGGGAGCGGAAGAGGGTGGCGGCGGCGTTGAGCAGGGCGAGGGCGCCGAAGAGGCCGAGCAGGAAGAACAGGGCGCGGGGCGGGCGGCCGTCGAAGGACCGGGCCGAGACGAGGCCGCCGCACACCCGGTTGGCGGCCCAGGCCAGGCGCTGGCCCTCGGGCAGGGTGCCGGGGAACAGCTCGACCAGGCCCCAGCCGGCGAGGATGCCGAGGGCCAGGCCGAGGAGCAGGACGCCGACGGCGCGGCGGACGGCGGCGCGGCGGGAGGCGGCGTAGAACTCCCCCCGGGCGACGATCAGCAGGCCGAGCAGCAGGCCGCAGACGACGAGGGACGGGACGGAGGCGGCGTACAGGCCGAGGGACACGCCCAGGGCGTCGGTCAGGACCACCAGGCCGAGATAGACGACGACCAGCCACCAGGCGATCTTCTTGCGGGCGGCGGTGGCGCCGGCCAGGAGGAAGAGGAAGACGGCGTAGGCGAGGTTGGCGCTGATGGGGACGATCAGCAGGTCGAGGAAGCGGACGACCGGGCGCAGCAGGGCGCGCAGTGGCGGGATCACGGCCAGCAGGGCGCAGAGCAGGCCGAGGGCGCCGAAGAAGGTGGCGAAACCCTCGGGTACCCGGCCCAGTCGTCCGGTGCCGGGCGGGCGCCTCCGGCCCGCGCCGTCCCGGGGCGGGGATGCCTGCGCTGTGGCACTCATGGTTCCGACTGTAGGAAGAGCCCGGCCTGGGCGCCCGCCGAGGGGCCCGCGGGACGGTGGGACCTGCGGTTTCCGATAGCCTCGCAGCCGTGACGGAACAGCACTCTCACCAGTTCGAGCGGGGCACGGACGGGCCGAAGGTCATCGTGGTCGGAGTGGACGGCTCCGACTCCTCCCTGCGCGCCGCGGCATACGCCGCCGGCCTGGCCCGACGCCAGCACGCGCTTCTCGCCGTCGTCTACGTCCAGCCGGTGATGGCGGCGGGCGCGGCGATGGGGGCGCCGGTCGCCGAGACGACGGACGAGATCGCCGAGGACCTCAAGACGCAGATCCGGGAGGGGACCGAGCGGCTGAAGGGGATATTCGACGTGCGCTGGGAGTTCCACACCTTCCGCGGCGACCCCTACAGCGGTCTGGTCAAGGCGGCCGACGAACTGAAGGCGGACGCGGTGGTGGTGGGCGCCTCGGAACAGGCGGGCCACCGGATCGTCGGCTCGGTGGCGGTCCGCCTGGTGAAGGCGGGGCGCTGGCCGGTAACGGTGGTGCCGTAGGGCTCAGCGCTTACGGCAGAGCATCTGCACGGCCCGCGACCGGTGGCCGTTCATCGTGCCGACGTCGATACGGCGCTCGTCCACCACGTCCATGTCCGCCAGCAGGGCGTGCAGATCCGCGATGCCGTGGTGCCGGCACACGGCGCCGTCGTCGGTGACGAAGACCCCGTACGGAGCGCCGGACCGCCGGGCGGGCGCGGCATAGCGGTCCCGGTTGCGGTCGTCGTCCTGAAGCAGCAGATCGCTGACATGGAGCAGCCCGCCCGGTGCCAGGACCCGGCCCAGTTCGGCCACGAGCGCCCGCTGGTCCTCCTCGTCGGGGACACAGGTCAGCACCGCGAACAACAGGACGACGTCGAAGCTCGCCGCGGCGTACGGAAGAGCCGGCGGGGACTGCAGTACCTCGAAGCGCAGATCCGGTCGCATACGGCGGCCCCGCGCGATCAGGGCGGCGGACGGATCCGCGCCGCGCACGTCGGAGAACCCCTGCTCCGTCAGCTCGACCATCACCCGGCCGTATCCACAGCCGTAGTCAAGGATCCGGGCCTGCCTGCCGAATCGCGCCGCCCAAGCGGAGTGCACCGGGTGGGTGAACACCTTGGCGGCACCGGGGCCGTTCCAGTAGGCGAGTTGTCCGGTCATACGGGGAGAGCATAGAGGGGGCTGTGGAGCTGGGCAGGCCTCCGTGCGGCCCGTGTGGTTGTTGTGGGAGGACGCGGCGTTCCGGGGGCTGCCGGGGCGTGGAGTCGTTGGTTCGACGCCCGTGTCGCCGGCCGTGGCGTCGGGGTGGGAGGGGTCAGGCCGGGTGCAGGGCTTGCTCGTGGAGGCGGGTGAGGGTTTTCAGGGCCGAGTCGGCGTCCATGCGGGTCGTGGTGATGCGGTCGGGGTAGCAGCGGCGGAACATCGAGGTGAAGTGGGTGCCGTAGTGGATGTGGTCGGCGGGGGCCGCCGGCTCCAGGGGGCGGGCGACCGCGTTGAAGGCCGGCTCGTGGAAGTAGGCGAGGGTGTAGCGCTCGCGGTCGGCCAGACGCACCTTGTGCGGGGTGGACAGCAGGGCGCCGTCGGTCATGAACTGCATGATGTCGCCGGGGAAGACGGTGAACACTGCCGGGACCGGGGTGACGTAGGTCCACGGTTCGTCGTGTTCGTAGCGGCCGGCCATGGACTCGCCGGGCAGCCAGTTGCGGCCGCGTTCCTCGCCGGGGACGGGCGGGCGGACGTAGAGGCCGCCGACGTCGTCCTGGGCGGCGATGACGAGCAGGCCGTAGTCGGTGTGGGAGCCGATCCCGCGCGCGGAGGCGGCGGTGGCGGGCGGGAAGCGCAGCACCCGCATGTGGTGCCAGCCGGCGGCGGTGAGGCGGGTGAAGTGGTCCGGGTCGGCGAGGCCCAGGCCCAGCGCGGTGAGGCGGAGCAGACGCTGGCCGAGTTCGCCGACGAGGGCCATATACCGCTTCATGGCGTGGGCGTAGGCGGCTGACGGCCAGGGCGTGGGGCCGTGGCAGGGCCAGCGTTCGATGACGCGGGGGTCGTCGGCGGGGATGTCGGGGCAGACGGTGAAGATCTCCGAGCCGTCCTTCTCTCCCGCGGTCTCCTCCTCGCCCGAGGCGACATAGCCGCTGTAGGTGAGGTCGGAGACGTACGTGGCCTTCTCCCGCAGGGGCCGGGCGCAGAAGGCGCGGGAGGCCGCCAACGCCTGCTCCGTGGCCGCCTGTTGGGCGGTGGTCGCCCGGATCTGGAAGATGCCGTCCGTCTGCCAGGCCCTGACGAGGGCCCGTCCGAGGTCCCGGTCGGCGTCGGTGCCGGTGACGGGGTGGGGTGACGAGAAGGTCTGCAGGGGTGCCGGGGCCGGTTTGTCGCTGCTCATGCGAGGAACTCCCAGAGCGATGCGAGTGGTTGCGCGCCAAACTACTGCCGACCCCGCCTTGCTGAACAGCGGTTCAGTTCACATGGCGGGGCCATCTAGCTGCGCGGCCTCTTCCGTGGCGGGCGGGCCTGGGTCGTCATGATCCGCCTTCGGCCGTTGCCGAACGGGAAGCGGCGAGGCTCATGGCCGGGCCCGGGGCAGACGAGGCAATTCTCCGCCGCAAACCGATCGAGTACGTCGAGGAGACGGAGGGCGGCGCGGGAACCCGGCTCGACCGGTCCCTGGGGCTGCGGCAGCTCACCGCGATCGGCGTAGGCGGCATCATCGGCGCGGGCGCCGCGGGTCTGGGGGCTGTCCCCCAGACAACGCAGGCCCCGGCCGGAACCGTAGCCGACGATACGCCCCGGCGAGGTGTCAGTGGGTTTCAGAGGCCACGGAGGAAGTCGAGGAGCAGACCGTTGAACTCCTCGGGCCGCTCCAGGTTCGGGAAGTGCGAGACGCCCTCGACCAGCACGGAGCGCCCACTCGGGGCCGTACGGGCGAACCGTTCCGCGTCGGCGATCAGGTCGGGCGAGTCGAGCGCGCCGTTGACGGTGAGCACGGGGACGTCGATCTTCGGCACCCGGGGCCAGGTGTCGGCCATGGGAACGTGCCAGTTCACCTCGCCTGGGGTGTGCTTGGCGATGGTGTGCAGGGCCATCTCGCGCAGGCGGTCCGGAATGCGCGGTTCGATCTCGTCGGCCGTGCGGAACGGGCCGGCGACGGACCCGAGGAACACCTTGAGCCAGCCCTCGACGTCACCGGCGTTCAGGGCTTCGGCGGAGGCGGCGACGACCTTCCGCGTCGGTTCGTAGGTGTACTGGAAGTCGCTGACGGAGGCGCCGCTCATGACGAGGCCCCGCACCAGTTCCGGGTACTCGATCGCGGTGTCGCCCGCGATGGCGCCGCCCATCGACACCCCGACCAGGGCGGCGGGGCCGGCGCCGAGGTGCTGGAGCAGTCCGGCGAGGTCGTCGGCCCAGCGGAAGGGCTCGCTCGCGTTGGCGGACCAGCCGTGACCGCGGGTGTCCGGCGCGATCACCCGGTACCCCGCCTCGGCGAGCGCGGGGATCTGGTCGTCGAAGAGGCGGTGGTCGACGTAGCCGGAGTGCAGGAGCACCACGAGGTCTCCGGATCCGGTGTCGAGGTAGGCGAGATCGCCGTCGGCGGACGCGAAGTAGCTCGGTTCGGAAGCAACCGTCATGACAACCAAGGTGTCATGTCTCGCCCGCTTTGACAACCTGGTTGTCATGACGGCTTCGGTGCATGATGTCCGGGTGAACGACGACGCCCCCCTCTCCCCCGACGAACTCGGCGACCGCGTCTCCGAGGTGTTCGACCTGATCGGCGCGCTCTACCGTCGCGGCCTGCGCAAGGTCGAGCAGGGCGAACAGGTCGAGGGCGTCTCGGTGGGCGTACGCTCCGTGCTCGTCCTGCTGCGCCGCCACGGGTCCATGACGGTGCCCCAGATGGGCCGGATCATGGCGCTGACCCGGCAGTTCGTGCAGCGCATGGTCAACGACGCGGTGGCCGAGGGATGGGCCGAGATCACCCCCAACCCCGCCCACCAGCGGTCCTCGCTGATCCGGATCACCAAGGCGGGCGAGACGATGATCGACACCATCCTGGAACGCGAGCACGCCCTGAACCGGCAGGTCGGCGGCGATCTCACCGAGGCGGAACTCCGGGCTTGTGTGCGGGTGCTGAAGGAGATGCTGAAGACCTTCGACCACGTGGACGTCGAGTGACCCGACGGACCGTGTGCGCCACGTCACACGGCAGCGGGCGTCAACGGCGGAACAACCCGGCCCGGTCGGCCGTTCATGTGTACGTGGCTGCGGAGGGGACAGTGTCCCCGGGCCTCACCTACAGCCCATGGGGACGATCGTCCGGCTGAAGCCCCATGGAGCACCCCGCCGAGAGGCGACCGCCCTCCGCGATCCACCATCCACGGCCCCGGCTGGCCTCCCCCGTCCAGCCGGGGCTCTCTCATGTCCCCCGATGACGGACACTCATACCGCGTCACTCCACGTCATCGCGAGAGGAAAAGGCTCCGTGCACAGAAGCCGCGTCTACGCCGTTCTGATCGACACCCCCGAGTCCGAGGCCGCCAAGGCGGCGGACTTCTGGTCGGCCGCTCTCGGCGTGACCGCCCGGCCGTTCCCGCCGGCGCCGGAGTTCACCACACTCCACCAGGCCCTTCCCGGGCTTGTCATGGCGGTGCAGGCCGTCGACGACGCTCCCCGCATCCATCTGGACATCGAGACGGACGACGTCGAGGCGGAAACCGCGCGCCTGACCGCCCTGGGCGCCGAGCAGGTGTCGCAGTGGCAGGAGTGCCGCGTACTGCGGGCGCCCGGCGGTCACCTGATGTGCGTGCTGCCCGTGGAGACCGACCCGGAGACGTTCAAGGCGCAGGCCAACGTCTGGTCATGACGGCGCGATGACCGCCCGCGGCTCCGCCGCGTTCCGTCACTTCCCCATCACCAGCCCGTCCTTCGCCGCGCCCCGGCTCAGCACGACGTCGCGGATGCGGTCGCGCACCGCCGTTACGTCGGCGCCCTGTTCCAGGGCCCGGTTGAGGTCGACCACCCGGCCGGCGTCGATGTCGAACATCTGCGGGACGAACTCGGCCCGGGTCACCTGCCAGCGGCCGCCCGGCCGGGCCGGCGGGGCGAAGGTGAAGCGGCCGATGGTGGACTGGTTGCCGCGCGGGTCCTGTTGGCCGTCGTTGGCGTACATCTCGCCGGCGATCTGGTCGCCCAGGCCGTAGACGACCCAGGTGCCGTTGACCTTCTCGTACGCCTGCGGGACATGGGCGTGGGTGCCGAGGACGAGGTCGATGTCGGGCCGGTCGCCCGTGCGGGCGGCGGTGAGCCGCCTGGCCAGGGCGAGTTGCTGCGCGTCGGGCGCCTCCTGCCACTCGGTGCCCCAGTGCAGGGAGACGACGACCACGTCGGCGCCGGCCCGCCGGGCGGCCCGGGCGTCGGCGACGACCTGGTTCTCGTCGAGCAGGCCCACGGCCCACGGCTCGCCCGGCGGCAGGGGGAAGCCGTGGGTGTCGTAGGTGTAGGCGAGGTGGGCCACCTTCGCCGGGCCCGCGCGCAACAGCGTGACCGTGCGCGCCTCGGCCTCGGTGCGGGCCGAGCCCGCGTGCCGTACCCCCGCCGCCTCGAGGACGTCGAGGGTGTGGTGGACGCCCTGGGCGCCGTCGTCGAGGATGTGGTCGGAGGCGGTGGAGCAGCCGTCGTAGCCGGTGGCGGAGAGGGCCTGGGCCAGCTCGGGCGGGGCCTCGACGGCGGGGTGGCCGGTGTAGTCGCCGTTCGCGCCGAAGACGGTGTCAAGGTGACACAGCGCCACATCGGCGCGGGAGACCGTGTGCCCGTCCCCGGCGAGCATCGGACGGAAGTCGTAGGCGCGGCCACCGCCGTCGAAGCGGGCGCGGTCGATGATCGAGCCGTGCGGCAGGATGTCGCCGGAGGCGACGAGCGTGAAGCCGCGGGCGGCCGGCGGGGCAGGGTGTCCGGCGTGGACCGCCGCTCGGTGGTGCTGGGCCTGGCAGGCGGCGCCCCCGGCGAGGACGGCCGTGAGGGCCAGGGCAACCTGTCGTCTGCGTGCAATCATCAGTTCACCCCAGAGTGGTCATATTTACCGACAAACGGTACGAAGGTGACAGACCCCGCAGCCGGTTGCGGCACGCCGATTAGCCCGTCCGGCGCTCGCGGGGGACCGTTCGTCGAACCGTTCGCCGACGCGATCGACCGTCCGCCGCAGATCCCCGTGCGGACCCTGTCCGACATCGGCACCCTGCGATGCCATACGGCCATGACGGCCGGAACCACCCTCACGAACGGGACGACCGCCGAGCACGAGCTCGCCGCAGTGCAGCGGGAGCACGGCCGGCCCCTCTTCGCCTTCCTCCTCCGGCTGTGTGACGGCGACCGGCAGCGCGCCGAGGACCTGGTGCAGGAGACGCTGGTCCGCGCCTGGCAGCACCCCGAGGCCCTGCGCGCCGACGACTTCGAGTCCGTACGGCCCTGGCTGCTGACCGTCGGGCGGCGGCTCGCCATCGACGCCCGGCGGGCGCGGCAGGCGCGTCCGGCCGAGGTCGGGGACGCGGTCCTGGAGAACGCGCGGGTCATCGGCGACCACGCCGAGCGGGCCGCCGCGACCCTCGACGTACGCGAGGCTGTGAAGACACTCACTCCGGAGCACCGTGAAGTCCTGGTGCTCGTGTACTTCCAGGGTGCGAGTGTGGCGGAGGCCGCCGAAACCCTGGGGATTCCGCCCGGTACCGTGAAGTCCCGCGCGTACTACGCGCTGCGCGCCCTGCGCCGGGTGCTTCCCGGATACGCGGCCGACCTGCGGTGAAACCGACGGCTCAGTCAAACCTCCGTAAAGCGCCTTGCTGAGGACCCCGGTTGAGTAATCGGCTGTCCTCATCCGTGTTCCGGACTGGGGGGCTCGGGGTCCGGATCCGGGCCCGGAGCCGGGCGACGCGCACGCACCGGAGGAAGGCAGGAAGGGATGCTGCACAGAGGTCAAGAGAGCACGGACGGCGCCGGAGACGGTGAACTGGTCGTCCCGATGGCCTGGTTGTACGCCGAGTACATCGCCGACGAGCTGCTCAGGACGGGCGATCTGATGCCGCCGACGTCCATGGAGTTCCGGGCCGGGCGTGACGCGCTGGCGCTGACCATCTTCCTCTCGGACACGGACGGCGAACTCTCCGGCATCCGGGTGGTCTCCCAGCTGGAGACCTGGCTGTCGCTGACCGCGTACGACCAGCCGTGGCAGGACTGGGTGGGCGAACGCATGGCCGACCTGTACGCCGAAGCGGTGGAGTCCGGCGCCCCGGCGCCCGACCTGGATCTGGCCGAGGCGGCCTGGCGCTGGCTGGAGGAGACCGAGTTGCTCGCGCCGGACCTGAACGCGGTGCCGGGCGGTGCCGGTGTGGTCGGTGAGGACGAGGGACCGAAGGTGTGGACGAAGGCCTGGCAGCTCGGTCTGCCGCTCGGCCATCTCGCCATCCATCTTTTTTAGATTCGTTCCGATCCGGACCAATCCGGGGGGCGGGCCGCTACGAATCCCTTGGTTGCGATTCTCCGTGTGGCTTGAGTGAATCTGCGGTCTGGTGCGTACCTGGGAGCAAGGAGTCACCCCACCCGCACCCAACGGCACGAGGATTCGGCATGAGGTCCCAGGAAACGCACCGCGACGTCGCCGCGTACGCGCTCGGCGTGCTGGACGAGGCGGACGCCTTCCGCTTCGAGGACCACCTCATGGAGTGCGCGCGCTGCGCCGCACACGTGACCGAATTCGGGCCCGTCGCCCGGCAGATGATGCTGTATCGCCGGGCGACACCGCGGTTCGTGAGCCCGATGACCCGGCCCGGCCCCCAGTTGCTCGACCGGCTGATGGGCGCGGTGGCGGCCCGTCACAAGGCGACGCGGCGGCGCTTCCTGTACGGCCTGGCCGCCTCGGTGGCCGTCGCCGCGGCCGGGCCCGGCATCGCGATGATGGCCAAGGGCGGCGACGACGGAGTGATGCGGGTCACCGCGACCGACGCGAAGTCGGGGGTGTGGGCCCGGGTGACGACGGCCGACGACTACTCGGGCAGCGACGTCAAGCTGGAGATCAAGGACGGCGCGGGCCCCCGCTCCTGCCGGCTGATCGCCGTCGGCCGGGACGGCTCCGAGCAGATCCTCACCAGCTGGACCGTCCCCAGCCACGACGCCCGCCCGATCACCATGCGGGGCACGTCCTCGATGCACATGAGTGAGATCGCCCGGTACGACGTGCGCACGGCCCAGGGCGAACACCTGGTGACACTGCAGCCGCACTGACGCCTAGGTCCGGCGCACCAGGAGCCGTTCGAGGATCGCCCGGCCCGCCGGCCCCCAGGTCCGCTGCCCTCCCGGCAGCCCCCGTTCCCAGGCCTGCCCGATGCCGATGAGGCCGAGGGCCCGCAGGACCGCCCAGCCGCGGGCGCGTCGGATCGTCGCCTCGTCCGCGCCGCCCCCGTCGGCCTCGAAGAACGCGGCCGAGACACCGGCCGGCAGCAGCATCCACGCGGCCGCGAGGTCCGTCGCCGGATCCCCCGCACAGAGGTCGCCGAAGTCGATCACACCGGTGAGCGTGCCGTCGCCGACGACCGCGTTCGCGGGATGGAGATCGGCATGCAGCCAGACCGCCGGGCCCGGATGAGCCGGAGCGGAGAGGGCCTCCTCCCACACGCAGCGCACAGCGGCGACGGGTACACGCGCGGCCACCGGTTCCAGCATCCGCTCGAACTCGTCCCTCAGGTCCCGCAGGAGGACACCGCGGTCCGCGCTGCGCGGCGCGTCCGCCGGAGCCGGCTGATGCAGGGCCCGCAGGAATCCGGCCAGCGCTTCGGCGGCCGGGCGGCCGCGGCTGACCGGGACGCGGTCGGCGGGCTCGCCGGGGACCCAGCGCGCCACGGTCCAGGAGCGCTGGAAGCGGGGCGAGGGTTCGCCGAGCCGTACCGGCGTCGGCACCGGCAACGGCAACGGCAGCCGGCCGGCCAGCAGGGGCAGCCACCGGTACTCCTTGCGCAACAACGACGGCGCCCGCTCGGTGCGCGGCAGCCGCACCGCCAACTCCTCCCCCAGCCGCCACAGTTGGTTGTCCCAACCGGCCGGTACCCGGCGCAGACCGAGTTCCGCGAGGTCGGGGTGCTGTTCGCGCAGGAGCGAGCGGACCAGGTCCTCGTCGATGGCGGCGCCGTTCACACGGTGACTCTACGAACCGCGCGCCCGGTAGACGAAGGCGGGGGGAACGTTCGGCCAGACGGTTGAGGTGCGCTCGACGGTCGGGAAGTGGTCGTGCAGGGCGGCGGCGAGGACGCGGTCGGCGAGGAGATCCTGGTGACCGTCCGGGCGGTGCTGCGGGGCGAGGTGATGATGGCGCCCTCGGTGGTGCGCCGGCTCGTGGAACGCTTCGTGCTGCCCGCGGCCCCGCCCGAGCAGAAGGGCCGCCTGGAGCGGCTGACCGAGCGCGAGCGGGACGTGCCGGCGCTGGTGGCGCGGGGGCTGAGCAACGGGGAGATCGCCGCGCGGCTCCACCTGGGCGAGACCACGGTCAAGACCCATCTGGGCCATGTGCTCGGCAAGCTGGAGCTGCGTGACCGGGTGCAGGCCGTCGTGTTCGCCTACGAGAGCGGGCTGGTGCGGGTCGGGGCATGACGTCCGCTGCTTCGGCCGTGACGGTCCCTACTTCAGCAGCCGTGACATCCTGCGGTCCGCGAGCGGTTTCCCCCCGGTCTGGCAGGTGGGGCAGTACTGGAGGGAGGAGTCGCTGAAGGAGACCTCGCGGATGGTGTCGCCGCACACCGGGCAGGGTTCGCCGGTGCGGCCGTGCACCCGCAGGCCGCTCTTCTTCTCGGCCTTCAGCCGGCCGGCCGCGACGCCGCGCGAGCGTTCCACCGCCTCCGTCAGCGTGGTGCGCAGGGCCTCGTACAGGCGGGTGGTCTCCTCGGGCGTGAGGCTCGCGGCGAGTTTGTACGGCGACATCTTCGCCGCGTGCAGGATCTCGTCGCTGTAGGCGTTGCCCACCCCGGCGATCAGGCTCTGGTCGCGCAGGGCGCCCTTGAGCCGGCGTCTCTCGTCCTTCAGCAGCCCGGCGAAGGTCTGCTCGTCGAAGTCGTCGGCGAGCGGGTCGGGGCCGAGGCGGGCGAGGCCCGGGACCTGTTGGGGATCCTGGACGACGTACACCGCGAGGCGTTTCTGGGTGCCGGCCTCCGTGAGGTCGAAGCCCTCGCCGGTCTCCAGGGCGACGCGCAGGGCGAGGGGTCCCTTGCCGGGGCGGGGCGGGCCGTCGGGAAGCCTGTCCCTCCACTGCAGCCAGCCGGCGCGGGCCAGATGGGTGACGAGATGCGGGCCCGAGTCGGTGACGAGGTCGAGGAACTTGCCGTACCGGCGCACGGCGGTGACCTCGCGGCCCTCGACGGAGGTGGGCGGCGGGTCGTACGTCTTCAGGACACTGATCGCGACGGGCAGCACGCGCACGATCTCGTGCCCGACCAGGTGCTCGGTCAGGAAGTCCTTGAGCGCTTCCACCTCGGGGAGTTCCGGCATACGTCCAGAGTGCCACCCGGCACCGACAACGACAGGCGGGTTCAGTCCCGTCCCGGCACGACGAACTCGCACCACACGCACTTGCCGCCGCCGCGCGCCTCCACCCCCCACGCGTCCGTGAGCAGGTCGACCAGCATCAGCCCGCGCCCCGAGACCCCCGACTCGCCCGCCTCGCGGCGGCGCGGCAGGGCGCTGGAGGAGTCCTCCACTTCGACGCGCAGCCGCCGGTCGCCGCCGGTGAGGACCCGGAGGGTGACGATCGCCGCGCCCTCGGTGTGCATCAGCGCGTTGGTGACCAGTTCGTCGGCGACCAGTTCGACCTCGTCCGCGCGGTCCTCGGCGCCCCAGGCGCGGACCGCGGCCCTGATCATGTGCCGGGCCTGGGTGAGGGCCTCGGGGTCGCCGGGTGCCACGTGCTGCTGGAGCCGGCCGCCGGACTGCTGGGTGTCCAGTCCGCGGCGGCGCAGCAGGAGCAGGGCCACGTCGTCGTCGCCCCCGCGGGCCTCGGCGATGTCGATGAGGCGGTCGGCGAGATCGCGGACGTCGTCGGGGCCGGCCGCGATCAGGGCGGTCAGGGTCTGCATGCCGTCGTCGAGGTCGGCGCCGGGCTGTTCGACCAGGCCGTCGGTGCACAGCACGAGCGTGTTGCCGGGATCGAGTTCGAGGGTGCCGACGGGGTAGTCGAGGCTGCGGAACTCGGCGGACAGGCCGAGCGGCAGCCCGCCCTCGACGGGGATGCGGCGGCAGACGCCGTCGGCCTCCCGGATCAGCGGGTCGATGTGCCCGGCCCGCACCACCTGTACCACCCCGGTCGACAGGTCGGCCTCGGCGTACAGGCAGGTCGCGAAGCGGTCGGTGTCGAGTTCGTGCAGGAAGACGGAGGCGCGGGCCATGACGGTCGCCGGGGTGTGGCCCTCGGCGGCGTAGGCGCGCAGCACGATGCGCAGCTGCCCCATGACGGCCGCGGCGTGGGTGTCGTGGCCCTGGACGTCGCCGATGACCGCCCCGACCCGGCCGCCGGGCAGCGGGATCAGGTCGTACCAGTCGCCGCCGATGTCACGGGCGAGGGAGCCCGCGGCGGCGCCGGCACGGTAGCGGACGGCGACGTCGGCGCCGCGCACGCTGGGGATGGTGCGCGGCAGCATCGCCTGCTGGAGACCGGAGGCGAGGTCCTTCTCCTGCTCGTAGAACATGGCCCGCTGCAGGCTCTGCGCGATGCTGCTGCCGAGGGCGACCAGCACGTTGCGTTCGTCGGGCGAGAAGCCGCGCCGGTCGCTGTAGAGCAGGCCCATGGCGCCGATCGGGCGGGCCTGGACGATCAGCGGCAGATAGGCCGCCGAGGTGATGTTCAGGTCGGTGATGTGCGGCCACAGGACGGGGAAGCCCTTGGCGAACTCCTCGGGCGACTCGATGAAGCGGGGGCTGAGGGTGCGTACGACCTCGCTCATCGGGTAGGGCTCGTCGATACCGGTGACGAGGGTGCCGGGTACGAAGCTGCCCTCGGGGCCCTCGGCGATCAGCCGGATCCGGCCGGCCTCGACCAGGCCCATGACCAGGCTGGTCGCGCCGAGATGGGTCAGTCCGTGGGTGTCCTTGAGGACGTCGATGACGTCCTGGACGGTGCGGGCGTGGGCGAGGGCGGCCGTGGTGAGCTGGACGACGTTGGTCTGCCGGCGCCGGGCCTCGTCCAGGGCGGCCTGCTCCTGCCGGGCCGCGCTCTCGATCAGCTCCTGGGTGGCGTCCCGGACGATTCCGATGATCCGGCGCGGGCGGCCGGTCTCGTCGCGCCGGATGTAGCCCTGGGTGTGGGTCCAGCGCAGGCTGCCGTCGCGGCGGCGGACGCGGAAGTAGGCGCCGTAGTTCTCGCTGCCGTCCTTCATGGCCTGGGTGACGGCGGTGTCGAGGCGGTAGGCCTCGGCCGGCGGGACCCGGACGGCGAGGGTTTCGGGACGGCCGTCGTATTCGTCGGGGCGCAGGTCGAAGACCTCGTGGGCCTGGGCGTCCATGTGGAACAGACCGCTGTCCAGGTCCCAGTCGAAACTGCCCATCTGGTTGAGCGCCAGGATCGGGTCCGGATGGGCGGGCCAGTCGTCCGGGAGTGACAGGGCGCTCGCTCCCCGATCAACCATGGGGCCACCTTGCCAGGGTTTGGCTGATTCTTCGACCGGGAGGCACCGGATTGTTGCGTCGAGTGCCCGTCCCGTGGTTGCGGACGACCGCTCAGCCGTCGAAGACGTCCGTGGGACTGTCGAAGACGGTGGTCGTCAGGCCGGGCGTCGGTGCCGGGGTGACCGTCGCCGTCGGGTCGTCGGCCGGCGCGGCCGCGGTGGCGGTTGGTTCGCCGGCGTCCGGGCTGGCGGGCGGTGTCGGCATCGTCGCCGGGGTCTCCCCGGCCGGTGGCGGTATGACGTGGTCGCGGTGCACGTCGTGACTGATGGGGCGTTCGATCCAGCCGCCGTGGACGACGTCGACGATCGTGACGGTGGTGATCGCCTGGGGTGCCGGGGTCACCACGATCACCTGGCCGGCCCGGAAGCCGGACCAGGAGCGGCCCTTGGTGCCGAAGCGGCCCCGTTCGGCGACGGCCGGAGCGAGGGGGTTGCCGCCCGCGCACCGCACGCGCGGTACGCCCCGGTCGTCGACGAGGACGGCGGTGCCGGCCTGGAGCACGGACTGGAAGTCCGTCGTCCGGCCGTGGCGGAAGCCGTGGTCGGTGACCCGGGTGTCGGCGCGCAGCAGGACCGGCGCGAGGTCGCGCAGGAAGTCCGGGACGGACGCCTCGGTGACGCCCTCGGCCCGGGCGAAGGCGCGTGTTTCGGCCGGGTCGGAGGTCAGGTAGGCGATCTGCCGGTTCACATCGCAAGAGCCGACGCGCGCGGTCCCGGCGTACAGCCCGGGGGTGCTGCCCGAGAGGGCCCGCGCGCTCGGGGCGCCCACCATCCGCGCCCCGCGGGCGGCGGCGGACGGGGTGGGCGTCGTGGTGGCCGTGGACGGGGTGAACGGGTCCGGTCCCTGGTCCGCGGCCGGCAGCAGAAAGACCTCACCGCTCGACCTGGTCTCCGTCCCGCCGCTGCCGGCGCAGCCGACGGCGATGACCGCCGCCGAGAGTGCGCAGGCGGTGGCGAGGGTTCCGGTGACTGTCCGCACCTCGTCCTCCAGCCTCGACGCAGGCAATTCGTCACTATTGTCTGCTTCACTCACTTGGGTTACGCAAGCGGAGAAGGGTTACACGGAGAGTGACATAGGGTTCGGCGCGACGATGAGGTGAGGAGCGCACGGCCGTGGACTGGTTCACCGCACCCGAGTACTGGATGAGCCGGCTGGTCTTCCAGCGGGCCCTGGCCGGCGTGTACCTGGTGGCGTTCCTGACGGCGGCCCTGCAGTTCCGCGCGCTGATGGGCGAGCGCGGCATGCTGCCGGTCCCCCGGTTCGTGCAGCGGGTGCGTTTCCGGCAGGCCCCGAGCGTCTTCCAACTCCATTACTCGGACCGCTTCTTCGCGGTCTGCGCCTGGACGGGCTGCGCGGTCTCGGGGGCACTGGCCGCCGGGCTGGACTCGTACGTCCCGCTCTGGGCCGGGATGCTTCTGTGGCTGATCCCCTGGGCCCTGTATCTGTCGATCGTCAACGTCGGTCAGACCTGGTACGCGTTCGGCTGGGAGTCCCTGCTGCTGGAGGTGGGGTTCCTGGCGGTCTTCGTCGGCAACGACGAGGTGGCCCCGCCGGTCGTCGTCCTGTTCCTCCTGCGCTGGATCCTCTTCCGTGTCGAGTTCGGCGCGGGGCTGATCAAGATGCGCGGTGACGCGTGCTGGCGGAAGCTGACGTGCCTCGACCACCACCACGAGACCCAGCCGATGCCGGGCCCGCTGAGCTGGTTCTTCCACCATCTGCCCAAGCCCGCACACCGGGTGGAGGTGGCCGCGAACCATGTCACCCAACTCGCGGTGCCCCTCCTGCTGTTCACACCCCAGCCGATCGCCACGGCCGCCGCTTCCCTGATGATCGTCACCCAGCTCTGGCTGGTGCTGTCGGGCAACTTCTCCTGGCTGAACTGGATCACCATCGTCCTGGCCGCCTCCGCGTTGCGGCTCCCCGAGGACGCGCCGTCCACGGTCCCGGCCACCCCGCTCTGGTACGAGGTCCTGGTGCTGGCCGTCGCCGTCCTCCTCGCGGGGCTGAGCTACCACCCCGTCCGCAACATGATCTCCCGCCGCCAGATCATGAACCGCTCCTTCGACCCGCTCCATCTGGTCAACACCTACGGGGCGTTCGGGAGCGTCAGCCGGATCCGGTACGAGGTGGTGATCGAGGGCACCGACGACGACGTGCCGCGGGAGGACTCGGACTGGCGGGAGTACGAGTTCAAGGGCAAGCCGGGCGATCCACGGCACTGGCCACGCCAGTTCGCGCCCTACCATCTGCGCCTGGACTGGCTGATGTGGTTCGCCGCGCTGTCGCCCGGATACGCCGGCTCCTGGTTCGGCGCCCTGGTGGAGCGGCTCCTGGAGAACGACCGCGACACCCTGCGCCTCCTGCGTCGCTCCCCGTTCCCGTCCGACGCCCCGCCCCGCTACATCCGCGCCCGCCTCTTCCGCTACCGGTACACGAGTTGGCGGGAGCTACGGGAGACGGGGGCGTGCTGGGAGCGGACCTACGTACGGGAGTACCTGCCGCCCACGCGGCTCACGGGGGTGGCGCAGCGGTCGTAGCGGTGGTCTAGAGGCCGTAGACACGGGTGGCCGTGGTCTCGAAGAGCTGGGTGTGTTCGGTGGGGGACGTCAACTGGCGCGCTGCGTCGATGACTTGTCCGTAGGTCGCGCGCTCCGTGCACACCGGCCAGTCCGAGCCGAACATCAGGCGGTCCGGGCCGAAGGCCTCCAGGGCCGTCTCGGCGTACGGGCGGAGGTAGTCGGTGGTCCAGCCTGCGGGGTTCGCCTCCGTGACCAGGCCGGAGAGTTTGGCGACGGTGTTGGGTCGGGCGGCGAGGGCGTGCAGGTCGGTGGACCAGGGAGTGAGGGTGCCCGAGGCGATCGGGGGCTTGCCCAGGTGGTCGAGGACGAAGGTGAGTTCGGGGAGGTCCGCCGCCGCCTTGGCGCAGGAGGGGAGCTGGTGGGGCAGGACGACCAGGTCGTAGACCAGGCCCGCGGTGGCCACGGCCGCGAGACCCCGGCGTACGTCCGGGCGCAGCAGCCATTCGGGGTCCGGCTCGCCCTGGACCTGGTGGCGGATGCCCTTGAGGTACGTGCCGCCGGGGAGTTCCCGCAGCCGGGCCAGTTCGTCGGCGAGGTCGGGACGGGTGAGGTCGGTCCAGCCGACCACGCCGGCGATGAGGTCGTGCGCGGCGGCCAGCTCCAGGAACTCGGGGGTCTCCTCCGGCACGGTGACCGTCTGGACCAGGACCGTGCGGTCGACCCCGGCGGCCCGCGCCTCGGGTTCGAGGTCGGCGACCGTGAACGTCCGCCGCAGCGGGCTGCCCTCGGGGATCCAGTCCTGGTCGCGGACCGCCAGGTCCCAGACGTGGTGGTGGGCGTCCACCGTCATGGCAGCTCCCAGACGACGGGCAGCCCCGCCTGCGCGCCCTCGGAGGAGTAGTCGTGCACCACGTCCAGCAGCTCCGCCATCCGGGCCTGCCAGGTGATGTTGACCGGGAGCTTCTCCAGCTCGGCGAGGAGGCGGCTGTAGTCCTCGCACTCCAGGACGTGGAAGAGGTCGGTGCCGCTGCGCCAGATGGTCCAGGAGGTGGCGCCGGCCGCGCGGATGGCGTCCGTGAGCTCCTTGGGGACCTCGCGGTGGGCGGCCTCGTACTCGGCGATGCGGTCCGCGCGGACCTTGGTGTGCAGGGCGACTCTCATGACGGTTCCTCGGCGGGTACGGGGGCATGCGTGGGGAGCAGTCCGGTCTCGCGCAGCTCCTGCCAGAAGGCGGCGGGCACCGGCGTCGCGTACTGGTCGGCGCAGTCGTGGACCTCCGCCGCCGAACGGGCTCCCACCAGGACGCTCGTGACGGCCGGGTGCGCCGCGCAGAAGGCGAGGGCGGCGGCCCGCAGGGTGCTGCCGTGCCGCTCTGCGACCGCCTGCATGCCAAGGGCCCGGTCCAGCAACTCGGGTGGCACAGCAGCGTAGTTGTAGGTCGCCCCCGGCTTCGGATCCGCCAGCAGGCCCGAGTTGAAGGCTCCCCCGATCACCACCGAGACACCCCGGGCGAGGGCCGCGGGGAGGAGCTCCGTGAGCGCGCTCTGGTCGAGCAGGGTGTAGCGGCCGGCGCACAGCACCACGTCGACGTCGGTCTCGCGGACGAAACGGGTGAGCATCTCGGCCTGGTTCATCCCCGCGCCGATCGCGCCGACCACGCCTTCCGAACGGAGCTTCTCCAGCGCGGGATACGCCTCCCGGAAGGCCTGTTCGGCGTGGTCGTCCGGGTCGTGCAGGTAGACGATGTCGACGCGGTCGACGCCGAGCCGTTCCAGGCTGGCGTCGAGGGTGCGGCGGATGCCGTCCGCGGTGAAGTCCCACACCCGGCGGTGGGTGGCGGGGACGGCGAAGCCGTGCGCGAGGTCGTCCCCGCCCTCGGACGAGGGCTCAAGACGGCGGCCGACCTTGGTGGAGAGCGTGTACTGCTCACGCGGGTGCTCGCGCAGGACCGCGCCGAGGCGGCGTTCGGACACGCCGAGCCCGTAGTGGGGTGCGGTGTCGTAGTAGCGGATGCCGCGCCGCCAGGCGGCGGAGACGGCCTCGTACGCCTGCTCGTCGGTGACCTCGGTGTAGAGGCCGGCGATGCCGGCCGCTCCGAGACCGAGTCCATGCGGCATGTTCACCGGCCCACCGGCCTCAGCCGCAGTCCCTGCATGCCGCCGTCGACGGCGAGGGAGGTGCCGGTGGTGGCTCCGGAGAGTGGGCTGGCCAGGTAGGCGATGGCGCCCGCGACCTCTGCGGCGGAGACCAGGCGGCCGGTGGGCTGGCGGGCCTCCAGTGCGGCGCGTTCGGCGGCGGGGTCGGGGGCCTTGTCCAGCAGGCGGCCGACCCAGGGGGTGTCGGCCGTACCGGGATTGACGCAGTTGACGCGGATGCCCTCGCGGACGTGGTCGGCGGCCATGGCGAGGGTCAGCGCGTACACGGCGCCCTTGGTCGCGCTGTAGAGCGCGCGTTGCGGGAGGCCGGCGGTGGCGGCGATGGAGCAGGTGTTGACGATCGCCGCGTGCCGCGATGCGCGCAGATGCGGGAGCGCGGCGCGGGTCACGCGCACCATGCCGACCACGTTGACGTCCAGGACCCGGTGCCACTCGGCGTCGTCGTTGTCCTCGACGGTGCCCTGGGCGCCGATGCCCGCGTTGTTGACCACCACGTCGAGACCGCCGAGCTCGGCGACCGCGGCGGCCACCGCCTCTCGTACGGAGGTGTCGTCGCCGACGTCCGCCCGGAAGCCGAGCAGCGGCTTCTCCACCGGGGACGGGTCGAGGTCGAGGACGGCGACCTGGGCGCCGCGGGCGGCGAGGAGTTCGGCCGTGGCCCGTCCGATGCCGGAGGCTCCGCCGGTGACCAGGGCCTTCAGCCCCTCGAAGTCGGTCATGCCGCCTGTCCCTTCTTCTCGTCGAGGTCGGCGACCCAGAAGTCGCCGTCGGGAAAGGTGTACCGCGCGATCGACTCGGGACGCATGGCGGCCGAGAATCCGGGCGCGGCGGGTGCCTGGTAGTGGCCCTCGCGGATCACCACCGGGTCGAGGAAGTGGTCGTGCAGATGGTCGACGTACTCGATGACCCGGTTCTCGGTGGTGCCGGTGACCGCCACGTAGTCGAACATCGACAGGTGCTGGACGAGTTCGCACAGGCCGACGCCGCCGGCGTGCGGGCAGACCGGGACGCCGAACTTGGCGGCGAGCAGCAGGATGGCCAGGTTCTCGTTGACGCCGCCGACGCGGGCCGCGTCGATCTGGACGACGTCGAGGGCACCGGCCTGCAGCAGCTGCTTGAAGACGATCCGGTTCTGCACGTGCTCGCCGGTGGCCACCTTGACCGGGGCGACGGCCTCGCGGATCGCGGCGTGGCCGAGGACGTCGTCGGGGCTGGTGGGCTCCTCGATCCAGTACGGGTCGAACTCGGCCAGCGCCTTGGTCCAGCGGATCGCCTCCGCCACGTCCCAGCGCTGGTTGGCGTCGATGGCCATGCGGATGTCCGGTCCGACGACCGAGCGGGCGACCCGGCAGCGGCGGATGTCGTCCTCGAGGTCGGCGCCGACCTTCAGTTTGATCTGGGTGAAGCCGTCGGCGACGGCCTGTGCGGCGAGCCGGGTGAGCTTCTCGTCGCTGTAGCCGAGCCAGCCCGCGGAGGTGGTGTAGCCGGGGTAGCCGCGCTCCAGCAGCCGGGCGGTGCGCTCCTCGGCGCCCGGCCTGCCCCGGCGCAGGATCTCCAGCGCCTCCACGGGGGTGAGGGCGTCGGTGAGGTACCGGAAGTCGATCTGCCCGACCAGCCACTCGGGGTCGGCCTCGGCGAGCAGCCGCCACAGGGGCTTGTCGGCGCGCTTGGCGGCGAGGTCCCACACGGCGTTGGTGACCGCGCCGATCGCCATGTGCATCACGCCCTTCTCGGGCCCGAGCCAACGCAGTTGGCTGTCCCCGATCAAGTCGCGGTAGACCTGGCCCGGGTCGGCGCACAGTTCGTCGACGGACCGTCCGACCACGTGGTGGCGCAGCGCGTGGATCGCGGCGACCTGGACATCGTTGCCCCGCCCGATGGTGAAGGTGAAGCCGTGCCCCTGCGGACCGTCCTCGTCGTCGGTGCGCAGCACGACGTAGGCGGCCGAGTAGTCGGGGTCCGGGTTCATCGCGTCGGAGCCGTCGAGCTCGCGCGAGGTCGGGAACCGGATGTCGTAGGTGTCGACCGCGGTGATGCGGACGGGCGTCGGGGACACGGAGTGCCTTTCGGTCGGTGGCGGGGTCAGGGCGGGTCAGTCCTGGGCGCGGCCCGTTGTCAGGCGGGCGATCATGAGAGCGACGAGGATGATCCCGCCGTAGATGGCGTCGATCCAGAACGACGGCACCTGGGCCATGGTGAGCATGGTCTTGACCACGCCGAGCAGCAGCACGCCGGTGAGAGCCCCGAACATGGTGCCCCGGCCGCCGTCGAGGCTGATGCCCCCGATGACGGCTGCGGCGAACACCGTGAAGATCATGTTCTGGCCCTGGTTGGCGCCGATCGCGCCGACATAACCGGTGTACATCAGGCCACCGAGCGAGGCGAGCACACCCGCGACGACGTAGACGCCGAGCCGGACACGGTCGACGCGGATGCCTGCGGCGCGAGCCGCTTCCAGGTTGCCGCCGATGGCGTACAGCGAGCGGCCCACACGGTGGTACTTGAGCACCAGACCGGCGACGGCGAACGCCGCGGCGGCGACCCAGACCGACAGCGGGATGCGCAGGAACGTGGAGGTGGCCAACGAGAAGAACGCGTCCGGCATGCCGAACAATGTCTTGCCCTTGGTGGCGCCGACCAGGAGCCCGCGCAGAATGATCAGCATCGCCAGCGTGACGATGAACGCGTTGAGCTTCACCTTCACCACGAGGATGCCGTTGAAGGCACCGATGACAGCGCCCACCAGGGGGATGGCCAGCAGGGCCAGCCCGGCGGGGAGTTCCGTGCCCCAGCCGGCCTGGGCGGCCGGCAGAACCAGGAGCGCCGCCACCGCCGGAGCGACGCCGACCACCGATTCGAGCGACAGGTCGAACTTGCCCGTGATGAGGACCAGCGACTCGGCGAGCACCACCATCGCGAGCGCGGCGGAGGAGGCCAGGATGGAGATCAGGGTGTCCTCGGTGAAGAACGAGTCGTTCAGCAGGGCACCGAGCAGAAGGAGCAGCAACAGCGCGGGAACCAGAGCGAGTTCGCGGGCGCGGCGCACCAGCACTGCGCGAGCCGACCGAGCATCGGGCACCCTCACCGGCTTCACCGGCGGAGCCTTGGTGTCAGCCATGGTCAACTCCTTCGATGGAGGCGATCAGCTCGTGGTCGCGCCAGCCCGCCGAGTGCTCGGCGACGACACGGCCGTGGAAGAGGACGAGAACGCGGTCGCAGCGCCTGAGGTCGTCGAGTTCGTCGGAGACGACCAGGACGGCGGTGCCGTCCTCGCGGGCGCTGTCCACGCGGGCGAGCAGTGACTCCTTCGACTTCACGTCGACGCCCGCGGTGGGGTTGATGAGGACCAGCAGCCTGGGTTCGGAGGCGAGGGCGCGGGCCATGACGACCTTCTGCGCGTTGCCGCCGGACAGGGCGGAGACCGGCTGCTCGGGGCCCTCGGCGTGGATGTCGAGGCGGTCGATCAGCTCGGCGGCGAAGCCGCGTTTGCGGTCGGTGCCGATGAAGCCGAAGCGCCCGAGCCGGTCCAGGACGGTCATGGTGGAGTTGTCGCCGATGCTCATGCCGGCGACCAGGCCCTGTTCGTGCCGGTCGCGCGGCACGCAGCCGACGCCGGCCCCCAGAGCGGCCTGCACCGAGCCGAACTTCAGCCGCTCGCCGTCGAGTTCGGCCGTACCGCCGGTCGGGGTGCGCAGACCCGCGAAGGCCTCCGCCAGCTCGATCTTGCCGCTGGCGCTGGAGCCGGCGAGGCCGACGACCTCGCCGCGCCGGACGGTCAGGTCGACGTTCTGGTACGCCTCCGAGGTGAGCCCGCGTGCGTCGAGGAGGACGGGGGCCGCGTCGTCGACGGCCCTTTCCCGCAGGCCCTGTTCGGCGATCACCTCGATGGACTCCCCCGCCATCGCCTCGACCAGGGCCGCCCTGGGCAGTTCGGCGACGGGGGCCGTGGTGATCCAGCGGGCGTCGCGCAGCACGGTGACGGTCTGGCAGACCTCGTACACCTCCTGCAGATGGTGGGAGATGAACAGGAAGGTAACGCCCGAGTCCTGCAGACCGCGCATACGGGCGAAGAGCCGCTCGATCTCACGGTTGTCGAGCTGGGCGGTCGGCTCGTCGAGGATGATGAAGCGGGCGCCGAAGCTCAACGCCCGGGCGATCTCCACCATTTGACGGTCCTCGACCTTGAGGTCGGCGGTGCGCGCGTCGGGGTCGACGCGGACGTCCCAGGTGTCGAGCAGCCGGGCGGCCTCGCCGCGGAGCCTGCGCCAGCTGATGAAGCCGCGCTGGAGGGGCTGGCGGTTGATGAAGAGGTTCTCGGCCACTGTCAACTCGGGTACGACGGTGGGGTGCTGGTAGACGCAGGCGACCTTGCGGCGCCAGGCGTCGCGGTCGGTGAGCGCGGGCGCGGGCTCACCGTCGAAACGGACCGTGCCCTCGTCGGGCGCCTCCAGTCCGGTGAGGACACGGACCAGGGTCGACTTGCCGGCGCCGTTGCGGCCGACGAGGGCGTGGGACTCGCCGGGCAGCACGGTGAGCCGGCCGTCGGCGAGGGCGGTGGTGGGGCCGTACCGCTTGACGATGTCACGTGCCTCGACAAGCGGTACGACCGGGCTGTCGGATGCGCTCATTTGACCGTGTTGCCCCAGAGCTTGGGGTCGTCGACGTTGTCCTTGGTGACCAGGGGCGCGGGCAGCTGGTCCTCGAGGATGCCGCTCGGCAGCTTGACGATGGTCGAGTCGTGGTCGGTCGGGCCCGGCTTGAAGGTCTTCCCCTCCATCGCCGCCTTGATGTAGTACATGCCGTACTTGGCGTAGGCGTCGGCGGGCTGGGAGACGGTCGCGTCGATCTCGCCCTTGCGGATGGCGTCGAACTCCTGCGGGATGCCGTCGTTGGAGACGATGACGATGTGGCCCTTCTGGCCCGCCGCCTTCAGCAGGTTCTTCGACTTCAGGGTCTGCAGGGTGGGCGCGAGGTAGACGCCGCCGGCCTGCATGTAGATGCCCTTGATGTCGGGGTTGGCGTTGAGCAGGGTGCCCAACTGGGAGGCGGCCGTGTCGGACTCCCACTTGGCGGGGATCTCCAGGACCTTGAGCTTGGGGTACTTCGTCTTCACGCAGCTGCGGAAGGCCTGGGAGCGGTCGCGGCCGTTGACCGAGGCCAGGTCGCCCATGATCTGCACGACCTTGCCGCTGGTGACGTGCTGGCCCAGGTAGTCGCAGGCCTTGGTGCCGTAGGCGACGTTGTCGGCGCGCACCACCATGGCGACCTTGCCCTTGTCGGGCGCCACGTCGACGGCGACGACCGGCACGCCCTTGCGCTCCGCCTGGTCGAGGCCGGCCTCGATGGCGGCGCTGTCCAGCGGGGCCACGACGAGGCCCTTGACGCCCTGGTTGAGCTGGTTGTTGATGTCGGTGATCTGCTGCGAGGGGTCGCTGTTGGAGTTGACCGTCTTCAGCGCGTCGACGCCTTCGGACTTGGCCATCTTCGGCACGTAGTCGTTGTACGACTGCCAGAACGGCGAGGTCAGCAGGGGCAGGATCACCCCGACCTTGCCGGTCCCGCCGCCTCCGGCGCTGCCGGAGCCGGTGTCCTTGGTGCTGCCGCAGGCGGCGAGTAGGAGAGAGGCGCCGACGACCGCAGCCATCGCGCCGACGATCCGTGACCTGTACTGCTTGCGCGCTGTCGTGCCGGGCATGTGGGCGGCTCCTCGTTGAGCGGGTTCGAGCAGATGCCCGCATATTTATCAGACCACTTCCGGGAAACAACACCCTCCGACGCGATTTTTTCGCCTCTCATGACGGTATTGGTCCGACCACCCCGGGGGTTAGACTGCGGCGCACCGGCGACAGGAGGAACGGCGTGGACGAGACCGCCCCGCAGAAGGGCACGGTGACGCAACGCGCCATCGAGCGGATCAAGGGGATGATCGCCGAGGGCCGCCTGGAACCCGGTCAGCGCCTGCCGACCGAACGCGACCTAGCCGCCCAACTGGGCATGTCCCGCAGCTCGATGCGGGAGGCGATCCGCGCGCTGACGGTCCTGGGCGTCCTGGAGGCCCGGCACGGTTCGGGCATCTACGTGACGCAGTTGGAGGCCGGGGATCTGCTGGAGACGTTCGGTGTCGTGGCCGATCTCTCGCGCGGGCCGCGGCTGGTGGAGCTGCTGGAGGTGCGGCGCATCCTGGAGTCGACGGCCACCGCGCTGGCGGCGGCCCGGATCACGCCGGACCAGCTGGCCGAGGTCGAGAAGCATCTCACCGCGATGAACGCCACCGACGACCCCGAGGAGATCCTCGCCCACGACCTCGCCTTCCACCGCGAGATCGCCATGGCCGCCGGCAACGACACCATGGCCGCGATCCTGGAGGGCCTGTCGTCGCGGACCTTCCGCGCCCGCGTGTGGCGCGGCTACCAGGAGGAGGGCGCATTCGCCCGCACCCGCCGCGAACACGCGGCGATCCACCGCGCCCTGGTCGCCCACGACCCGGAGGCGGCACGCGCGGCAGCGGCCGCGCATGTGGGCGAGGTGGAACAGTGGCTACGAAGCCAGCTCGGGGAGTAACGGAACGGCGACCGGCCGGCGAGGGAGAACGGCGACCGGCCGGCGTGGGGGCGAACAGACAGGCGGCTGGGGGAATCGGTTCGGCGGCTGGGGGCAGCCCCGGGGGTGACGAGGTGCAGGGCAGCTCCGGGAGGAGCGGAGCCGTGGTTGACGGCGGCCACAGCCCGCTCCCTCCTGCCCGGGTTCATCCAGCCTGACCCTTGCCCGTGAAGAAGTCGACCAAGCTGTGCGGGGCGTTTTCGCCGAGGAGGAGGTCCTGGAGCTGCGCGGACGCGGCGGCCTCTGCGGCGCTGCGCGGGAACATGGCCTCCTCGTACGCGGTGAGCGCGGACTCCGGGTCGCCCGGGTGTGCGGCGAGGGCGTTGCCGAGTTCGGCGGCGTCGTACATGGCGAGGTTGGCTCCCTCGCCGGACGGAGGCATGAGGTGGGCGGCGTCGCCGAGCAGGGTCACGCCGGGCACCCGGTCCCAACGGTGGTCGCCGGGCAGGGTGTTGACGGGCCGTGGGACCAGCGGGGTCTCACCGTCCGTGATCAGCGCGGTGAGTTCCGGAGCCCAGTCCTCGAACTCGGCGGCGACCAGCGCCCGGGCCGCCCCGGCGTCGGCGAAGTCGACGGCGTCCAGCCACTCCTGCGGCTTGGCGAGCTGTACATAGGTGTGCAGCACACCGTCGGGCTCGCGGTGGGCGCTGATGCCCTTGCCCGGGGCGAGCGCGAAGAGGGAACCGTTGCCCACGGCACGGGCGGTGGCGGGGTGGTGGGTGTCGCTGTCGAAGAGGTACGTCTCGATGATGGACAGGCCGACGTACTCCGGCATCGCGTCGGACAGCAGCGGACGGACCCGGGACCACGCCCCGTCCGCGCCGACCAACAAGCCGGTCGTCACCGTCGTACCGTCCGCGAACGTCACCTCGTGCCGGCCGTCGTCGAGGGACCGGGCCCCGGTCACCTTGTGTCCCCACCGGATCGCGTCGGCGGGCAGCGAGTCGATCAGGATCCGCCGAAGGGCACCGCGGGGCACCTCCGGGCGTCGGCCCGCTCCGTCGTCGGGCTCGTCCAGCAGGACCTTTCCGTCCTTGCCCATCACCCGTGACGCCTCGGCACCCGGGTGGACGATCCCGAGGAACTCGTCGAAGAGCCCGGCCGCCTTGAGGGCGAGCTGTCCGTTGTGGTCATGGATGTCGAGCATTCCGCCCTGGGCGCGGGACACGGGCGAGGCCTCCGCCTCGTAGACCGTCGCCGGGATCCCGTGGACGTGCAGGACACGCGCGAGCGTCAGCCCGCCGAGCCCCGCGCCGATGATCGTGACGTGTGTGGTCATGGTGCTTCCTCCCCATCGCGGACCACCGGCCCGATGCCTGGCGGATCCTCTGGAACGCCGTTCCAGCACCTCCACACTGGAACATCGTTCCAGGCACTGTCAAGCTGGAACGGTGTTCCAGGCGGGATAGGATGGCGGCATGGCAACCAAGGCGCGTCGTCCGGAGCGACGGCAGGAACCGCTCTCCCGTGAGCGCATCGTCGGCGCCGCCGTCGAGCTCCTCGACTCCGTGGGCGAGGGCGGGCTCACCTTCCGCGCCCTGGCCGAACGCCTCGCGACCGGGCCGGGGGCGATCTACTGGCACGTGGCGGGCAAGACCGAACTCCTCGCCGCCGCCACCGACGCCGTCGTCGCCACGGCCCTCGCCGGCGACCACACCGACGCCACGCCGAACGAGGCGATCCGGGCCCTCGCGCTCGGCCTGTTCGACGCGATCGACGACCATCCCTGGGTCGGCACACAACTGGCCCGCACCCCTGCGCAGCCGCCGATGCTCCAGGTCTTCGAACGCATCGGACGTCAGGTGCGGGCCCTTGGCGTGCCCGAGGCCGCCCAGTTCACGGCGGCGTCGGCGCTGCTGAACTACATCCTCGGAGTGGCGGGACAGAACGCGGCCAACGCCCGGACGCACCGACCCGGCACGAACCGCTCCGAGTTCCTCGACACGGTGGCGAGCGAGTGGGAGGAACTCGACCCGGCCCAGTACGCGTTCACCCGCGCCGTCGCCGGTCAACTCCGCGAGCACGACGACCGGGCCGAGTTCGCCGCCGGCATCGACCTCATCCTCACCGGGATCACCGCCCACGAGTGGCCGTGAGCGGTGCGGGCCGCTCCCCCGGCTCAGACCCGCCGCAGCCGCAGGGTCATCAGCTCGAAGGGACGCAGGCGTACGGCGACGCGCTCGCCGTCGACCCGTGGTGCGGGCGTCTGCGGCAGCGGGCGTTCCAGCAGGTCGGTGACCATGACGTCGGCGACCGCGAAGCCCGCGGTCAGGGTGGCCCGCGCCCGGCCGCCGTGGGCCTCGTGGAAGCGGACGACCACATCGCCGCTGCCGTCGTCGGCGAGCTTCACCGCCGTGACCACGACCGCCTCCTGATCGACCGTCACCAGCGGCGCGACCTCGCCCGCGCCGTCGACCCGACGCTCGGGAAGGTTGATCCGCCAGCCCTCGCGCACGGCGTCCCCGATCCCCGCCCCTGGCACCAGCGCGTGCCGGAAGCGGTGCACCCCCTGGTCGGTCTCGGGGTCGGGGAAGCGCGGGGCGCGCAGCAGGGAGACCCGCACCGTGGTGGTCGTACCGCGGTCGCCGTCCGTGCGCACGGTGCGGGTCACGTCATGGCCGTACGTGGAGTCGTTGACGAGCGCGACCCCCCAGCCCGGTTCCTCCAGATGGACGAAGCGGTGGTTGCAGGCCTCGAACTTGGCCGCCTCCCAGGAGGTGTTGGTGTGGGTCGGGCGGTGGAAGTGCCCGAACTGCGTCTCGGAGGCGTACCGTTCGGCGTGCACGTCGAGCGGGAAGGCGAGCTTGAGGAACTTCTCCGTCTCGTGCCAGTCCACCTCCGTCTCCAGCAGCAGCCGCCGCTCCCCCGGCGGCAGCGACAGCACCTGTGTGACGCGTGAGGCGCCGAACGTACGGACGATCCGCACGGACCCGGCGTCCTCACCGGCGACCACCTCGTCGGCGTCCGTGAGGTCGGTGACGGTGTTGCGGTAGAACTCGTCGACGTCCCAGGCGTCCCACATGTTCGGGAAGTCGGGGTGCAGCTGGAGCAGGTTGGCGGCCCGGCCCGGGGCGATGGTCTCGCGGTCCGCCCCGATGTCGAGGGCCGACACGACCAGGCCCCGGGCGTCGATCTCGACGCGCAGCAGGCCGTTGTCGAGGATGTGGCCGCCGTCGGGGCGCACCGTGCGGATCGTCTCACCCTCGGTGGCGGGCGTGCCCGCGCCGCCCGCCGGAATGCCGTGGCGGGTGTGCGGGGCGGAGTTGAAGAGGAGAGGGGTCGATCCCTCGCCCGCCAGGGCGTGTTGGGCCGCCGTGATGATGGTGGTCAGCTCGGCGGCCAGGCGTTCGTACGTCGCCCGTGCCTCGCGGTGGACCCAGGCGATCGACGATCCCGGCAGGATGTCGTGGAACTGGTGCAGCAGCACCGTCTTCCAGATGCGGTCCAACTCCTCGTAAGGATAAGGGAATCCGGTCCGTACGGCCGCCGTAGCCGCCCACAGTTCCGCCTCGCGCAGGAGGTGCTCGCTGCGGCGGTTGCCCTGCTTTGTCTTCGCCTGGCTGGTGAGGGTGGCGCGGTGGAGTTCGAGGTAGAGCTCGCCGACCCAGACGGGCGGTTCGGGGTACTCGGCCTCGGCCTTCTCGAAGAACGCGCGCGGGGTCTCCCAGGCGACGGTCGCCGAACCCTCCAGGTCCCTGAGGCGGGACGCCTTCGCGACCATCTCCCGGGTCGTGCCGCCTCCGCCGTCACCCCAGCCGGTCGGGGCGAGGGAGTGCCGGGCGACTCCCTTGTCCTTGAAGTTGCGGGCCGCGTGGGCGATCTCGCCGCCCTTCATCGAGCAGTTGTAGGTGTCGACCGGCGGGAAGTGCGTGAAGATCCGGGTGCCGTCGATGCCCTCCCAACGGAACGTGTGGTGGGGGAACTTGTTCGTCTGCGACCAGGAGATCTTCTGCGTCAGCAGCCACTTGGAGCCCGCCGCTTTGATGATCTGCGGCAGTCCGGCGGCGAAGCCGAAGGTGTCGGGCAGCCAGGCCTCCTCGTTCTCGATGCCGAACTCGTCCAGGAAGAACCGCTTACCGTGCACGAACTGACGGGCCATCGCCTCCGAGCCCGGCATGTTGGTGTCCGACTCCACCCACATCCCGCCCGCCGGCACGAACCTCCCGTCGGCCACCGCCTTCTTCACCCGCGCCCACACCTCGGGCCGGTGTTCCTTCACCCAGGCCCACTGCTGGGCCTGCGACATGGCGAAGACGAACTCGGGTTCGTCGTCCAGCAGCGCCGTCATGTTGGAGGTCGTGCGGGCCACCTTGCGCACCGTCTCCCGCAGCGGCCACAGCCACGCCGAGTCGATGTGCGCGTGGCCGACGGCGCTGACGTGGTGGGCGGAGGGAGCGGCCGGCTCGGACAGGACCCCTCTCAGACGTGAACGGGCTTCGCCCGCCGTGCCGTTGACGTCCTGCAGGTCGACCGCGTCCAGGGCCCGCTCCACCGCCCGCAGGATCTCCCAGCGCCGGGCCGAGTCCGCGGGCAGCTCCGCCATCAGCTCGCCGAGCACCTCCAGGTCGATCACCAGCTGCCACACCGTCTCGTCGAAGACGGCCAGGTCCATGCGGGTGAGGGTGTACTGCGGCTCGCTGCCGGCGGTGTCCTTGTCACCCAACTCGGTGGGCAGGAAGGGGTGGTAGTCGAGGATGACGGGGTTGGAGGCGGCCTCGACGTGCAGGCGCACCTCCTCGCCGCCCTCGACGGGCGCGCCGATGCGTACCCACTGGTTGCGTGGGTTGAGGCCCTTCACCGGGGTGCCGTCGGGCCGGTAGACCAGGCCCTCGCACTGGAAGCCCGGCATGTTCTCGTCGAAGCCGAGGTCGAGGAGGGCCTCGACGGTCCGGCCCGCCCACGCCTCGGGGACGGTTCCGGTGACGCGGAACCAGCTCGTCCCCCAGGGAGCACCCCACCGAGCGCCCACCGTGATCGGCTCGGGCTCGGCCGCGATCCCCTCCTCGACCGGCACCGGCTCACCGGGCGCGTGCCACACCGCCACCTCCAGCGGTACCGACTCCGGGTACACCGCGGGCCGGACGCGCTCCTCGAGGACGCGCTTGAGACGGGCTTCGACCAGGCTGCGGTCGTCATGCATACGGGGTGCTCCAAGGCTGGGGACGGACGGTTACCAGGGGTGGGTCACGGTGACGGGGGCCGACGAGGTGTACAGCTCCCCCACGGCACGCAGCTCGAACCGCGCGGCCGCCTCCCCCTGTTCGGGCTGGAGGCCGGAGACGAAGTACGCCCTCTGGCAGGTCCCGCCGAGGAAGCGCCGGGTGCCGTCGGCGAGGAGGCGGTGCAGGGTGTACTGGCGTACGTCACCGGGGGCGGCGGTCCAGGCGAACCGCAGGTCGCCACCGGAGGCCGAGGTGACCCGCAGGCCGGAGGGGGCGGCCGGGGTGACGACCTCGTCCCGCACGGCGAGGGCGCCGAGCCGCCACGTGACCGGGCCGTCGGTTGCGGTGAGCCGTACCCCGAGGGCGTGGATCGTGCCCGTCAGGCCAGTGAGCGGCACGGTCACCGTCTCCCAGCCGTTGACCGACTTCACACGCACGCCCCGCCGCCGTCCGCGCTGGTGCCGGCGGCTCGTGTTGACCGGGTTCACAGGCAGATATGTGTACGGCGGTGTCGCACCCGGCGTGCTCGGCTCGCCCAGCCCGACGGCGACCTCGACGTTCACAGCGCCCGCGTCCGTCCGATGGGTCAGCTCGACAACCGTGTCGACACCGGCCGGCAGCCGTGCCGCGTACACGTCCAGCACCACCGGCTCGTCGAGTGCACCGTCCACCAGCACACTGCTGCCGCCCCGCCACGCGTCCGCGAAGTCGAAGGAGACGGCCGGCCGCTGCCCCCGCGTCCGCGCCACCCATCGCCGGGACGGCAGCCGGTCCTGGAGCCCGAGGTGGTTCCACGGGGCGTCCGAGGTGACCGCCCCGTCCTCGTACCACCGCAGCCCGTGCCCCGTGTTGAAAGTGCTGGCGAATGGCATGCCGCTCACCGTCGACCGGTCCGCGACCGACACCGCGGGGGCCCGCCAGGGGTCGCCGGCGTCGGGCTCGGACGGGTCCAGGGACCGCCCGGTCCAGAAGCGGTCGTCCGCCGCGTGGAAGTCACCCGGCGTCCGCGAGGCGGGCAGGTGGTTGCGGGTCCACTCGGGCCGGTAGAACCCGATCGACGTGACATGGGTTCTGGTGGTCGGCACGATCGCGTCCCAGTTGACGGAGGTGTCCGACCCGTTGGACTCGACGTCGACGCCCGCCCACAACTCGTATCGGCTGCGGCCGAGTTGGCCGGTCTTCGTCCCGGAGGAGGCGAGGGTGCCCGCCGTCCAGCGGAAGTCGACGAACATGTCGTCGGCGGCCTGGAAGAAGGCCTGGTTCTGGCCGTTCAGCGCGCCTTGCCAGCTCACGGTCCCGTTCACGGTCATGGCGTCGTACCAGGTCACGCGCTGTCCGCGGGCCGCCGCCAGCGCCTTCAGCTCCTTGACGAAGCCCAGCATGTCCGCGGCCAGCGCGCTGTCGCCGCCTCCGGTCTCGGCGTTGACGAACCACCCGTCGAAGCCGTACGCCGCCGCCACGGCCACGAGTTGGGCCGCGAGGGGGTAGCGCCCGGAGGAGTCCTTCTGCACCAGGTCCCGGGTCCACCGCAGTTGACCGCCGTACGCGGTGGGCGGCAGGAAGATGTTGCCGAGGACCGGCACGCCGTGGCGGTGGGCGGCGTCGACGACGGGTGCGTTCGGGGCGAGGATCAGCCCCTCGCCGGACGAGCCGCCCCAGAAGACGAGTTCGTCGAGGTAGGCCCAGTGGGTGAGGGCGTAGTAGTCGGCGGTGGCCGAGCCCTGGGAGGGGTTGCTCGAGGTCGGTCCGAAGGACACCAGCGACTGGACGCGGGCCTGCCCGGAGCGGGCCGTCGTGTTCGCCGGGGTCGGGGTGAAGCGGGGCGCGAGCGGCACGGAGGCGGCGTTGAAGGCGAGGTCGGCGTCACCGGCGGCCGTCCAGGACTTCAGGCTCCGCCAGGTGATGCCGGTGCCGGGCGTGCCCGAGGGCAGCGAGTCCGGGTACCAGTAGGAGGCGTACGGCGGTGTCGTGGTGGCGTCGGCCCGGCGGGTCGCCGCGACGGCGGGCAGGGGCGGCAGCAGGGCGGCGGCGGCACCGGCGAGCAGGACGGTGCGTCTGGTGGGGTTCACGAGCTGGTGTCTCCTTGTGGGGTGGGGAGTACCTGTTCGGGAGTGACGACTTCGGTGATGCCGCGTGCGGCGAGGTGGTCCTTGTCGCCCGCGCGGGTGTCCAGGACTGTGGTGGGGCGGGCGCCGTCGGCGGTCAGCCGGAAGAAGGCGTCGAAGACCGGGCCGCCGGGCGCGCAGCGGGACCGTACGGCCGGATCGGCGGGGACGACGAGGGCGGTGGTGCGCGGCGCGGGCGCCCTGTGGTCGCGCGCCGCCGCGCCGGCCAGTACGCGTGCCGTGTCCTTCGGGTGCCGGTCGTTCGTCAACAGCCCGAGCCCGTATTCGAGTTCGGGGAAGTCGGCGAGGTCGCGGGAGACGTCGTGGGAGCACCACCAGGTGATGCCCCACAGGTCGGGGCAGTCGAGGGCGCTCGCGACGGTGGCCTCGGTGAAGGCGGCGGCGTGCTCGGGCGGGATGAGGGGTGCGGGGGCGCCGACCTCCTGGAGCCAGACGGGGCGGTTCGGGTCATCGGCCCATGCCCTGCTCAGTTCGATGAGGTACGCGGCATGGTGTTCGGTCGGCACGGAGGTACGGCCGTGGCGCTGGGCGGTGCCGTTGAACACCCAGGAGTGCACGGCCGTGAGGGCGCCGTGCCGGGCCGCCTGGGCCGGGGTGAACGGCATGTCGTCCTGGTACCAGGTGGCGTCGTACTCGGCGTGCAGATGGAGCTTACCGGGGGCGCCCTTCTCGCAGGCGGTCAGCATGCGCTCCAGCCACGCGTCGATCTGCGCCGCGGAGGCCCGGTCGGGGTCGGGGTGCGGGCCGGCCGAGAACTGGTTGACCTCGTTGCCGAGCGTCATGCCGAGGAAGTTGGGGCGGTCGGCGAGGGCGGCGGCCAGGGTGCGGAGATAGGCGGCCTGGCCGTCGAGGACGTCCGGGTCGGTGAAGAGGTTGCGCCGGTGCCAGGTGCGGGTCCAGGCAGGCAGGAAGTCGAAACTGCTCAAGTGCCCTTGCAGTCCGTCCACGTTGACGTCGAGGCCGCGTTCGGCGGCGGCGTCCACCAGGGCCACGAGCTGTTCGACGGCCCGTGGGCGGATCAGCGTGCGGTTGGGCTGGAAGTACGGCCACAGCGGGAAGACCCGGACGTGGTCCAGGCCGAGCGCGGCGATCGAGTCGAGGTCGGCGCGTACGGAGTCGAGGTCGAAGTCGAGCCAGTGGTGGAACCACCCTTCGCTGGGGGTGTAGTTGACGCCGAAGCGCACGGCAGGAGGCATGCGGTGTCCTTGGAACTCGTAGACGGCGATCAGCCCTTGACGGCCCCCTCGCCCACCCCGCGGAAGAAGTACCGCTGCAGACAGGCGAAGAGGGCGATCAGCGGGGCGACGGCGATGACCGTGCCCGCGGCGACGAGGCGTTCGTCGTTGGCGAAGGTGCCGTGCAGGTAGTTGAGGCCGATGGTCAGCGTGAACTTGGACGGGTCGCTGAGCACGATCAACGGCCACAGGAAGTCGTCCCAGGCGCCCATGAAGGCGAAGATCGCCACGACGGCGAGGGTGCCACGCACCGAGGGCAGCGCGATGCGCAGGAACCGCTGCCAGACGTCGGCGCCGTCGACATAGGCGGCCTCCTCGATCTCGTACGGCAGGTTGAGGAAGGCGTTGCGCATCAGCAGCACGTTCATGGCGGCGATGCAGC
This sequence comes from Streptomyces griseorubiginosus, assembly GCF_017614965.1. Lineage (GTDB taxonomy): Bacteria > Actinomycetota > Actinomycetes > Streptomycetales > Streptomycetaceae > Streptomyces > Streptomyces griseorubiginosus_B. The sequence continues at coordinate 40,288 of NZ_WVUG01000005.1, read as the reverse complement.
CGGGCAGGACGACGCCGACGAGGGTGTTGTTGAGCCCGAGTTCCCGCATGGTGGTGAACTGGGCGATGATGATGCCCTCCACCGGTACGAGCATCGCGAGGATGAACACGAGGGTGGCGACGCGTCGGCCGCGGTAGCGCAGCCGGGCCAGGGCGTAGCCGGCGAGGGCCGAACCGACACAGTTGGTCACGACGTTGGCGGCGGCGACCTTGAGGGAGTTCAGCGCGTAGTCCCACACCGGGATGGTGTCGGCGACCCGCTCGTAGTTGTGCAGGGTCGGGTGTCCGGGCAGGAACTTCGGCGGTGAGCTGAAGATGTCCTCCGTGGGACCTTTGAGCGAGGTGGACAGCTGCCACAGGAACGGGCCGACGGTCAGCGCGAGGACGACGAGCAACAGCACGTAGCGCACGACGAGTTCGCCCACCCGGATGCGGCGGCCGTGTTCGTCGGTGACGCGGGGCCCGGGGGCCTCGGGGCGGGAGACGGGCCGTGCCTTCTCCAGGACGCTCATGACGCCTCCCTCCGGTCGGCGCGCAGCACCAGCAGCATCAGCGCGACGGTGACGACGAAGACGACCAGCGAGATGGCGGAGGCGTAGCCGACGCGGCCGGTGAGGCCGGTGCCGGTGCGCTGGACCAGCATCACCAGGGTGGTGTCCTCGCCCGCCGGGCCTCCGCTGGGGCCCGCCATCAGGTACACCTCGGAGAAGACCTTGAAGGCGGCGACCGAGGACAGCGCGCCGACCAGGACCATGGTGGAGCGTACGGCGGGCACGGTGACCGTGCGAAAGCGGCGGACCGCGCCTGCGCCGTCGACGGCGGCGGCCTCGTGGAGTTCGCGCGGGACGTTCGCCAGCGCGGCCAGATAGATGATCATGTAGTAGCCGAGGCCCTTCCAGACGGTCACGGCCATGGCGCTGAACAGCAGCAGCCACTGGTCGCTGAGGAAGCCGACGCGGCCGACCCCGACGCTCTCCAGCAGGGAGTTGATCAGACCGCGTTCGTCCAGGAGCCACACCCAGATCAGCCCGACCACGACGATCGAGGCGACGACCGGCGTGTAGAACGCGGACCGGAAGAAGGTGATGCCGGGGATGTTCTTCTGCACCAGCAGCGCGAGCAGCAACGGCAGGACGACGAGGGCGGGGACGACGCAGACGATGTACAACGTGCTGTTGCGCAGGCCGATCCAGAACATGTCGTCGTGCAGCAGCTCGCGGAAGTTGGCGAGCCCGACGAACTTCCCCGGGACGAGGGTACGGCGGTCGGTGAAGGCGCTCACGACCGTGGAGACGAACGGGTACAGGATGAACACGCCGGTGATCAGCAGCCCGGGCGCGGCGAACAGCCAGGGGCTGCTCGGCAGTTGGCGCCGTACCCGGGTGACGGTCGAGGTGGCCATCGCGCGTCAGCCCTGCTGCTGGAGGAGTGTGTTGCAGGCCTTGACAGCGTTGTCTAGAGCCGCCTTGGGGCTCTCCTTGCCCTGCAGCGCCTTGGCCACCTCGTTGCGCAGGGCCGTCTTCATCTGGTCGCTGAACAGCACGGGCGTGTAATTGACCGCGTTCTTCAGGGACTTGGCGGCGGCGATCCGCACCCGTGTCTCGTCGGTGCCGTCCTCCTTGGTGAAGTAGGGGTCCTCCAGGGAGCCGGCGGTGCTGGGGAAGATGGCGACCTTCTTGGCGAAGGACATCTGGTGCTCTGCGTCGGTGACGTAGTGCGCGAAGGCGACGGCGGCCGGGGTGCGCTTGGTCCTGGAGTTGACCATCACGCCCATGACGTACATGTTGACGTGACCGGTGCTGGTGATCTGGTCGGTGATGCCGATGTTCTTGTACAGGTTCGGCGCCTGCTTCTTGAAGTTGTCGAGGTCGAGGGCACTGCCCGGGTTCATGGCGACGGCCTCGGTGAGGAACTTCCTTCCCGACGACTCCGGGGTGGCGGTCAGCGCCTGCGGGTCCAGCGCCTTGGCGTCGTACAACTCCTTGTACTTGCTCAGCAGTTGGACGCCCTTGGCGTCGTTGAAGGTGAAGGCGGTGCCCTCCTTGTTCATCAGCTCCACGCCGTAGCGGCCGAAGTCCTCGATGGTCGGGACGTTGGCGAGGGTGGCGACCTTGCCGTCGCTCTTGTGCGCCATGGTCAGGGCGTCGGCGAAAAGGTCGTCGTACGTCTTCGGCGGGCTGTCGGGGTCGAGTCCGGCCTTCTTGAACAGCGACTTGTTGTAGAAGAGCGGGCCCGTGTTGAGGTACCAGGGGAAGGCATAGGTGCCGGTCATGCCCGGTATCCGATGGCTGGCCCAGGCGCCCGGCAGGTACTCCTTCCTGTACTTGGCCGCCGCCTTGTCGAGGTCGAGCGCGAGGCCGGCCTTGGCGAGCGGGGCGACGAGGTCCGGGGAGACGTTGACGACGTCGGGCAGGGTGCCGCCCGCCGCGTCGGCGCTGATCTTGTCGGCGTACCCCTCGGCGGGCTGGTCGATCCACTTCACATGGGTGCCGGGGTACTGCTTCTCGAAGTCGGCGATCACGCCGTCGAAGTACGACTTGAAGTTGGCGCGCAGGTTCCAGGTCTGGAAGGTGATGTCGCCCTCGACCTTGCCGGAGGCGTCGCCCGATCCGCCGTCGTCACCTCCCGAACCGCACGCGCTGAGCGGCAGGACGAGGGCGACGAAAGCGGCTGCGGCAAGGGTTCTGCGGGAAACGGACACGACGCAACGGCCTCCTCGTGCAACGGGGTTGGGGCAGTGGGGTTGGCCAACGACGCAGACCCTGCACGCCGTTTCACCGGCCCGTCAATGGAACCGGAGGAGCTAATCGCATTAGTTGCTAATACGCATTAGGTTCTTGCGGCTGAACCGCATTAGTACCTACTCTCCTGGAATCCGCTCACTGAAAGTTGAATGGGGAATCACCGTGTCAGGCAAGCGGTCGCCCGCGCGTCGGCCGACGATGAAGGACATCGCGCGGCACGCCGGGGTCTCCCAGAGCGCCGTCTCCTTCGCGCTCAACGGCCGGCCGGGCGTCTCCGAGGGGACCCGTGACCGGGTGCGCCAGGTCGCCGAGGAGCTCGGCTGGCGGCCCAGCACCGCGGCCCGTCAGCTGTCCGGTGAGGGCGCGGCGACGGTCGGCTTCGTGCTGGCCCGCCCCGCGGACACCCTCGGTGTCGACTCCTTCTTCCTCCAACTCGTCTCGGGCATACAGGAGGTGCTGGCGGAACGGCATCTGGGCCTGCTGTTCCAGGTGGTCGAGGACGTCGACGACGAGTGCGCGGTCTACCGGCGCTGGTGGGCCGAGCACCGCGTGGACGGCGTCCTCGTCGTCGACCCGCGCACCGCCGACCCGCGCCCCGACCTGCTGGACCAACTCGGCCTGCCCGCCGTGGTGATCGGCGGCGCCCCCGACGAACGTCACCCGGGCCTGTCGACGGTCTGGGCCGACGACGCGGGCGCGATGGCCTCGGTCGTGGACGAGTTGTACGCGCACGGCCACCGCCGGATCGTGCACATCGCGGGTCTGCCCGGTCTGGCGCACACCGAGCGCCGTATCCGCACCCTGCGCGCCGAGGCGGAGCGCCGGAGTCTGTCCGAGGTGGAGTCGGTGACCACCGACTACTCCGACGCTGAGGGCGCCGCCGTCACCCGCCGGGTCCTGGGACGCCCCGCTCCCCCGACCGCGCTGATCTACGACAACGACGTGATGGCCGTGGCCGGCGTCGCCACCGCCGCCGAACTGGGCTTCTCCGTACCGGCCGACGTGTCGGTGCTGTCCTGGGAGGACTCGGCCCTGTGCCGGATGGTCAAGCCGTGGCTGTCGGCGCTCTCCCGCGACAGCGTGGAGTTCGGCCGTACGGCGGCACGGGAGCTGACCGCCCTGGTGGACGGCGGCCCGGCACGGACGGTACGGGTGCCGGTGCCCCAGGTCATCGTGCGGGACAGCACGGGGGCGGCACGGGCACCCGCATAGATCACCGCCCGCGACTGGCTCGCCCGGCTCAGGTGCTCACATATTGGATTGCCGCGCTCGGCCTCGTCGGATAGGAAGCCTGCATGCTGAAGGGCGAGAAGGTCGGGCTCAGGGCCCGCCACGAGGACGACATGCCGGTGCTGCGGACCGAGCTCTACGACGACGTGGTCAACTCCTCGCGGGCGTCAGGCGGGCCGTGGCGGCCGGTCTCGCCCGGCTCGAATGATCCGCGGCTCGTGGTGGACGACATGGAGGAAAGCCATGTCCCCTTCTCCGTGGTGGAGTTGGACGGCGGCACGCTGATCGGCACCGCGACGCTCTGGGGCATCGACAACCACAACCGCCTGGCGCACGTCGGGCTCGGCCTCCTGCCGTCCTCGCGCGGCAAGGGCTACGGCACCGATGTGGTCGCGGTCCTGTGCCACTACGGCTTCGTCGTCCGCGGCCTGCGACGCCTCCAGATCGAGACGCTGGCCGACAACCACGCGATGCTGCGCGCCGCCGAACACAACGGCTTCGTCCGCGAGGGCGTACTGCGGTCCTCGGCCTGGGTGATGGGCGAGTTCCTGGACGAGGTCCTGCTCGGCCTCCTGGTACAGGAGTGGAAGCAGAACGCGAGGAGCCAGCAAGCGGCCGGCAGCGCCAGGACCCTGGAAACAGAGGCCCGGGAGACGTCCCAGACGGGGTCGTGAGCGGCCTCAGTGGGGTCGCGGGCCCCTTTTCGGCCCCCTGCTTTCCCCCCGCGCCGCCCGTCGTCCCGCGGGCCCTCTCCCGCTCGTCCACGGCTTCGATGCAGCTGCTCTGACCTGGCCTTTCCCGGGATTTCTCCTAGGGTGGGGACATCCGCCGGACGCCATGGGAGGGGTCTTCGTGAGTGGGGAAGGCATGCGGTACGACGCTGCTGATATCGAGGTGCTGGAGGGGCTCACGGCCGTGCGCAAGCGGCCCGGGATGTATGTCGGCTCCACCGGTGAACGCGGTCTGCATGAACTGGTGTTCGCGGTCGTGAGCCAGGCGGTGAACGAGGTCCTGGCCCAGGGGGCCGGCCGCATCGACGTCACGCTCTTGCCCGACGGCGGTGTGCGGGTCACCGACGACGCACCGGCGGCCGCCTTCGGGGATGGCGGCGGCCCGGGGCTCGAAGTCCGGTTGACCACCCTGTACGCCGGCTCGGAGCCCGGCGACCGGCACTCCGTGTACGTGGGCCACTTCAACCTCGGGCTCGTCGTCGCCACCGCGCTGTCGAGCCGACTGACCGCGGAGGTGCGGCGCGAGGGGGTGCGTTGGGTCCAAGAGTACGCGCGCGGTGTCGCCCTCGCCCCACCCTCCGCCGTGGCTTCAACGGCCCGCACGGGGAAGACCATCACCTTCTGGCCCGACACGGAGATCTTCGAGACGACACGGTGCTCGTTCGCCGTACTCGCGGAGCGCTTCCGGCAGGTGGCCTTCCTCAACCGGGGGCTGGAGATCTCCCTGACGGACGAACGCCCCGCAGGGCAGCCGCGGTTGGAGCGGTTGTGCTACCCGGGCGGCGTACGGGACTTCGTTGCCGCGCTCGATGCGGCGGCCGGCGGGTCCCTCCATCCGGAGATCATCGCCTTCGAGCGGGAGGACCCGCGGATGGCGGGGACGATGGAGATCGCCTTCCAATGGGGTGGGAGGGACGCGCAGGGCGTCCGCGGCTTCGTCAACGGGCGGGCCACCCGGGAGGGCGGCACGCATGTGGAAGGGTTCCGCGACGGGGTGACGGCCGCCGTGACCGCGTACGCCCACAAGAGGGGACTGCCGACGGTCACGGACACCGGTCCGATCGGCGACCGGATCGGCCGGAGCCTGGTGGCCGTCGTGTCGGTGAACCTGGACCGCCCCGAGTACCTCGGCGCCATCCGCGGACTGCTCGGCAACACCGAGGTGCGTGCCTGTGTCGCCGAGGCCGTGCACCACCATCTCGGCGCCTGGTTCGAGGAGCACCCGGAGCGCGCGGAGGCGGTCGTCGGGAAGATCGTGCGGACACCGGTGTGACGGGGCCGTAGCCGGTCAACCGCCGGACAGCGCCGCCCACTTCGTGTGACGCTTTGCCCATGACTTCCGAAGAACCGGAGGCCGACCGGCTGCATCCCGACCAGCCCCACTCGGCCCGTGTGTGGAACTTCCTGCTGGGCGGCAAGGACAACTACGCCGCCGACCGGCAGGCCGGCGAGATGATCCTGCAGATGTTCCCGGACATCGCGCTGCTCGCCCGTCTCCAACGGCGCTTCCTGGTCCGCGCGGTGCGCCATCTGGCCGCCGACGCGGGCATCCGCCAGTTCCTGGACATCGGCACCGGACTGCCCACGGTCGACAACACCCACGAGGTCGCCCAGCGGTTCGCGCCCGACAGCCGCATCGTCTACGTCGACAACGACCCGCTGGTGCTGGTGCACGCCCAGGCCCTGCTCACCAGCACCCCGGAGGGCGCCTGCGCCTATCTCGAGGCGGATGTCCGCGACCCCGACCGCATCGTCGAAGGGGCCGCGCGGACGCTGGACTTCGACCGGCCCGTCGCCCTGACCATGCTCGGCATCCTGGGGCAGATCCCGGACTCCGACGAGCCCGAGGCGCTCGTGGCGCGCTACCTGGACATCCTTCCTCCGGGCAGCCACCTCGCCCTGGCCGACGGCACCGACACCAACGAGACGCTCAACCAGGCGATCTCGGTCTACAACGCCAACTCCGCCAGCTCCTACCACCTGCGCAGCCCGGAGCGGATCGCGGCCTTCTTCGACGGACTCGACCTCGTCGAGCCCGGCATCGTGCCGACCTCCCGGTGGCACCCCGAGCCGGTCGACGTGGGCCGCTCCCCCACCGAGGTGGACGCGATCTGCGGCATCGGCCGCAAAGCCTGACGGCCGCAAGCCCGCAAAGCCGCGAGATGGGAAAAACGCAATTACCGCTGCAATTGCAGACGATCTTGGTACTGTCGTAGCGACGCAACCGCAGTGACTGCCGGGCGAGTTGATCTCGAAGAGGCCTCAGATGCAGCACGTGAGCAACGGCACGCCGGCCGACCGGCTGACCGGGGTGGTCTGGCGCAAGAGCCGGCACAGCAACCCCGAGGGCAACTGCGTCGAGCTCGCTGTGCTCGCGGACGGCAGCGTCGCGGTACGCAACTCCCGTCACCCCGAAGGTCCGGCACTCGTGTATCCCCGCGCCGAGATCTCCGCCTTCGTCCGCGGTGTGAAGGACGGCGACTTCGACGGCCTACTCCCCGGTCGTTGACGTCGGGCACACCCGCGGACGGCCGGAGGGCCCGGTCGACGACCGACGCCCTCCGGCCTTCTCACGCCCCGCGGCGGTACGGCGACGCGGTGCTACGCTCCTTGGCGAGTCACGACGTAACGCACGGCGGCGGCCGAGGGGATGACCATGGCGGCAGCTCGACCAGAACCCCTTCCCCCTGATTCCCAGGTACTCAGCCTCAGGCGCGGCGGCCCGACCGTGCAGCGCATCATGCTGGGCACCCGTCTGCGCCGGCTGCGCGAGTCCCTCGGCATCTCCCGGGAGCGGGCCGCCTCGGAGATCCGCGCCTCGGACGCCAAACTGTGCCGCATGGAACTGGGCCGCGTCGGCTTCAAGGTCCGTGACGTCGCCGACCTGCTCACCCTCTACGGCGTCCACGACACCGCCGTACGCGAGGAGTTGCTGGACTCGGTGCGGCGGGCGAACCAGCCCGGCTGGTGGCGGGCGTACGGCGACGCCTTCCCGAGCTGGTTCGAGCAGCACCTGGGGCTGGAGGAGGCGGCCTGTCTCATCCGCACCTACGAAGTCCAGTTCGTGCCGGGCCTGTTGCAGACCCCCGCCTATGCCGAGGCCGTCGTCCGGCTCGGCCACTCCGTCACCTCCGAGGACGCGGTCGAGCGCCGTGTCACCCTGCGGATGAAAAGGCAATCGCTGCTGTCCGGCCCGGACGCGCCCAGGCTGTGGGTCGTGGTGGACGAGGCGGCGCTGCGCCGTCCGCTCGGCGGGAGAGAGGTGATGCGCGACCAGCTCCGGCACCTGATCGAGGCGGCCGGCCTGCCCAACGTGACCGTCCAGGTGCTCCCCTTCCACGTGGGCGGTCACGCGGCGGCGGGCGGCCCGGTCACCGTGCTGCGCTTCCCGGTCCCGGACCTGCCCGACATCGTCTACCTGGAGCAACTCTCCAGCGCCCTCTACCTGGACAAGCCCGAGGACGTCGACCACTATCTCGCCGTCATGGACCGGCTCACCCTGGTGGCTCTGTCGGCGGCGGACTCGGTGGGCTTCCTGGAGAAGGTCCTGGCCGAGACCTGAGGAACGCGACGCCCGATGGGGTACTCGACCGCCGCTGGGAAGGGAGTCGGCGGATGAGCGCTGTCACCCACTGGCTCGCGCATCTGTCCGGGCCCGTGGTGTACATCGTGGTCGTGGGCCTCGTCTTCGCCGAGGACGCGTTCTTCTTCGGGTTCGTCCTGCCCGGGGAGACCGCGGTGATCGTCGGCGGGGTGCTGGCCCGGCAGGGCGTGGTCGACCTGGTCTGGCTGGCCGTCGCCGTGGTCCTGGCCGCGATCGCCGGGGACGGCGTCGGCTACGAGCTCGGCCGCCGCCTCGGCCCCCCGCTCCTGCGCAGCCGCCCGCTGCGCCGGCACGCCCACGGCGCGGACAGGACACGCGACCTGATCCGCCGGCGCGGCCCGGCGGCCGTCTTCATCGGCCGCTTCGTCGCCCTCCTCCGCTCCCTGGTCCCGGCGATGGCGGGCGCCTCCGGCATGCCCTACCCCCGCTTCTTCCTCTACAACGCGCTCGGCGGACTGGTCTGGGGCGCCGGGAACGCCGTCCTCGGCTACGCGGCCGGCGCCGCCTACCAGCGGGCCGAGGGCCTGATCGGCAAGACCACGGCACTGGTGGTGGCCGTGCTGGCGGTCGTGGCCCTGGTCGTCTGGCGGGTCCGCCGCCACCACCGCGGCCGCGAGACCTGAGGCGGGCGGTCACCAGGTCGCCGATGCCCTGGTGACCGCCCTGATCGGGTACCCCGTCAGACCGCGGACCGGTACAGCCCGAACTCCGCGATCCGGACGGCACCCCGCGCACCCGTCACCCGTACCCGCCACCGCCGGGCCGTGACGGGCTCCGGCAACTGCAGGATGCGGCTCGCGCCGATCGTTCCGGCCGTTGCCACCCGGTCCCAGGCGCCCTCGCGCCAGGCCTCGACGACGAAGCCCTCGACCTGCTGGCCGTGCCGGATGTCCTCGGCGAGACGGACGCGGTCCACCTCGTGCTCGGCGGCGAGATCGACCGTGACTCCGGCCGCGGCAAGGGTGGTGCGGGCGCCCCGGGCCAGGTCGCTCGGAAGCTCGCGCTCGATGCGGGCGCGGAACTCCCGCAGCCGGACGACGTCGGTGTCGTGCAGCCGGCCGTCCGTGTCCGGCGGGACGTTGAGCAGCAGCACCGAGTTGCGGCCCACCGAGCCGAACCAGATCCTCGTCAAGTCGTCCACGGACTTGGGGAGTTGGTCGGGGTGGTAGAACCAGCCGTCCCGGATGGACACATCGCACTCGGCGGGCCACCACTGCAGGTAGTCCGTTGTCGGCCGGGCGGTCACGAGCGCGTCGCGGCTGCCCTCGTCGGCGGTGTCGTACGACAGCGCCCAGTCGGTGCGCCCGTACTGGTTCTCCTTGACCGGGATGACGCTCCACTCGTTCTCGCGGGCCAGCCCGTCCTCGTTGCCGACCCAGCGCAGGTCGGGCCCGGTCACGGCGATCGCGGCGTCCGGGGCGAGGGCGCGGACCAGGGCGTACCAGCTGTCCCAGTCGTAGTTCTCCACCTTGTCTGGAGGTATGTGGCCCTGGGCGCCGTCGAACCACACCTCGTCGACCGGACCGTACTCGGTGAGCACCTCGTAGAGCGTGTTGAGCATGTGGGCGCCGTAGTCGGTCGCCGGAAGGGTGTAGAAGCGGTCCGGGGCGCGGTCGTCGCCCTCGGTCAGGGTGGGAACGGTGCGGGTGGTGCGGGCGCTGCCGTTGGCGTAGACGCCGTGCAGGTACTGGTTCTCGTCGGCGGGTGAGATGTAGACGCCGACCTTGAGGCCGTACCGGCGCATGGAGTCGGCGAAGGAGCGCAGCACGTCGCCGTGGCCGCCCTGCCAACTGCTCGACGCCACCGAGTGGTCGGTGTAGCGGGAGGGGTAGAGGACGAAGCCGTCGTGGTGCTTGACGGTGAGGATCGCCAGCCTGAACCCGCCGTCGCGCAGGGCGCGGGCCCACTGGTCGGTGTCCAGGCCGGTGGGCTGGAAGACGTTCGGGTCCTCGTCGCCGGTGCCCCACTCCAGCCCGGTGAAGGTGTTCACGCCGAAGTGCAGGAAGGCGGTCTGTTCCAGGGCCTGCCAGGCGATCTGCCGTGCTGTGGGCCGGACTCGGGAGGCCTTGCGGACGAGCTCGTCGGGGGTGTCGTCGGGGCTGACGGGGATGCGGGAGCGGTCACTGGGCGCGCCCGCCGCGAACGCGGGGAGGCCGGGCGCGGCGAGCGCGGAGACCGATGCGACGGCGGTGGTGACGAAGAGGCGTCTGGAGAGAGCCATGGAGGATCGGACTCCTCGGTTCAGTGGGCGGTGAGGTGCCAGACGGCGGGCGGGCGCTGGTCCGGCGGGTACTGGACGAGCCGGCCGTCGTCGCTCACGGTCAGCGCCATCTGCGTGATCGCGTTGACGAGCTCGTAGCCCCCGGCGGCGCGGTTCACCTGCCAGCGCTGCAGGGTGCCGGCGACGTCACAGCTCTTCCAGGTCGCCTCGACGCCGGGCTGCAGCGGCGCGTTGAGCGTGAGCTTGCCGCCGCTGATCTCCAGGCAGCCGTCAGGGGACCGCAGGCTCGCGTATCCGTCGGCGGTGCGGGCGAGTCGGGCCGTGAAGGTCTGTCCCGCGGTACGGAAGGAGTACGTGCCCTCCGCCACCGGAAGCCGCGTCAGATCACGCCAACCGGGCGCGTGGCCCACCGCCGTCCCCCGTGCGGTGAACTCGGCGTAGGTGGCATCCGGGTGCGGATCGCCCCAGGTGGCCTCAGCGATGTGGCGTAGCGCGGGCCAGAGTTCGACGGCGACCTCGTTCTCCGTCTCGCCGCTGCCGTTGTCCGGCCACAGGCTGATCTTCGCCCCGGTGATGCCCTCGCCGGTCGCCACCTTCTCCCCCTCGAAGCTGCGCGGATCCCACCCCTGGTCGTACAGGGACCCGGTGTCGCTGTGGAACCCGCCGCGGACCAGGTACAGCGAGTAGGCGGCGTTCTCGACCCGGTAGCCCCGGGCGATGAGCGCGCTGGGCTTCACGGCGACGTTCAGCCAGTGCTCGACGGTCGTCCCGGCCGCCACCGGCACGGTGTTGGCGCCGGTCAGCCCGTCGTTCCAGATGCGCAGCCGCTTGCCCTTGCTCACCGCGTACGCCTGGACGCGGTTGATGAAGTCCACGTACGCGTCCTGCGGGGTGGCGTTCGGCCCGTACTTCTCCCGCGCGTACGTCAGCATCTGCGGGTACTTGGCGTAGTCGGAGCCGAGCATGTACTCGTCGGCGCCCATGTGCCAGGACTTCGCGGTGAAGACCTGCGCGTACTCGTCCATCAGACCGGTGTAGTAGTCGAAGGCGGCCTGCTGGGTGACGTCGAGGCGGGCGGGCTGCTTGTTGCCGTCTGAGTCGCTGAGCTGCAGGTCCGGGCGGTTCTCGATCCACGGGTCCATGTGGCCCGGGGAGTTGATCTCCGGGATGATCTCCACGTGGTACTTGTCGCCGAGGGCGACCAGCCGGCGCATCTCGTCCTTGGTGTAGTAGCCCCAGGTGTTCGCCTCGGGATGCGCGTCGCTCTTCACCTTCAGCTCCAGGAGCAGCTGGTTGAGCTTGTGGTACGCCATCTCGCGCACCAGGTTCTCCAGCCAGGGCAGCGTGATGTGGATGTAGCAGGCGCACACGCCGACGCCCCGCTCCTTGTAGCGCGGTACGTCGATCGTCCGTCCCGCCGGTATCCGGTCGCCCTGCGCGAGGAGTTGGAGGAGGGTGCGGGTGCCGTAGAAGGCGCCGGTCTCGGTGGCGGCGGTCACCGACAGCCGCGTGCCGACGGTGAGTTCGTAGCCCTCGGCGCCGAGGGATCCGCGGGAGGGCTGGACGTCGACCACGATGTCCCCGGTGCGTGCGCCGCCCGGGACGACGGGGACGCTGCCGTGCCCCGCCGCGCGCAGATCGTCGGCGAGTGTGTCGGCGACCCGCCGCTCGCCCGGGCTGTCGGCGACCAGCCGAACGCCCTTGCCGTACACGTAACTTCCGTGTCCGGCGGTCCAGTTGGCCAGCGCCGGCACGGTGACCGGAACCGTCGGCCGCGTCTCCCGTGCGACCGCCTGGACCGGCGTGACGAGCAGCGTCAGGGCCGCCGTGACGCCGAGCAGCCGCAGCAGTCTCTTCCTGATCTCACCCATGCCACTCCACCTTGAACACCCAAACGTGCTGTCCCGCCTTACGGGCCGTCTCCGGTACGTCGATCACCAGCGCCCCCTTTCCGACGGTCCAGGTGAGCGGACGGTCGTGGCCGAGCGGGGTCACCTTGTCGCCGGGCCGGATCGGCACGGGCGCCTCGACGGTGAGCTTCGCTCCCGGCCGGGTCAGGGAGTGGATGTAGAAGGCCTCGTTCGGGCGGACGGTGAACCGCAGGTCCTCGCCGAGCTGAGCCATCCGAGACCAGTACGTCGTGTCGTAGACCGCCTCGCCGTTGACCTTCAGCCAGGCACCCGTCTCACGCAGCCGGGTCGTGAGGAAGACGGCGGAGAGATAGCGGCCGCGGGGCAGGTCGACGCGCTGGCCGAGCGCGACCACGTTGTTCTTGGTGCCCGCGGTCGAGGAGGGGAAGTCGAAGGGGACGCCGTCGACCTCCACGCGGCCCGCGGGGAGTTCCTCGCCGGGGAAGGTGTAGCCGGAGCCGTCGAAGCCGCCGCCGCGTGCGGTGGCGGTGTCGATGCCGTCGTTGTCGTAGAGGGAGTCGAGCGGCACGGGGACCGGGTCGGGGACGGGGACCCAGCCCGCCGCGCCTTTCCCGCCGCCCGGCCCGGCCGCGAGGGTATCGCTCGCCGCGGCGAGGGGAAGGGCGCCGGCCGCGGTGACGGCCACCGCGGCGCCCAGGACCTGACGTCTTGGATACGGACTCATGAGCGGCTCCAATTCATCGGATGTCTGATCATTGGGCGGCCTCAGGAGCCTGTCAATGACACCTCCACACACGGCAGTTGCCCCATTGATCCGATGACCTGCGGGTCAGTGACCGGCGGCCGGTGAAAAGTCCAACAACAGCGGTCCGAATGTCCAAGCGCCGGTGCTCTCGACGCCGGGCGCGCGGCGGGGCAGAGTGCACTCCGTACTCACGAGTAGCCCACGCACCGCACTCCCGAGGAGCCCCCGTGACCAGCTGGGTCGGCCGGACCGCCACCGAGATCGCCGCCGCCGTACGCGAGAAGCGGGCCACTCCGCGCGAGGTGGTGGCCGAGCACCTCGAACGGACCGAGCGGCTCGACGGACGCGTCGGCGCGTTCCGGGTCGTACGGGCCGAGGCGGCGCTCGCCGAGGCCGACGAGGTGGGCTCGCGCGGTGATCTGGCCGAACTGCCGCTGGCCGGTGTGCCGGTGGCGGTCAAGGACAACCTCGCCGTGCGGGGCGAGTCCAACCGCGTGGGCTCCGCCGCCACCCCGGACACCCCGGCCGCCGAGGACCATGTGACGGTGGCCCGGCTGCGCGCGGCGGGCGCGGTGGTGGTGGGGCTGACGAACGTGCCCGAGCTGTGCGTCTTCGGCACCACCGAGGGCGTGCACGGCACCGCCCGCAACCCCTGGGACCTGACCCGCACGGCGGGCGGCTCCTCCGGCGGCAGCGGCGCGGCGGTGGCCGCCGGCTTCACGCCGATCGCCCTCGGCAACGACGGCATGGGCTCCCTGCGCATCCCGGCCGCCAACTGCGGCCTGGTCACCATCAAGCCGGGTTACGGCGTGGTGCCCGCGGGCATCGGTGACGGCGACTGGTTCGGCATGTCGGAGAACGGCCCGCTCGCCACGACGGTCGAGGACGCGCGCCTGATGCTGTCGGTCCTGGCGGACCCGGACGCGCTGCGGCCGTCCGAACCGGGCATGCGCAGGGTCGCCGTGTCGCTGCGCAGTCCCCTGGTCGGCGTCACCGTCAGCCGGCCGTACGCCACCGCCGCCCGGGACGCCGCCGGGATCCTGATCAAGGCCGGTCACCAGGTGCGGCGCGCCGACCCGCCCTACCCCGCCTCCCTGAGCACGACCTCCCTCGCGCACTGGACGGCGGGTACGGCGGTGGACGCCCAGGGCCTCGACCGGCGTCTGCTGACCCGGCGCACCCGGGTGCACGCGGCCGTCGGCCGCCGTTTCCTGAGCTCCGTCCGGGGCGGTGAGAGCCGGGATCGTCTGCGCCGCCGTATGGAGCCGTTCTTCGAGGAGTACGACGTCCTGCTGACCCCCGCGCTCGCCCGCCGCTCCCCCAAGGCGGTGGCCTGGCACGAGCGGGGCTGGCTCGCCAACATCCTCGCCAACACCACCTACTCGCCCCTGACGCCCCCGTGGAACCTCACCGGCTGGCCGGCGATGTCCGTTCCCTTCGGCACTCTGCCCTCCGGCGCCCCCACCGCCGTCCAGCTCGTGGGCCGCCCCGGCTCGGAGGCGACCCTGCTGGAACTGGCGGAACAGCTGGAGAAGCTGCATCCGTGGCAGCGGACGGCACCCCTGGACTGAGGGGGGGTGTTACGGTCCCTCGCATGGCCGAACTGATCGCTCCCACCGCCCGGTTGCACTCCTCGTGGATCGAGGCCCGTGACGAGTGGCCCGGCGCTCACCAGGACGGGGCCGGCTTCCGCCTGGTGGGCGACGACGACCTCGACAGCCCCGAGGGGTTCGCCTCCTGGGTCGAGCGGCTGCGGCAGCAGTCGGACCGCTCGCTGCCGGTCGGGGAAGGGCGCGTGCACGCCAGCCACTGGTGGATCGCCGACGGCGGGGTGTACCTCGGGGCCATCGACCTCCGTCACTATCTCAACGCCTTCCTGCTGGAGGGCGGCGGACACATCGGCTACAGCGTCCGGCCCTCCGCCAGAAGGCGCGGACTGGCCACGTGGGCACTGGGAACCGTTCTCCTCAAGGCACCGGCGCTCGGTCTGGACCGGGTCCTGCTCACCTGCGACGACGGCAACGTCGGTTCGGCGCGCACCATCGAGAGCAACGGTGGGGTCCTGGAGGACGTGCGCAGCACGGAGGCCGGGCTCAAGCGCCGCTACTGGATCACTCTCGGCTCCCGTTGAGGCGTACCCGCGGCCACGGCTGCTACTGCTCAGGGCCGCTCCTGCCACCGTACCGCCTCGGGCGTCACCGGGGTGAAGAAGTTGATCAGGTTGCCGTCGGGGTCGCGGAAGAGGAGGGAGCGGTTGCCCCAGGGCATCGTCGTGGGCTTCTGGACGAACTCGACGCCCAGTGACTCCAGTCGGCGGTGTTCCGCGTCGACGTCGGCGACCCGGAACTCGGTGATCACCGTGTGGTTGGCGGCCGGGCGGGCGGAGCCGGCGCCGAAGAGGGCCACGGTGCGCTCGCTCGCGACGGCCAAGGTGCAGCACGGCGTGACGAGTTCGGCGAAGTCCGGGGTCGACCAGGTCGCCGGGACGGCGGTGACCTGCTCGTAGAAGGCGACGAGGCGGGCGACGTCATGGGTGATCACGCGGATCGAGACGAAGTTCATGAGGGCTCCTGTCAGAAGGGTGTCGGATGAAGGAACGTCCCGAACGCTAGGACCAATACCGGACAGGTTCCGCCCGGTATACGAGGCAGACTTGCCGAGTGACCACATCGACCGCCCGGGTGCTCGCCCTGCTGGAGATCCTTCAGGGAGGCGGCACCCGCACCGTCCCCGACCTGGCCGCCCGCCTCGGCGTCGACGAACGCACTGTCCGCCGCTACGCCGGCCACCTGCTGGAACTCGGCGTGCCGGTCGAGTCGGTGCGCGGCCGCTACGGCGGCTACCGGCTCGCCCCCGGCCACCGCATGCCGCCGCTGATGCTCACCGACGAGGAGGCGCTGGCCGTGCTCCTCGGCCTGCTGGCCGCCCGGCGCACCGGGCTGGTCCCCGCGTCCGCCGCGGCCGGTGAGAGCGCGGCGGCGAAACTGCGGCGCGTCCTGCCGAAGCCTCTCGGCCGACGCCTGTCGGCGCTGCTGGACACGGCCGACTTCACCGCGCCGGCCCGCTCCGGCACCGGCCGCGGGACGGACGTCCTGCTCGGACTCGCCGAGGCGGCGCTGCACCGGCACCCGGTGGAGATCACCTACACCGACCGGCAGGGCCGCGAGAGCGACCGGACCGTGTTGCCCTACGGTCTCGTGGCCCACTCCGGGCGCTGGTACCTGACCGCCGCCGACCCGGGTGCCGGCGACGGGGAGACCCGTACCTTCCGGCTGGACCGCATCGCCGCCATGACCGTCCGGCCCGGATCCTTCGACGTCCCGCAGGCGTTCGATCCGGTGGCCGCCGTGCAGGACGGTCTCGCGCGGACGCCGTGGACGCACGACGTGTCCCTGCGCGTCCACGCCGACGTCGGGCACATCCGCGACCACCTCCCCGCCCACCTCGCCAGGGTGTCCCCGCTCCCCGACACCGACGTCGATCACGCGGGCTGGGTCCGCGTGCGGATCCGGGCCGAACGCCTGGAGTGGATCCCCCCGGTCCTGGCCGCCCTGGACCGCCCGTTCGTCATCGAGCGCCCCACGGAACTGCGCACACTCGTGCAGGCGCTGGCCGACCGCCTCCACCGGCACGCGAGCGCCGACTAGGGTGCGATCCGCGGCGAAAACCCACTGGAAAGCGGGGTGCCCGCGCTGCTTCCATGGCCGCATGATGTCCACCGACCGTCTGCTCGCCTTCGCGGCGCTGTCCTTCCTGCTGATCGTGATCCCCGGTCCGAGCGTGCTGTTCGTGATCGGGCGGGCGCTCGCGCAGGGGCGCCGGGCGGCGCTGACCACCGTCGCGGGCAACACGCTCGGCGCGTATCTGCTGGTCGTGGCCGTGGCGGTCGGGATCGGGTCCGTGGTGGAGCGCTCGGTGCTCGTCTTCACGGTGCTCAAGCTGGCCGGTGCCGCTTATCTGGTGTACCTCGGCGTGAAGGCGTGGCGTGCCCGCGGTTCGCTGCGGGCCGCGTTCACGGGCGCGGAGGCGGTGACCCACAGCGGACTGCGCACCTTCTGGGAGGGGTTCGTGGTCGGTGTGACCAACCCCAAGACCATCGTGTTCTTCGCCGCCGTACTTCCCCAGTTCGTCGAGCGCGACCGCGGGCACGTCACCCCGCAGATGCTGCTGCTCGGCCTGGTCTTCAACGCCATCGCGCTCGCGTCCGACAGCGTCTGGGGGCTGGTGGCCGCCACCGCGCGCGACTGGTTCGCCCGCTCCCCGCGTCGCCTCTCCCTGGTCGGCGGGGTGGGCGGCCTGACGATGATCGGTCTGGGAGTGACCGTGGCGGTGACGGGCCGCAAGGACTAGCCGCGCACGGAGCTCTACAGCGCCCGGTACATGATGTGCAGGCCCACCCGGCCGTGGCTCGGGTGGTCGAAGGCCTCCGGTACGGTGCCCAGGATCGTGAAGCCGAGGGACAGCCACAGCTTGACCGCCGGGTTGGTCTCCACGACCGCGTTGAAGACCATGCCGCGATAGCCGTCCGCCCGGGCCTCGGTCAGGACGTGCTCGGCGAGGGCGCGGCCGAAGCCGCGGCCCGCTTGGGCGGGGTCGACCATGAAGCCGGCGTTGGCGATCCGCGCGGCGGGCCCGCCGTAGTTGGGGGTGACGAAGGCCGAGGCGACGATCGCGCCGGTCTCGTCCTCGACGACGAACACACGCTTGGCCGGCCCCATCCACAAGGACCGGGCCACCTCCTCGGAGGTGTCCCGGTCCCAGGTGTAGGTCTCGCCGGCGGCGACGATACGGTGCCAGAAAGGCCAGATGCGCGGCCAGTCCCCGGCCGCGGCTTCCCTGATCTGCATGGGCGTGAGTCTGTCACGCCCATGCGGTCGGCGATCGCGAGGTTCCTGCTCGCGCGACGTCAGTCGATGCTGGGCAGGATGTGCGGCTCGGCGAGGTCGTCCTCGTAGCCCGCCAGGCGGATGGGGGCGGACCGGGCCCACACGTCCAGGCTGCCGAGCTCGCCGGGCCGGCGGCCTGCGCGCTCCGTGCGTTCCTTGGGGCGCTGTTCGCGATTCGTCTTCTCCGGTGTCACCGCGCACTCCTTATGTGTCGGGTCACCCTCGGGGCGTGCCGGCCACTTCACGGTCCGGCTCCTGACGCCCGCTCGGGTGTGAGTCGAATGCAGTTCGGACGCGGTGGCGCCGGTAACTCGTGTGAGAACAGGCCGTTGTCTGCCGGCCCGCCCCGGGACGGACGTGGGTGTGGGTGGGACCCGGTGATGCTGTCCGTCGGCTCCAGATTAACCAAATGAGCGGCCCCCCGCTCTATGGGGCCGGAAAACTTGGCGTTACCGTTGCAAGTCGCCCTGTTTGCTCCGTTCTTTCCTGTCACTCGTTCGGCCCAAGGGCGTGCCGAACGCCAACGCCCGTTCCACTCTTGGTTCCAGGACCTTCAGAGGGGGCCGTCATGGCGTCCGTCACCTTCGACAAGGTCACCCGGCGCTTCCCGTCGGGCGGCCGGCCGGCCGTCGACTCGCTCGACCTCGAGATCGGGGACGGCGAGTTCATGGTGCTGCTCGGACCCTCCGGGTGCGGAAAGTCGACCTGTCTGCGTCTGCTCGCCGGGCTCGAGGACGTCGACTCGGGATCCATCCACATCGGCGTCCGGGACGTCACTCATCTTCCACCCCGGGAGCGGGACGTCGCGATGGTGTTCCAGAACTACGCGCTGTACCCGCATTTGTCGGCTGCCGACAACATCGGCTTCGCCCTGCGCATCGCGCGCATGCCGAGACGGCACGCCCGGCAGCGGGTGCGGTTCGCCGCCTCCGTACTCGACATCGAGGACTACCTCGGGCGCCGGCCGAGGACCCTGTCGGGCGGCGAGCGGCAGCGGGTGGCGACGGGGCGGGCGCTGGTACGGGACCCGCGGGCGTATCTGATGGACGAGCCGCTGTCCAACCTCGACGCCCGGCTGCGGGTGGAGACCCGCACCCAGATCGTCCGGATGCAGCACCATCTCGGCATCACCACGCTCTACGTCACCCACGACCAGATCGAGGCGATGGCCATGGGCGACCGGCTGGCGGTGCTCAGGGACGGAGTGCTGCAGCAGGTGGGCAGGCCGCGGGACGTCTTCGCCCGCCCGGCCAACACCTTCGTGGGCGGTTTCGTCGGCTCGCCCGCGATGAACCTGTTCCGGCTGCCGCTGTCCGGGGGCGGGGTGCGGCTCGACGGCCTGGAGGTACCGCTGCCCCGGGCGACCGTGCGGGCGGCCGCGGCCGAGGGGGCGGACGCGATCGTGCTCGGCGTCCGGCCCGAGGGGTTCCGGGTGGTCTCGGCCGAGGACGACTCGGGCCCTGCCTTCGACCTGGTGGTCGAGTCCGTCGAGGACACCGGCGCCGCCGTGTTTCTCCACACGTCCGCCGGGAACCTCGGGCACGTCGCCGTCCGCCTCCCCGGCCGCCCCACGGAACTCCGCGTACCGCACCAGCCGGTCCCTGAGCGTCGCGAAGGTGAACGGCTTCAGGACGTACTGCACGACCCCCAGCGACACCCCTTCGCGCACCACCGTCAGATCCCGCGCGGACGTCACCGCGATCACGTCCGCGTGATGCCCCGCCGCCCGCAACGAGCGGGCGAACTGCAGCCCGTGCACGTCCGGCAGATGCAGGTCCAGCAGGAGCAGGTCCACCGCCGTGCGGTCCAGCAGCCGGCGGGCCTCCGCGCCCGTGTGCGCCTTCCCGACCGCGACGAACCCCGGTACCCGGCCGACGTACATGACGTGCGCGTCCGCCGCGACCGGATCGTCCTCCACCACCAGCACCCGGATGTCGGTCATGCCTCGCCTCCCGGCACCGGGACGGGCGTCGTCGTCCTCAGCGGCAGCCGCACCACGAACTCCGCGCCCCCGCCGTCCGCCTCGGTCACCGTCAGTTCGCCGCCCTGCCGCTGCACGGCCTGCCGTACCAGCGCCAGACCCAGCCCCCGGCCCCCCGGCCCGGACGGTTTCGTGGAGAAGCCGCGCTGGAAGACCAGGTCGGCGTGGGCGGGATCCACCCCGGCGCCCGTGTCCGCCACCCGCAGCACCAGCTCGGAGCCCTCCGCGTACGCCGTCACCGTCACCCGCGCCCGCACGCTTCCCTGCGCCGCGTCCACCGCGTTGTCGATCAGGTTGCCGAGGATGGTCACCAGGTCCCGGGCGGGCAGGGTCGGCGGCAGCAGACCGTCGTCCAGGCGGCTGTCCTCCGACACCACCAGCTCCACGCCCCGCTCGTTCGCCTGCGCCGTCTTGCCCAGGAGCAGGGCAGCGAGCACCGGCTCGCTCACCGCCGCCACCACCTGGTCGGTGAGCGCCTGCGCCAGCTCCAGTTCCGCCGTCGCGAAGTCCACCGCCTCCTCCGCGCGGCCCAGCTCGATCAGGGAGACCACCGTGTGGAGGCGGTTCGCGGCCTCGTGCGCCTGGGAGCGCAGGGCCTGGGTGAAACCACGCTCGGAGTTCAACTCGCCCATCAGGGACTGCAGTTCGGTGACGTCCCGGAGGGTGACCACGGTGCCGCGGCGCTCACCGCCGGACACCGGGGAGGTGTTGACCACCAGTACCCGGTCCGCCGTCAGATGCACCTCGTCCACCCGCGGCTCCGACGCCAGCAACGCCCCCGTCAACGGGCTCGGCAGACCCAGGTCCGCGACCGACGTCCCGATCACGCCCCGCTCGCCCTCCAGCCCCAGCAGCTCCCGTCCGCCGTCGTTGATCAGCGCCACCCGGTACTGCCCGTCCAGCATCAGCAGCCCCTCGCGCACCGCGTGCAGGGCGGCCTCGTGGTAGTCGTGCATCCGGCTGAGCTCGGCCGCGTTCATGCCGTGGGTGTGGCGGCGCAGCCGGGCGTTGACGACGTAGGTGCCGATCGCGCCGAGGGCGAGGGCGCCGGCCGCGACGCCGAGGAGGGCCGAGACCTGGCCCCGTACCTGCTTGCTGATCGCCTGGACCTTGATACCGGCGCTGACCAGGCCGATGACCCTGTCGTCCGCGTCCTTGATCGGGGTGACCGCGCGGACCGACACACCGAGGGTGCCCTTGTACTTCTCGGTGAGCGAGCCGCCCTTCTGGGCCTTGGCGATATTGCCGACGAAGTGCTTGCCGATCAGATTCTTGTTGGGGTGGGTCCAGCGGATGCCCCGCGGATCCATGATCGTCACGAAGTCCACGTCGGCGTCGCGCATCACCTTCAGCGCGTACGGCTGGAGTTCGGTGCTCGGCTTGGGGGTGGCGATCGCCGCGTGCACGGAGGGCGCGTCGGCGATGGAACGGGCCACCGCCATGGCCTGCCGGCCGGCCGCCCGCTCGGCCTGCCGCTCGTCGCTGACATACGTGAACAGCGCATATCCGGCCACGACGACCGCTATCAGCACGGCCTGCATGGCGAAGAGCTGCCCCGCCAGGCTGCGGGGTCTCGGGACAGGGATGCGCATGCCGTCAGTCTGCCTCCCACGTCAAGCGTGAACTAAATGAACGGAAGGGTGACCGCCCTCACAGGGGCACGGGATAGTCACCGCAATGCGGAAGCGAGCGGAAGCGGGACATTCGGTTCCAGCCATCGCGGCCGCCGGACGAAACCGCACCCCCGATCCCCATCCCCCGGACGTGAGCCGCACGCCGGTGATGCCGACGAAGACGTCAAGGAGGGCAGCCGTGGCCGCCGCCAGCACCCCCGATACGGCACCTGCCGCACCCCGCGTGAAGCGGGACCGTACCCACTACCTCTACCTCGCCGTGATCGCGGCGGTCGTGCTCGGTATCGCCGTGGGGCTGATCTGGCCCGACGCCGGCGTCGAGCTCAAGCCGCTCGGTACGGGCTTTGTGAACCTGATCAAGATGATGATCTCCCCGATCATCTTCTGCACGATCGTGCTCGGCATCGGATCGGTACGGAAGGCCGCGAAGGTCGGTGCCGTCGGCGGTATCGCGCTCGGCTACTTCCTGGTGATGTCGCTGGTCGCGCTGACCATCGGTCTCGTCGTCGGCAACATCCTGCACCCGGGCGACGGACTGCACCTCACCAACGCGATCAAGGCGTCCGGCCACGACCAGGTCTCCAGCGACGCGCTGCCGCCCGTGGACTTCGTGCTGTCGATCATCCCGACCACCTTCGTCTCGGCGTTCACCGAGGGCCAGGTCCTGCAGACCCTGCTCATCGCGCTGCTCACCGGCTTCGCGCTGCAGGCCATGGGCTCGGTGGGCCAGCCGATCCTGCGCGGTGTCGAGCACATCCAGCGGCTCGTCTTCCGCATCCTCGCCATGGTGATGTGGGCCGCCCCGATCGGTGCCTTCGGCGCCATCGCCGCGGTCGTCGGCTCGGCCGGCCTCGACGCCCTGAAGAGCCTCGCGGTCCTGATGCTCGGCTTCTACGTCACCTGCGTCCTGTTCGTCTTCGTCGTGCTGGGCACTCTGCTGCGGGTCATCGCCGGGCTGAACATCTTCACGCTGTTCAAGTACCTGGCCCGTGAGTTCCTGCTGATCCTGTCCACCTCCTCCTCCGAGTCCGCGCTGCCGCGGCTCATCGCGAAGATGGAGCACCTGGGCGTCAGCAAGCCGGTGGTCGGCATCACCGTCCCGACCGGCTACTCCTTCAACCTCGACGGCACCATGATCTACATGACCATGGCGTCCCTCTACATCGCCGACGCCCTCGGCACGCCGATGTCCGTCGGCGAGCAGATCCCGCTGCTGCTCTTCCTGCTGCTGGCCTCCAAGGGCGCGGCGGGCGTCAGCGGCGCGGGCCTTGCGACCCTGGCCGGTGGTCTGCAGTCGCACAAGCCCGCCCTGGTGGACGGCGTCGGTCTGATCGTCGGCATCGACCGCTTCATGAGCGAGGCCCGCGCCCTGACCAACTTCGCGGGCAACGCGGTCGCCACCGTGCTGGTCGGCACCTGGACCAAGGAGATCGACAAGATCCGCGTCCGCCAGGTCCTCGCCGGAGAACTCCCCTTCGACGAGACCACCCTCCTCGACGAGGGCGTGCAGCCGCACGCCGAGATCCCCGAGCAGGGCGGCGAGAAGGAACTCGCCAAGGCCTGAGGCCCCGGCGAACCCGGGAGGGGCCCGCCCTGAACGCGGGCCCGTCCCCCGCCCGCACCGGGCGGCTGAGCGTCCCCCCCGTCGCCCAGCCGCCCGGTCCGGGGTGGCCACCCGGTCCCGGGAGAAGCGGCGGGCGCCGCGGTGAACTGACCTCCCCGGATCGTCGTCTCTTACTCCGATGCACTAACGTGCCGTGCCGTCGACCGGCACGGCACGTTCGTACGCTCGGCATGCTCGACACGGCGGTATGGAGGCGCGGGGGATGAAGATCGACTGGGACCGGCGGACGTGTTCCCGCAAGGGGCACATCACGTACGCGCCGGACGACCCCCGGCTGCGGGTGCGGCTGCACGCCGAGACCGCCCTCGGCGAGGTCTGGCGCTGTCTGCGCTGCGGCGACTTCGTGCTCGGCGAGCCGCACGGCTCGGGACCGGCCGCCGAGGCGCCCCTGGTGCCGCGCGGCAAGGTGCTGCGTGATCTGTTCATCCTGCGCTTCCTGGCGGTCGAGCGGGCCGTGCGCGGGGTGTTCATCGTGCTGGTGGCGGTGGCCGTGTGGAAGTTCAGCAACAGCCAGGACTCGGTGCGCCGGCTCTTCGACGAGTACCTCGACGTCTTCCGGCCCGTCTTCCGGCACTTCCACTACGACCTCGACCACTCGCCGATCGTCGGCACCATCCAGAAGACCTTCGGCTACAAGCACTCCACGCTGGTCCTGGTGGCCGCGCTGCTGCTCGCCTACGCGCTGATCGAACTCGTCGAGGCGGTCGGTCTCTGGTACGCCAAGCGCTGGGCGGAGTATCTGACGGTGGTCGCCACCGCCGCGTTCCTGCCGCTGGAGATCTACGAACTCACCGAGCACGTCAGCTACTTGAAGATCGCCACCCTGGTCCTCAACATCCTCGCGGTGCTCTACATCGCCCTCGCCAAGCGCCTGTTCGGACTCCGGGGCGGCCGCAGGGCCTTCGAGGAGGAACGCCAGAGCGCGTCACTCCTGGAGGTCGAGGAGTCGGCCGGGGTGCCGGTCTAGGGCTGCCGCTCCGCCCAGGGGTCGGTGATCTCCCGCAGCAGGATCAGCGCCTCGCGCAGCTGCTTCATACGGCGCTTGCCGAGGTGCCGCTCCCACTCATCCTCGACCTCGGCCACGATCCCGTCGGCGATCTCCTTCGCCGCCCACGCCCTCTGTGCCAGGCACACGAGCCGGGCCCGTCTGTCGGTCGGGTCCGGCTCGCGGCGTACGTACCCGGTCTTCTCCAGCTGGTCGACCAGGAAGCCCGCGGTCTGCTTGGTCACCTGGGCCTGTTCGGCCAGCTCCGTCAGCCGTGTGCCCTCCGGCCCGATCCGCTGCAGGACCCGGGCCTGGGCGGGCGTGAGGTCGTCGTGCCCCGCTGCGGCGAGCACGGCGAAGATACGGTTCTCCAGGGCCCGATAGGGGAGGAACAGGAGCACTCCCGTATTGAGCTCGCTCTCCACCGCCATCGTGGACGTTCCTCCGCTTACCTTGACATTGGTCAGAGTCTCTGACTACTTTGGTCAGTGAAGCTTACCACTTGAGTGGGCGGTGATCCCCATGGGTGCGCAGTTGCCGACGGACGAGCTCTGGCAGGTCGTCGACCGTGAGCGGGCGGGCCTCGCCGATCTGCTGGCCGGTCTGAGCGCGGAGGAGTGGGAGACGCCCACCCGCTGCGGGGACTGGCGAGTGCGGGACGTGGCCGCCCATCTGACCATCGGGGCGCGCTATCCGGCGCGGACCGTGTTGCGGGAAGTCGTGCGCGCCCGGGGGGACTTCGACCGCATGATCCATGACTCGGCGCTGCGCGAGGCCCGGCTGCCCGTGGGCGAGATCGTCGCCCATCTGCGCTCCATCGTCGGCTCCCGGCGCATGGCCCCGCTGACCACGCCCCGCGAGTCGCTGCTGGACGTCCTCGTGCACGGCCAGGACATCGCCCTCGCGCTCGGCCGGACGCGCGAGATGCCGTCGGAGGCCGCTCGGGACGCCGCCGACCGGGTGTGGACCATGCGGATCCCGCCGCGTCCCTGGCCGCTTCCCCGGGCCCGGCTCGTCGCCACCGACATCGAGTGGACGCGCGGGGAGGGCGAGGAGATCCGCGGCCCGATCGCGGCGCTGCTCCTCCTGCTCACCGGGCGCCCCGAAGCGGCCCGCGTGTGGTTCGAGCGGGCCGGGGCGAAGGAGGCCGAGGAGCCACCCTGGACAACGGCGGTCGTTGCCGAGCGGTGAGACCGGGGCGAGTGACGAGACCGACGGGGGAGACGCGGGGGAACGGAGCGGCGGGTCCGGGAGCGGGCCCGCCGCTCCGGGTGCGAACGGCGACCGTTTGGTGACGCTTGCCCTACATGCTTTGCCTCCGGTGTCGGTTGGGACCAGGCTGGGGAGCCCTGGAGCGCACGTACCGACCATACGGAGGCGACATGGGGGAGTCCGAAGGGGCCGAGATCGTCAGCTCGGCCGCGTACGAGCGACGCTACGGCGCGGGCCGCGAGCCGTCGTCGCTGTCGATGGAACAGATCTCCGAGATGTTCTACGAGTTCCTCTCCGCCGTGGCCCATCCCCGGCGCAAGGAGGACGACGACCGCCGCAACCTCACCAGGCGGCTGCGCGAGCACCTCGGCTCGGCGCCCACCGACCGCCCGGTGGTCAAGGCGGCGTACCCGCCCTACGACCTCCCCAACGTGCACCTCGCGCTGGAACGCTGGTTCGCCGCCGACGGCCGCTCCTACGAGCTCATCGGCATGCGCGGCGCCCAGCACCACGGCGAGCTCACCCTCGGCGACATCCTCGAATCCGCCGACCGCTACGACCGGTTCACCATCGGCGCGGTCGACTACGCGCACCTGCCGATCTCCCCGGACGAGGAACTGGCCTGCGTCTCCTGCGGGTTCTATCTCGGCACGGACGGCGAGGAGCGGTTCGCGGTGCTGCTGCGCGGCCCCGCCGACGAGTACGGGCGCAACAAGGTCGAGATCGAGGTCCTCGCGCAGGAGAAGGAGTTCGCGGACCGGCTGCTCGCGGACCTCGACGCGATCGTGCGCGAGCACAACGTCTTCCGCGGCCAGGTGCTGTCCTTCGAGGGCTCCCAGTTCGGCCACGGTCTCGGCCCGTTCCGCTTCCACCGCAGGCCCGGCCTGACCCGCGAGGACATCGTGCTGCCGACCGGCCTGCTGGAGCGGGTGGAGCGTCAGGTGGTGGGCGTGGCCCGGCGCCGCGAGCAGCTGCGCGCGGTCGGCCAGCACCTGCGCCGGGGCCTGCTGCTCTACGGTCCGCCCGGCACCGGCAAGACCCACACCATCCGCTACCTCCTCTCCCACCTCCCGCAGTTCACGGCGGTCATCCTCTCCGGCACCAGCATCGAGGCCATCGGCCCGGCCTGCGCCCTGGCCCGGATGCTCCAGCCCGCGCTCGTCGTCCTGGAGGACTGCGACCTGATCGCCGAGGCCCGCGACTACGGCAACGGCGAACAGCCCCTGCTCTTCCAGGTGCTGAACGAGATGGACGGCCTCGGCGACGACGCCGACGTCGCCTTCCTGCTCACCACCAACCGCGCCGACCTGCTGGAACCGGCCCTCGTGCAGCGCCCCGGCCGCGTCGACCTCGCCGTCGAGATCCCGCTGCCCGACGCCGAGGGCCGCGCCGCCCTCCTCGCCCTGTACGGCACCCATCTCGGCCTCGGCGAGGACATCGCCGCCGAGGTGGTGACCCGCACCGAGGGCACGACGGCCTCCTTCACCAAGGAACTGGTGCGCCGCTCGGTGCTGATCGCGGCGGAACGCGAGTCCGCCCGCACCGAACCGGCGGACGTCCGCGAGGCCCTCGACGAACTCCTCTCCGACCGCGACCGCCTCACCCGCAGGCTGCTGGGCGTGCGGACCGGCGACGAGGACGAGGAGGACTGGCCGGCGGACGACGACGAGGAGGAGGTCCACTCGGGGCCGCCCTCCGGCGAATGGCTGCTGGGCCCGCGCCCGGGCCGGGCGCCCGGTGTGCCGCCCCGCTGACACCGGTGCTTGCCTTGACGTCGGCGTGAAGGCTTACGTTCGTAGGCATGCGAATCGGCGAGCTGGCCGCACGGGCCGGGACCACGACGAGGGCGCTCAGGTACTACGAGGCGCGCGGGCTGCTGCCCGCGCGCCGCGACGAGCTCGGACACCGGACCTACGACGAGAGCGATGTGAAGCTGCTCCGGCAGATCCGCACGCTGCAGGACTTCGGGTTCGACCTGGAGGAGACACGGCCCTTCGTGGAGTGTCTGCGGGCCGGTCATCCGGAGGGTGACTCCTGCCCGGCCTCGGTCGCGGTCTACCGGCGCAAGCTCGCCGAACTCGACGCGCTGATCGGTGAGTTGCAGGCGGTGCGGGCGACCATCGCCGTGCGCCTGGCCTCGACCGACAGCGAACCACCGTTGTGCGAACTGGGAGGGCGGGAACTGTGAGCGTGACCGAGGTGACGGACGCGGACTTCGCGGCGCAGGTGATCGGCTCGGAGCTGCCGGTGCTGGTGGAGTTCACCGCCGACTGGTGCCCGCCGTGCCGGCAGATGGGCCCGGTACTGAAGGCCCTCGCGGCCGAGGAGGGCGAGCGGCTGAAGGTGGTCCAGCTGGACGTGGACGCCAACCCGGAGACGACGAACGCCTACAAGGTGCTCTCGATGCCGACCTTCATGGTCTTCCGGGCCGGCGAGCCGGTGAAGGCGATGGTGGGCGCCCGCCCCAAGCGGCGGCTGCTCGCGGAGCTGGAGGACGTGCTCTGACCAGCCGGCCAGGGCCCTGCTCCGCCTACCCGTACTGGGGCTTGAAGGTGCGCAGGACGTCCTGCCCCGGCTGGACGATGCCGTACGTGCTCTCCGGCACCTCGTTCCAGGCGCCGGGCAGATCGCCCAGCGGCTCCGACACGATCAGCCGGGTGTCGTCGGAGACGTCCTTCAGGAACGAGACGTCGGGGTGGAGGGCGCGCAGGTCGCTGACGCGGCTGCTGTAGAACAGCGACCGTGAGGCGCCGGCGCTGGAGTACCGGAAGGCCCAGACCCGCTCCCCGTCGGTCACGGCGATCGTCATCTGCAGGGGCTCCGCCACCCCGTGCGTGTGCCCCACGTGTTCGACCAGGCCCGCCATACGGGCCACGGCTCCCGGGGGATCGACGTCGAGTCCGTAGGTGAGGGCCAGGTAGAACATGAGTTCCGAGTCCGTGGTGCCCTCGATCGAGGGGAACAGGACGGGGTCGACGGCGAGGGTGAGGTCGCGGCGCAGTACCGCGAAGTCCGCGATCGCGCCGTTGTGCATCCACATCCAGTGACGGTGCCGGAAGGGGTGGCAGTTGGTCTGCTGCACGGCCGTCCCGGTGGAGGCCCGGATATGGGCGAAGAACAGCGGCGAACTGACGTGGGAGGCGATCTCGTGGAGGTTGCGGTCGCTCCAGGCCGGGCCGGTGTCGTGGAAGACGGCCGGGGTGTGGGCGTGGTCGGTGTACCAGCCCACACCGAAGCCGTCGCCGTTGGTCGTCTCGACGCCCATCCGCGAATGGAGGCTCTGGTCGATCAGTGAATGCGTCGGGCGGTAGAGGACCTCCTCGATCAGCACGGGTGTCCCCGAGTAGGCGAGCCAGCGGCACATGACGGTCTCCCTGTCTCGGGCCTGCCGCGCCGGTCAGGCGGCGTCCGGCAGGTCCAGTCCGAAGGCCTCGCCGATGTTCCGGGCGGCGGACACGACACGGGCGCTGCCGACGACGGGTGCGATGGCCACGAGGGTGCCCCGGATCCGCTCCAGCGGAATGCCCAGTGAGTCCGCCGTGCCGATGTTGAGCAGGTAGGAGGCCGGCGCGGCGTCCATGGCCACCAGCGCCGCGATACGGGTCAGCAGGTACGTCTCCGGGTCGAGGCCCGACCGCTCGAAGGTGTTGAGGGTCATCTGCACGAGCGTTTCGAAGACGGGAGCGTCGGCCTCGGCGAGTGCGGTCACTCCGCCCGCGCCGGTGGTGTCCTGGGTCATCTCGGGGTCCGTTCTCGCAGGGGTGCGGAGGTTGTGGTCACCCACCAGCGAACTCCGGCCCGAGCGAGCGCCGCCTCACCCGCCGCGGGTGGTTCCGGCGGCGCCCGACCCGACGGGAACAAAGAGAAATCCCCCGAGCAATTGCGCTCGGGGGATTTTCCTGCGTATATTCAATGGTTCGCGACTTCACGGGAATTGAGTCGCAAAGAAGTTCAGTGAGCACAGTATATCTGGCCGGGAGTGGAATTGTCAAACAGCGATGAAATTCGCGGTGAGCAGGAATTCATCGACAGGCTTTACGCCCGTGTGGACGCCCTGCGCGGGGACACCGAGGCCGGTGTCACGGACGCGCTCGCCCAGGGCGACACGCCCATGCAGGCCCGGCTGGAGCGAGACATCCTGGTCGCCGAGCGCTCCGGACTGCTGGCCGCCCTGAACGCGGTGGACGGCTCGCTCTGCTTCGGCCGGATCGACCTGACCTCGGGCGCCAACCACCACATCGGCCGCATCGGGCTGCGCACCGACGACGCCGAGCGCACCCCGATCCTCATCGACTGGCGGGCCGACGTCGCCCGCCCCTTCTACCTGGCCACCGGCCACACCCCGATGGGTCTGCGCAGGCGTCGGCACATCACCACCGGCGGCCGTACCGTCACCGCCCTGCACGACGAGATCCTCGACCTCGGCGACCGGGAGCGCACCGGCCACGAGGACCCGACCGGCGACGCCGTGCTGCTCGCCGCCCTCGACGCGGCCCGCACCGGACGTATGCACGACATCGTGCAGACCATCCAGGCCGAGCAGGACGAGATCATCCGGGCGCCCCACCGCGGTGTGCTGGTCGTCGAGGGCGGCCCGGGGACCGGCAAGACGGCCGTCGCGCTGCACCGGGCGGCCTTTCTCCTCTACGAGCACCGGGAACTGCTCGCCAAGCGGGCCGTGCTCATCGTCGGCCCCAACCCCGCCTTCCTCGGCTACATCGGCGAGGTGCTGCCGGCCCTCGGCGAGACGGGCGTACTGCTCGCCACCGTGGGGGAGCTGTTCCCCGGCGTGCGGGCGACGGCCACGGACACCCGGGAGGCGGCGGCCGTGAAGGGCCGCGCCGACATGGCGGATGTGCTCGCCGACGTCGTACGCGACTGGCAGGCGCTGCCCGACCCGGTGATCGCGATCGAGCACGACCGGGAGGTGCTGATGCTCGACGACGGCCTGGTGAAGGTCGCCCGCGAGAAGACCCGGGCCGCCCGGCTGCCGCACAACGTGGCCCGGGAGCACTTCGAGGGCCACATCCTCAACACGCTCACCGAGCTGTACGCCGAGCGCGTCGGCACCGACCCCTACGACGGCGGCAGTCTGCTGGACGCCTCCGACGTCACCCAGATCCGTGACGAGATCGCCGAGAACCCCGAAGTGTGGGCCGCCATCGACCAGTTGTGGCCGCGGCTGACCCCGCAGCGGCTGGTCGCGGACTTCCTCGCCGACCCCGTCGGCTACGTCTCGGACGAGGACGCCGCCGCCATCCGCCGCCCGGTGACCCGCGCGTGGACCGTGGCCGACGTCCCGCTGCTCGACGAGGCGGCCGAACTGCTGGGCGTGGACGAGCGGTTCGCGCGGGCGCGGGCCGAGCGTGAGCGGGAGACCCGGATCGCCTACGCGCAGGGCGTGCTGGACGTGTCCTTCGCCTCCCGGACCTACGAGTTCGAGGACAAGGAGGACAGCGACCCGGACGGCTCCGAGGTGCTGTCCGCGCACGACATCATCGACGCCGAGCGGTTCGCCGAGCGGCAGGAGGAGGACGACCACCGCAGCGCCGCCGAGCGCGCGGCCGCCGACCGCACCTGGGCCTTCGGGCACATCATCGTGGACGAGGCGCAGGAGTTGTCGCCGATGGCCTGGCGGCTGCTCATGCGGCGCAGCCCGACCCGCTCGATGACCCTGGTCGGCGACCCGGCGCAGACCGCGGAGGCGGCGGGCGTCGGCTCCTGGGAGAAGATCCTCGCGCCCTACGTCGAGGACCGCTGGGAGCACACCCGCCTGGGCGTCAACTACCGCACCCCCGCCGAGATCATGGACCTCGCGGCGGCCGTCGTACGCGCCGAGAACCCGGACTTCGAGCCGCCGAGCTCGATCCGTTCGACAGGGGTACGGCCCTGGGTGCGCGCCACCGACGACCTGCCCGGCGCGGTCGCCGAGGCGGTGAAGGAGCTGACCCCCGCCGAGGGCCGGCTCGCGGTCATCGCCCCGCGCCATCTGCACCGCAGGCTCGCGGCCCGGCTGGACGGGGTGACGGCCGGCGCGGAACCGGACCTGACCCGGACCGTCGTCCTGCTCGACCCGCGTCAGTCGAAGGGGCTGGAATTCGACTCCGTGCTGGTGGTCGAGCCGGGCCTGTACGGCACCAGCGACCTGTATGTGGCGCTGACCCGGGCCACGCAGCGGCTGGGCGTGCTGCACACCGGACGGCTGCCGAAGGGGCTGGTCGACACGGGCGCCTTGGGGATCACCAAGCCGTAACAGTTCCCGCCATGGTCACTGCTCGTACACGGTCGGTGCGGTATGCGTGGTGGTCATGGAAGCCCATCCGTACACCGGCGCGCCGGCCGACCGTCCCCGGCTCGAGTCGCTGCCCGTCCAGCCGCTGCTCACGGCGGAGTTCGACGCCGATCCCGGGGCGGTGTACGACAGGCTGCGGCGCACCTACGGCCCGGTGGCTCCGGTCGGGCTGATGGGCGTGCCCGTATGGCTGGTTCTCGACTACCGAGAGGTGCTGGAGGTCCTGAAGAACGAGAACCAGTGGCGACGGGACGTCCGGTACTGGCGGGCCCGGGCCGAGGGACGCCTGCCCCACGACTGGCCGCTGCTCGCCGGGTACGAGGTGCGGCAGACCATGTTCATGGACGACGAGGAGCACCGGGCGGCGCGCGTGACGCTGCACTCGGCGCTGCGGCCCTTCCAGGAGCCGAGCACTCCGCAGGGATGGGAGCTCAGGGCGACCGTCGCGCGGTACGCGGACGAACTCGTCGGCATGCTCGCCGCCGAGTCGGGGACGGCCGGGTTCGCGGACCTGGGCGCCCAGTACACCCGGCCGCTGCTGCTCATGGTCACCACCAAGCTGTTCGGCTGCCCGGTCGAACTCGGCGACGAACTGGTCATGGACCTGTGGCGGATGCTGGACGGCGGGCCGGACGCGGGGCCCGCGACGGGACGGGCGCTGGCGGCGATGACCCGGCTGGCCGCGCACCGGCGGGCCCGGCCCGGGGACGACCTCACGTCCTACATGCTGCTGGCCGACCCGGGCATGAGCGACGAGCAGCTGGGCCGGGAGCTGTTCATGAACGCCGTGTACCTGAACGACATCACCGGCAACATGGTGCTCAACACCCTGCTGGAGGTGCTGCGCGGCAACGCCGGGGTGCGGCGGAGCCTGTCGGCCGGGCAGTTTGGGGAGACGGTCAACCGGGCGGCGCTGGTCAATCCGCCGGTCGCCAACATGTGCTTCCGCTTCGCGGCGCGGGACGCGCTGCTGGGCGACTTCTGTGTGCGGGCCGGTGACGTCGTCTCGCCGTCGGCGGCCGCGGCGCACCAGGACCTGCTGGCGATCGGTTCCTCCCCGATGGTGGGGTCGACGGTCAGTACCCGGGCCCATCTGGGCTGGGGCGCCGGTCCGCACGGCTGCCCGAGCGCGGCGCGCGAACTGGGCGGAATGATCGTGACCACGGCGGTCGGCCGCGTCTTCGACCACTTCACCAAGGCCGAACTGACCCTGCCGCCGGACCAGTTGCCGTGGCGGACGGGGCCGGTGGTGCGGGGTCTGAGGCTGCTGCCGGTGCGGTACGAGCTGAGCGGCCGGGTGCGTCCTTCCGCCCCGGGGGCGCGGGAGGAGCCCGTCGCGGTCGACACGGGCCGGGGCGACAGTCATGTGCGGGGGATGCTGTCGGCGCTGCGGAGGCTGATGTTCGGGAACCGTTGAGCGGGGCCCGGGGCCTGTGTGTCCCGGGCCCCTGCTCCGGAGCGGTCACGCCGGGCGCAGCCAGAGCGTCGCCAGCGGGGGCAGGGTCAGCCGGATGCTGGCCGGGCGGCCGTGCCAGGGGTGGGGCTCCGGTTTGATGTCGTCCGGGTTGGTGACGTCGGTGCCGCCGTATCGCGCGGCGTCGGTGTTCACCGCCTCGTGCCAGGCGGGGACGTCGTCCGGGACACCCAACCGGTAGTCGTGGCGGACCACCGGGGAGAAGTGGGAGACGGCCAGGAGCGGGGTGCCGTCGGTGGCGTACCTCAGGAACGCGAAGACGTTGTCGTCGGCCGCGTCGCCCACGATCCACTCGAAGCCCGCCGGCTGGATGTCCTGCTGCCACAGCGCCGGGCTGTGCCGGTACACGGTGTTGAGATCGCGGACCAGGTCACGCACGCCCCGGTGGTCGGCCTCCGCGCCGTACCCCGGGTCGAGCAGCCACCAGTCCGGGCCGTGCGCCTCCGACCACTCCGCGCCCTGCGCGAACTCCTGCCCCATGAAGAGCAGTTGCTTGCCGGGGTGCGACCACATGAAGGCCAGATAGGCACGCAGGTTGGCCCGCTGCTGCCACCAGTCGCCCGGCATCTTCGACACCAACGAGCGCTTGCCGTGGACGACTTCGTCGTGCGAGATGGGCAGGACGTAGTTCTCGCTGTAGGCGTACACCATCGAGAACGTCATCTCGTTGTGGTGGTACTTGCGGTGGATCGGCTCGTGGCTCATGTAGTCCAGCGAGTCGTGCATCCAGCCCATGTTCCACTTCAGGCCGAAGCCGAGCCCGCCGAAGCCGCCCGGGCCCCGGTGGTGCGTGGCGCGCGTGACGCCGTCCCAGGCCGTTGACTCCTCCGCGATCGTCACCACGCCCGGCACCCGCCGGTACACGGTCGCGTTCATCTCCTGCAGGAAGGCGACGGCGTCCAGGTTCTCCCGGCCGCCGTGCTCGTTCGGCACCCACTGGCCCGGCTCGCGCGAGTAGTCCAGGTAGAGCATGGAGGCGACGGCGTCCACCCGCAGACCGTCGATGTGGAACTCCTCGCACCAGTAAATGGCGTTCGCCACCAGGAAGTTGCGCACCTCGCGGCGGCCGAAGTCGAACTCCAGGGTGCCCCAGTCGGGGTGCGCGGACCGCAGTGGGTCCTCGTGCTCGTACAGCGGGCGGCCGTCGAACTCCGCGAGCGCCCAGTCGTCGCGCGGGAAGTGTGCCGGCACCCAGTCCATCAGGACGCCGATGCCGGCCTGGTGGAGGGCGTCGACCAGGTACCGGAAGTCGTCCGGGGTGCCGAGGCGGGCCGTCGGCGCGTAGAAGCCGGTGACCTGGTAGCCCCAGGAGCCGCCGAAGGGATGCTCGGCGACCGGCATCAGCTCGACGTGGGTGAAGCCGAGGTCCTTGACGTACGCGGGGAGCTGCTCGGCGAGTTGACGGTACGTCAGTCCTGGGCGCCAGGAGGGCAGATGGACCTCGTACACGGAGAACGGCGCCTCGTGCGCGGGCAGGTCCGCGCGGCGGGCCAGCCACTCCGCGTCCCGCCACTCGTGGTGCGAGGCGGTGATGATCGACGAGGTCTCCGGCGGGGCCTGGGTGCGGCGGGCCAGTGGGTCGGCGCGCAGGGTCTTGGAGCCGTCGGGGCGGGTGATCTGGAACTTGTACAGCTCGCCCTCGCCGATGCCGGGCACGAACAGCTCCCACACGCCGGAGGAGCCGAGCGAGCGCATCGGGTAGCCGGTGCCGTCCCAGAAGTTGAAGGTGCCGGCCACGTGGACGCCGCGTGCGTTGGGGGCCCACACGGAGAATCGGGTGCCTGCCACGCCCTGGTGGGTCATCGGGTGCGCGCCCAGTACCTTCCACAGCTCCTCGTGCCGGCCCTCACCGATCAGGTGCAGGTCCAGCTCGCCGAGCGTGGGCAGGAAGCGGTACGCGTCCTCGACGTCCTGCACGGACCCCTCGTAGGTCACGAGCAGCCGATACCCCGGCGGCACCTCCGACAACGGCAGCAGCCCGGAGAAGAACCCGTCCCCGTCGTCCTCCAACTCCGCCCGCAGCTCACCGGCGACGACGGTCACGCCCAGCGCGTAGGGCCGGAAAACCCGGAACGCCACGCCCCCGTCGACGCGGTGGGCCCCCAGCACGGTGTGCGGATCATGATGGGTACCGGCCAGCAACCGCTCCCGATCCTCACGACCGAGAGTGACGGGCTGCGCGGAGCCGGAGTCACCGGCGGCGGCAAGTGGCTCCGGGGCTGTGCCGCCCTCGGGAGCGGGGTGCTCGGTGCTGCCGGGCTCGCCGGAGGCGCTGGCCGCGGTGAGTCGCTCCGGCGCCGAAGGGGGCGTCGTGGCGGGTCGCGGTGCCGCGGCAGTCGACGGCACGGTCTCGGACGACGTCGGCTCCGTCGGCGCGGCGGCAGCCGCCTGCGCCGCCGCAGCGACCTTGCCGGCCGTCGCCTTCGAGGTCGCCGTCTTGGCAGGGGCCCTCTTCGCGGTGCTCGCCTTCTTGGCCGCGGCCTTCGCCGTCACCGCCTTCTTGGCGACCGTCTTCTCAGCAGCGGCCTTCTTGGCAGCCGTAGCGGAAGAAGCGGCCTTCGCCGGAGCCTTCTTGGCGGCCGCCTTGGCCACCGTGCCCGCGGCGGTCGCCTTCTTCGCGGCTGTCTTCTTGAGCGCCGTGCCCTCGCCGGCGACCTTCTTCGCGGCTGTCTTCTTGGCGGCCGTCTTCTTCACCGCCGCGCCCTCGCCGACGACCTTCTTCGCCGCCGTCTTCTTCACCGCCGTACCCTCACCAGCGGTCTTCTTCGCCGCGGCCGTCTTCTTCGCCGCCGGACCCTCGGCGGCGACCTTCTTGGCGGCAGCCTTCTTGAGCGCAGTTCCCTCGCCGGGGACCTTCTTGGCCGCTGTCTTCTTGGCCGCCGTGCCCTCCGCAGCCACCTTCTTCGCGGTCGTCTTCTTCGCGGCTGCCTTCTTCGCCGTCGCCTTCTTGGCGGTCACCTTCTCCGCCGGGGCCGCGCCCGCCGGGGCCTTCGGGGGCGTCTTCCTCGCCGGGGTCTTCTCCGCCCCCGACGAGGAAGACCCCGGCGTGACCTTGTCCGCGGCCTTCTTCACCGCCTTCTTCACACTCTTCGCGGCTTTGACGGCCTTGTCCTCGGCCGTCTTCTTGGGATCCGGACCGCTGGACGTGGGGCGGGGGGTCACGGGCGGCGCCTCCTCGGCGAAGGGTCGGGGGTGGAGTAGGTCAGTACAGGACGGTACAAGTCAGTACAGGTCAGAGGTGGCGTAACGCTCTATCGCCGTCATCGGCACCGACAGCCAGTCGGGCCGGTGCCGGGCCTCGTAGACGACCTCGTAGATCGCCTTGTCGGTCTCACAGGCCCGCAGCAGTACCGGGTCGGTGCGCGGATCCGCGCCGCTGACCTCGGCGTATCCGGAACAGTACGCCGCCCGGCAGGTCTCGGCCCAGTCCTCCGCGGCCGACGGCCCCGCGGAGTGCGCGGCATAGTCGAAGGACCGCAGCATGCCCGCGACGTCCCGCACCGGCGGCTGCGGCATCCGACGCTCGGCCAGCGGCCTGGCCGGCTCGCCCTCGAAGTCGATCAGCCACCACTGACCGCCCGGCGAGCGCAGACACTGCCCGAGGTGCAGATCCCCGTGGACGCGCTGCGCGGTCCAGACACGGCCCTCGGCCGCCAGGTCGGCCAGCGCCGTGAACGCCGAGCGCAGGGCCGGCACGTACGGCCGCAACACCGGCACCGCCTGCGCCGCCGCCTCCAGCCGTTCGATCATGCCGTCGGCCAGCAGTTCCATCTGGGTGTGGCCGAGCGTGACCGTCGGCAGCGCACGGGCCAGCGCCGTGTGGACCTCGGCCGTCGCACGGCCCAGCGCCCGCGCCTCGGCACCGAAGTCCTCGCCCTTGGCGAGTTCCCGCAGGGCCAGCTCCCAGCCGTCGGACGCGCCCTGCAGGAAGGGCTGCAGCACGCCCAGGACGTACGGCTCCCCGCCCAGCTCCGCCCGCAGCCACGCCGTCGGCGGGGGCACCCGGGGGCAGCCCTCGCGGGCCAGTGCCAGCGGCAGCTCCAGGTCGGGGTTGACGCCGGGCACCACCCGGCGCATCAGCTTCAGGATGAACGTATCGCCGTAGACGACCGACGAGTTCGACTGCTCGGCGGTCATCAGCCGCGGGACGAGTCCGGCCCGGATCTCCCGGCCCGGCTCCCGCTCGAAACGCAGCCCGCCGATGCGGGCCTGGGAGCGCAGCGCCTCCAGGAGCACCTCGGCGGGCCGGGAATCGTACAGGGCCTCGTACACCGTGCGTCCGGCGAGCGGGCCCTCCTCCACATGTCCGATCAGCGCGGGCGCCAGCCGGGGCGGCAGCGCCTCGCGCACGCCTATGAGCAGCTGGTAGCAGTCGCCGGGGTGGGTCTCCGCGCCCAGCGCGGACGGCTGGTGGGCGCGCACCAGCAGGTGGTAGAGGCCCAGCTTGCCGTCGACGGGGAGCAGCTCGGTGGCGGCGACCAGTGAGAACCCGGTGACCGGACGTCCCTTGCCGGCGAACCAGCGCTGCCGGGGCAGCCACTCGCGCAGCAGGGGGTCCAGTGACGCAAGGAGGCCGGGGCTGGTCGTGGCGGTACTGGTGACGGCTTCCGACATGGCGTCGCGTCCTTTCCCCGGGTGGGCGGGGTGTTACGTATGCGTGCCCCGGGTGGGGCGGGAGAAACCGCCCCACGCCGGGTTCGCGGGGCTGCTAGGCGCCTTCCCCGCGGAGCCGGAACCAGTAGAACCCGTGCCCCGCGAGGGTCAGCAAGTACGGCAGTTCCCCGATGGCCGGGAAACGCACCCCACCGAACAGCTCCACCGGATGCCGCCCGTTGAACTCGCGCAGGTCGAGCTCGGTGGGCTGTGCGAACCGGGAGAAGTTGTGCACGCACAGCACGAGATCGTCCTCGTACTCGCGCAGGAAGGCGATGACCGCCGGGTTGGACGACTGCAGCTCCGTGTAGGACCCGAGCCCGAAGGCCGGGTTCTGCTTACGGATCTCGATCATGCGGCGGGTCCAGTGCAGCAGCGAGGAGGGCGACGACATCGACGCCTCGACGTTGGTGACCTGATAGCCGTAGACCGGGTCCATGATGGTCGGCAGGTAGAGGCGCCCGGGGTCACAGGACGAAAAACCCGCGTTACGGTCAGGTGTCCACTGCATCGGCGTGCGGACCGCGTCCCGGTCGCCGAGCCAGATGTTGTCGCCCATGCCGATCTCGTCGCCGTAGTACAGGATCGGCGAGCCCGGCAGGGACAGCAGCAGGGCGGTGAACAGCTCGATCTGGTTGCGGTCGTTGTCGAGGAGCGGGGCGAGCCGGCGCCGGATGCCGATGTTGGCGCGCATCCGTGGGTCCTTGGCGTACTCGGCCCACATGTAGTCGCGTTCCTCGTCGGTGACCATCTCCAGGGTCAGCTCGTCGTGGTTGCGCAGGAAGATGCCCCACTGGCAGTTCTTCGGGATCGCCGGGGTCTTGGCCAGGATCTCCGAGACCGGGTAGCGGGACTCCCGTCGTACGGCCATGAAGATGCGCGGCATGACCGGGAAGTGGAAGGCCATGTGGCACTCGTCGCCGCCGGACTCGAAGTCGCCGAAGTAGTCGACGACGTCCTCGGGCCACTGGTTGGCCTCGGCCAGCACCACCGTGTCCGGGTAGGAGGCGTCGATCTCCTTGCGCACCCGCTTGAGGAACTCATGGGTTGCCGGAAGGTTTTCGCAGTTGGTGCCCTCCTCCTGGTACAGGTACGGCACCGCGTCCAGCCGGAAGCCGTCGATGCCCAGGTCCAGCCAGAACCGCAGGGCGGAGATCATCTCCTCCTGGACGGCCGGGTTCTCGTAGTTGAGGTCCGGCTGGTGGGAGAAGAACCGGTGCCAGAAGTACTGCTTGCGGACCGGGTCGAAGGTCCAGTTGGAGGCCTCGGTGTCGACGAAGATGATCCGGGCGTCCGGGAACTGCTTGTCGTCGTCGGCCCACACGTAGTAGTCGCCGTAGGGGCCGTCGGGATCCTTGCGGGACTCCTGGAACCACGGGTGCTGGTCGCTGGTGTGGTTCATGACGAAGTCGATGATCACCCGCATACCGCGCTGGTGGGCGGCGTCGACGAACTCCACGAAGTCGGCGAGGTCCCCGAACTCCGGCAGGACGGCGGTGTAGTCCGAGACGTCGTAACCGCCGTCGCGGAGGGGTGACTTGAAGAAGGGCGGCAGCCACAGGCAGTCGATGCCCAGCCACTGCAGGTAGTCGAGTTTGGCGGTCAGGCCCTTGAGGTCGCCGACGCCGTCGCCGTTGCTGTCCTGGAAGGAACGGACGAGGACCTCGTAGAACACCGCGCGCTTGAACCAATCCGGGTCGCGGTCCTTGGTGGGGGTGTCCTCGAAGGTGTCCGGAACGGGCTCGTTGACGATCATGTTGTGGGTGACCCTCCGATCTGCGGGGTGGACGGTCGCAGGAGCGTGAACACGTGCGCGGGACGGGTGCCCGGTTCCAGGCGCACGTAATTGGCCCTGCCCCAGTGATAGGTCTCGCCGGTGAGCTCGTCGCGCACCGGCACCGACTCGTGCCAGTCCAGGCCGAGTTGCGGCATGTCCAACGAGACCGTGGCCTCCTGGGTGTGGTGAGGGTCGAGGTTGGCGACCACCAGAACCGTGTTCGAACCGCTCCGTTTCGAGTATGCGATCACCGGGTCCTGGTCCGCATGGTGGAAGTGCAGATCGCGCAGCTGCCTCAGGGCCGGGTTCGCGCGGCGGATCGCGTTGAGCCGGGTGATGAGGGGGGTGATGGTGCGGCCCTCGCGTTCGGCCGTCTCCCAGTCCCGGGGGCGCAGCTGGTACTTCTCGGAGTCGAGGTATTCCTCGCTGCCCTCGCGCAGGGGGACGTTCTCGCACAGTTCGTAGCCGGAGTACACGCCCCAGGTCGGGGAGAGGGTGGCGGCCAGGACGGCGCGGACCTCGAAGGCGGGCCGGCCCCCGTGCTGAAGGTATGCGTGCAGGATGTCGGGGGTGTTGACGAAGAAGTTGGGCCGCATGTAGGCGGCCGTCTGTGTGGACAGCTCCG
>NZ_WVUG01000059.1 GCF_017614965.1 Streptomyces griseorubiginosus | reverse complement strand
CCGCCGGCCTGGCGGTCAGTTCCGTCTCGTCGCCGCCGATCGCGGGGCGGCGGCCGCGCATCCGTATGTGGTCCAGGGCGCGGTTGCGGGGTCGAGCAGGGCGGCGAGCTGGACGTGCAGGAACTCGTGGACCAGCGTCAGCGCGAAGAGCACCGGGTCGCCGGGCGGGGAGAGGGCGACGGCGCCGTGGGCCCGGCGGGCCGCCGAGCTCACCGAGGTGCCGCCGGGGGCGGGGTGCAGCGGCACCAGGGTGGACAGACAGGCGGCGACGGCCCGGGCGTGCCAGGGGTGGCGGCGGACCAGCACCCGCCAGGCGCCGTCCAGTGACCGCTGCCAGCCCTCCGCCTCACCCACGCTCTGCACACCGGCCGGCTCATGGCCGTGCACGGCGCGGAAGGGGCCCCGGTCGGCGAGCCGCAGGCGCAGCACGGCGCCGTCGCACTCGGCGGTCAGCAGACGGGGTCCGCACAGCGCGGCCGGCCCTCCGTCGACGAGTTCGCCGAACCAGGCGAGGTCGGGGCGGTGGCCGCGGGCGCACTCGGCGAGCGCGCGGGCCAGTCCTTCGTCGAGGTAGGGATGCAGCATGGCCTCCCGCCACCGCCCGGGCTCCTCCCGCTGCATGCGCGCCAGCCGCCGGTACGCCCCCTGGAAGCCGGCGTCGTCGGGCAGCGCCCGTCGCACGGCCACGGCCAGCAGGGTCCGCTTGCTGAGCTGCCCGCGCCGCAGCACCTCCACGCCCCCGACCCCGCCCCGGGCCCGGGCGAGGGCGTCGAACAGGTCCGGGTCCAGGTCGAGCGGGACCAGGGCCTGTTGCGAAAGTCCCGCCGTCCGCCCGGAGGGCGGGCCCTGCGGCGTCATGGGGGTCCCCCCGCGCGAGGTCGTTCGAGCGTGGGGGAGCGTGCTCTCGGCGTGCCGGGTGCAAGCCCTCGTACTGGACGTACTTGGGTTTGTGCCCGGTGCGGCGAGTGGGGGTGCCCCCTCTGGGGGAGCGTGCCGGGCGTCGCGGGGCAGGCGGGACTTTCGCAACAGGACCTAGACCTTGGTCTTGTAGCCCCGGCCCCACTGCAGGCCCCAGCCGTACAGCCGGTCAAGCTCCGCCTGGAAGCCGTAGACGAACTTGACCTCCCGCCGCACGACCAGTTCCTTCTTCACGTTCTCGATCATGACGACCGCGCAGGACCGGGCCTGGGGGTGCCGTTCGTCGAGGTGGATCTCGATGCGCGGCCCGTTGCTCGGGTACAGCGTCACGATGGCGTGCGTGCGGTCGAACGCCGGGGTCTGGTCGTAGATGTACACGAACACCAGCAGGCGCTTGATCTGCTCCCGGTGGTCGAGGTTGATGTACATGTCCTCGCCGGAGCCCGACCCGAACCGGTCGTCGCCGCTGAGCTTGACGTACGGCGGCGCGTTGACGTCCCCGAAGTAGCTTCCGAGGGGCTGTACGACGCCCTTGGAGCCGTCGGTCAGCTCGTACAGGCATCCCAGGTCCAGGTCCACGTTGACCATGCTCTGGCTGTGCCCCATGACCTCCGGCGGGCGCAGCGCCTTGAGCGGGTGCCGCAGCAACGACTCGCGCTGCGAGCCGCCTATGTCGGACGTCCGCATCCGCCAGCTCAGGTTGACCCGCAGATGCCCGCTCGCCGCCTGCTGCTTGGTGAGGGACACGTAATGGTGCCGTTTGGTCAGCTCGATCGCGTTCGTCGCCGCGCTGCCCGAGTCGAAGTCGACCTCACGGCCGCGCCACAGTCCGTCCAGAAAGCCCATTCCCGCCCCCACTAGTGCCCCGCACGTCACCCGAACGACCGGCGGGGCGGCCGGAGGCCCGGCCGCCCCGCTCAGAGCGTTCCCTCACCCGCAGGTGTGTCACACCCCGGCGAGCGAGCCCGAGGTGAACCGAACCCTAGATGGGGGCCGAGACCTCAGCCTTCTCGTCCGAGCCCGTCCCTTTTCCCTCGGCCTCGGCCAGTTTCTGGTTGCGGCGCACGGAGGACCAGAAGGACCAGCCGATCAGGACGACGCCGACGAGGCCGGTGATGACCTCGTTGATCTGGTACTGGATGGTGACCATGAGGATCACGGCCAGCGCGCCGATCGCGTAGTGCGCGCCGTGCTCCAGGTAGACGTAGTCGTCGAGGGTGCCCTGGCGGACGAGGTAGACGGTGAGCGAGCGGACGTACATCGCGCCGATGCCGAGACCCAGGGCCATCAGGACGATGTCGTTGGTGATGGCGAAGGCGCCGATGACGCCGTCGAAGGAGAAGGACGCGTCCAGCACTTCCAGGTACAGGAACATGAA
Source organism: Streptomyces griseorubiginosus (assembly GCF_017614965.1). Classification (GTDB taxonomy): domain Bacteria; phylum Actinomycetota; class Actinomycetes; order Streptomycetales; family Streptomycetaceae; genus Streptomyces; species Streptomyces griseorubiginosus_B. The sequence continues at coordinate 33,915 of NZ_WVUG01000059.1, read as the reverse complement.
GAAGGCGGCCTGGCCGGCCAGGACGATCGCCGGCTTCTTCTTGCCGGTGCGCTCGGCCTCTTCCTCCTCCTCGTGCTCGCGTTCCTCCTCGGCCTCCAGGCGGTCCTCGAAGAAGCCGGAGAGGCCGCCGACGACCATGTACGTGATCAGACCGGCGATGCCGGCGATCAGCACCGTCTGCGCCTTGTCGACGTGGCCGCCGCCGTGCTGGTGGGCGTGGGTGGCGAAGGTGAAGGAGGTGATCAGCAGGACGATGAGGGCGATGCAGACCGACAGCATGTCGACCTTGCCGAGCTTGGCCAGCGGGCGCTCGATCCAGCGCAGCCACTGGATGTCCCGGTCCTCGAAGATGAAGTCCAGGAAGATCATCAGCAGGAACATGCCACCGAACGCGGCGATCGCCGGGTGGGCGTCGGTGACCAGCTGCTGGTACCGGTCCTTGTTGTTGAGGGCGAGGTCTACGGCCTCGATGGGGCCCATCTTGGCGGTGACCGCGACGATGACGACGGGGAAGACCAGTCGCATGCCGAACACGGCGATGAGAACGCCGACCGTGAGGAAGATCTTCTGCCAGAAGGCGTTCATCTTCTTCAGGATCCCGGCGTTGACCACAGCGTTGTCGAACGACAGGGAGATCTCGAGGACGGCGAGGATCGCCACGATGCCGAATGCCTCCCACCCCCCGTAGAAGACCGCGGCGACCAGGCCGAGCGCGGTAATCGCGAACGACCAGCCGAAGGTTTTCAGAAGCACTGGCTACCCAATCGTGTGTGGTACGGGTCTCGCCGCGCCGTACCCGGCTTTACGAAACATTGACTCCGAAGTCTAGAGCGATGCCCCGGAGCCCCGACGCGTACCCCTGACCGACTGCACGGAACTTCCACTCGCCCTGGTAGCGGTAGACCTCACCGAAGATCATGGCCGTTTCCGTGCTGGCGTCCTCGCTGAGGTCGTAGCGTGCCAGCTCCTGTCCGTCGGCCTGGTTGACCACCCGGATGAAGGCGTTGGAGACCTGGCCGAAGGTCTGGCCGCGCTCGTCCGCCATGTGGATCGAGACCGGGAAGACGATCTTGTCGCACTGGGGCGGCACCTTGGCGAGGTCGACCAGGATCGACTCGTCGTCGCCCTCGCCCTCACCGGTGAGGTTGTCGCCGGTGTGCTCCACCGAGCCGTCCGGGCTCTTGAGCTGGTTGTAGAACACGAACCACTCGTCGCCCAGCACCCGTCCCCCGCTGCACAGCAGCGCGCTGGCGTCCAGGTCGAAGTCGGCGCCGGTGGTGGAACGCGCGTCCCAGCCCAGCCCGATCATCACCTGGGTGAGGTTCGGCGCGGCCTTGGACAGGGAGACGTTGCCCCCCTTGGCGAGCGTGACGCCCATGATGCTGGTCCCTCCCCGAGTCGGTGCTTCTCTGCTGCTTGTCCTGCGCGTCCGGCGCCGCGCGCAAACGGCGCGGCGCCGGACGGGCGAGGCGCGTCTCAGACGTTGACGCCGAAGTCCTGGGCGATGCCGCGCAGGCCCGAGGCGTAGCCCTGGCCGATGGCGCGGAACTTCCATTCCGCGCCGTTGCGGTACAGCTCGCCGAAGACCATGGCCGTCTCGGTGGAGGCGTCCTCACTCAGGTCGTAGCGGGCGATCTCCTGTCCGCCGGCCTGGTTGACGACGCGGATGAACGCGTTGCGGACCTGGCCGAAGGACTGCTGGCGGTTCTCGGCGTCGTAGATCGACACCGGGAACACGATCTTGTCGACGTCGGCCGGGACGCCCGCGAGGTTGACCTTGATCACCTCGTCGTCGCCCTCGCCCTCACCGGTGAGGTTGTCACCGGTGTGCTCGACCGAGCCGTCGGGGCTCTTGAGGTTGTTGAAGAAGACGAAGTTCTGGTCGTTGGCGACCTTGCCCGCGCTGTTCAGCAGCAGCGCGCTGGCGTCGAGGTCGAAGTCCGTACCGGTCGTCGTCCGGACGTCCCAGCCCAGACCGACGAGCACCGCGGTCAGGCCCGGGGCCTCCTTGGTCAGCGATACGTTGCCGCCCTTGCTGAGGCTGACTCCCACGAGTCCTCCATTGGTTTCCAGGGCGGGGAGCCCCGCCGTGCGTTTGACATCGGATCAACGAATCGATCCTAGTGACGGGTTCCCGTCGTACGCATGGCTTGCCACCGAAGAATCACAGGGTGTCGAGGGCCTTGACGTACTCGTTCAGGTCACGGGCGTCGGGGAGGGCGTTGACGACCGTCCAGCGCACCACGCCGTCCTTGTCGATGACGAAGGTGCCGCGCACCGCGCAGCCCTTGTCCTCGGCGAAGACGCCGTACGCGCGGCTGACCTCGCCGTGCGGCCAGAAGTCGCTGAGCAGCGGGTACTCCAGGCCCTCCTGCTCGGCGAAGACGCGCAGGGTGTGGATGGAGTCGTTGGAGACGGCGAGCACCTGGGTGCCGCGGTCCTCGAACTGCGGCAGGTTGTCGCGCACCTCGCACAGCTCACCGGTGCACACACCGGTGAAGGCGAAGGGGTAGAAGAGCAGGACCACGTTCTTCTCGCCACGGAAGTCGGAGAGCTTCACCGTGGCGCCGTGGTTGTCCTTGAGCTCGAAGTCGGGGGCCTTGTCGCCGACCTGGATCGCCATCGAGGTTCCGTCCCTTTCGGTGGGCTGTTCGGGTGGCGTCCACCCTACGCAGCGATCACCGGGGGCCGGCGGACGGGCCGGGTACGACGCCCGGCCCGTCCGTGGGTGGCTACTTCTTGGACTTGGCCGCCTTCGGCGTCACCAGCCGGCTGCCGCTCCAGTCCTTGCCCACGCTGACGCTCTTGGAGGCCGACAGCCCCGCCGTCGTCGCGGCTTCGGAGATGTCGCTCGGCTCGACGTATCCGTCCCGGCCGGTCTTCGGCGTCAGGAGCAGGATCGACCCGCCTTCTTCGATGTACGTGGTGGCGTCCACCAGCGCATCGGTCAGGTCGCCGTCGTCGTCGCGGAACCAGAGCACCACGGCATCGGCGACGTCGTCGTAGTCCTCGTCCACCAGGTCACTGCCGATGACTTCCTCAATGGCCTCGCGGAGTTCCTGGTCTACGTCGTCGTCGTAGCCGATCTCCTGGACCACCTGCTCGGGCTGGAACCCCAGCCTCACGGCAGGGCTCGTCTCCGCGTGGTCCGCGGTCGCGCTCACGGGTTGCCTCCTGATCTTGTCTTTGGGTATGTCTCAGCCACGCGCGTGCGCGAAGCATTGGCCGTAGTCCACACGGGCGGGGCGGATCGCGCAAGTACCCGGCCGTTCAGACCGCCGAAACGGTGACGTTCCTGGCCGTGTCACCGCAACTCCAGCCACGACGCCCACGCGGTCAGTGACCTACACCACACCGTTGTGCCCGCTTTGCGGCATTGGGAACCCGGGACTCCTGATGCGGATCTCGGTTACCTCTCAGTAGAGATGACGTTTGCTTTCCCGAGGTACACGATGGGGAACGGTGCAGGCACACCGAAAAGCAGCTCAAAAGCAGCCCTCAGCAGCCCACAGCAGCCCTCTGACAGGTAAGGAACAGCGTGGCTTCCGGATCCGATCGCAACCCGATCATCATTGGCGGCCTTCCGAGTCAGGTTCCTGACTTCGATCCCGAGGAGACCCAGGAGTGGCTCGACTCCCTCGACGCCGCCGTCGACGAGCGCGGCCGTGAGCGGGCCCGCTACCTGATGCTGCGGCTGATCGAGCGGGCCCGCGAGAAGCGCGTGGCCGTGCCCGAGATGCGCAGCACGGACTATGTGAACACGATCCCGACCAAGGCCGAGCCGTTCTTCCCGGGCAACGAGGAGATCGAGCGGAAGGTCCTGAACGCGACCCGCTGGAACGCCGCGGTCATGGTCTCCCGCGCCCAGCGCCCCGGCATCGGGGTCGGCGGCCACATCGCCACGTTCGCCTCCTCCGCGTCCCTCTACGACGTCGGCTTCAACCACTTCTTCCGGGGCAAGGACGACGGTCTCGGCGGCGACCAGGTCTTCTTCCAGGGCCACGCCTCCCCCGGCATCTACGCGCGCGCGTACCTGCTCGACCGGCTCAGCGAGGAGCAGCTGGACGGCTTCCGCCAGGAGAAGTCGAAGGCCCCGAGCGGCCTGTCCTCCTACCCGCACCCGCGCTCGATGCCGGACTTCTGGGAGTTCCCGACGGTGTCGATGGGCCTCGGCCCGATCGGCGCCATCTACCAGGCGCGGATGAACCGCTACATGCACGCGCGCGGGATCGCCGACACGTCGAAGTCGCAGGTGTGGGCGTTCCTCGGCGACGGCGAGATGGACGAGCCGGAGTCGCTCGGCCAGCTGTCCATCGCCGCACGTGAGGGCCTGGACAACCTGACCTTCGTCGTCAACTGCAACCTGCAGCGCCTCGACGGCCCGGTGCGCGGCAACGGCAAGATCATCCAGGAGCTGGAGTCGGTCTTCCGGGGCGCCGGCTGGAACGTCATCAAGCTGATCTGGGACCGCTCCTGGGACCCGCTGCTGGCCCAGGACCGGGACGGCATCCTCGTCAACAAGATGAACACCACGCCGGACGGCCAGTTCCAGACGTACGCCACCGAGTCCGGCGCGTACATCCGCGAGCACTTCTTCGGTGACGACCAGCGGCTGCGCGCGATGGTCGAGAACATGACCGACGACCAGATCCTGCACCTGGGGCGCGGCGGTCACGACCACCGCAAGATCTACGCGGCGTTCAAGGCGGCCACCGAGCACAAGGGCCAGCCCACGGTCATCCTCGCCAAGACCATCAAGGGCTGGACGCTGGGCCCCAACTTCGAGGGCCGCAACGCCACGCACCAGATGAAGAAGCTGACGGTCGACGACCTCAAGCGCTTCCGCGACCGGCTGCACCTGCCGATCTCCGACAAGGAGCTGGAGTCCGGCGCGCCGCCGTACTACCACCCGGGCCGGAACTCGGAAGAGATCCAGTACATGCACGACCAGCGCAAGCAGCTCGGCGGGTACGTCCCGACGCGCGTCGTGCGCTCCAAGCCGCTCGCGCTGCCGGACGACAAGGCGTACGCGACCGTGAAGAAGGGCTCGGGCCAGCAGTCGATCGCGACGACCATGGCCTTTGTCCGTCTCCTCAAGGACCTCATCCGGGACAAGGAGCTCGGGCGTCGCTTCGTGCTGATCGCGCCGGACGAGTACCGCACGTTCGGCATGGACTCCTTCTTCCCGAGCGCGAAGATCTACAACCCGCTCGGCCAGCAGTACGAGGCGGTGGACCGTGATCTGCTGCTCGCGTACAAGGAGTCGCCGACGGGCCAGATGCTGCACGACGGCATCTCCGAGGCCGGCTGCACCGCCTCCCTCATCGCGGCGGGCTCGGCCTACGCGACGCACGGCGAGCCGCTGATCCCGGTCTACGTCTTCTACTCGATGTTCGGTTTCCAGCGCACCGGTGACCAGTTCTGGCAGATGGCCGACCAGTTGGCGCGTGGATTCGTCCTGGGCGCGACCGCGGGGCGTACGACCCTGACCGGTGAGGGTCTGCAGCACGCGGACGGCCACTCCCAGCTGCTCGCCTCCACGAACCCCGCGTGCGTGGCCTACGACCCGGCGTACTCGTACGAGATCGCGCACATCGTGCAGGACGGTCTGCGGCGGATGTACGGCGGGTCGGAGGAGCATCCGCACGGCGAGGACGTCTTCTACTACCTCACCGTCTACAACGAGCCCATCCAGCACCCGGCCGAGCCGGCGGACGTGGACGTCGAGGGCATCCTCAAGGGCATCCACCGGCTCTCCGAGGGCACCTCCGGGTCGATCCCGGCGCAGGTCATCGCGTCCGGGGTGGCCGTCCCGTGGGCGGTGGAGGCGCAGCGGATCCTCGCCGAGGAGTGGAACGTCAAGGCGGACGTCTGGTCGGCCACCTCCTGGAACGAGCTGCGGCGCGAGGCCGTGGCGGTGGAGGAGCACAACCTGCTGCATCCCGAGGAGGAGCAGCGGACGCCGTACGTCACGCAGAAGCTGTCGGGGGCGCAGGGGCCGTTCGTGGCGGTGTCGGACTGGATGCGGTCGGTGCCGGACCAGATCGCGCGGTGGGTGCCGGGGACGTACCAGTCGCTGGGGGCCGACGGGTTCGGCTTCGCGGACACGCGGGGTGCGGCGCGCCGGTTCTTCCACATCGACGCGCAGTCGATCGTGGTGGCGGTGCTGACGGAGCTGGCGCGGGAGGGGAAGGTGGACCGGTCGGTGCTGAAGCAGGCGATCGACCGGTACCAGCTGCTGGACGCGTCGGCCGCGGATCCGGGGGCGGCGGGCGGAGACGCGTAGTGCCGTGACCGCGGGCCGGTGAGCCGAAGGGCGGCGGGACTGTGGTCCCGCCGCCCTTCACTGTTTCCTTACGATGCGGGCATGGAGCAAGAAACGGCGCAGGCGCGCTGGGAGCACCTCACCCAACGGCCGCTGCTGGGGCTGGCCGTGGTGTTCGCCGTCGCGTATGCCGTGCCGATCGTGGACCACTCGGCGGGGCATGCGCTCACGGAGTTGTGCACGGTGGTCGAGTGGGTGGTGTGGGGGGCCTTCGCCGCGGACTATGTGACGCGGCTGGCCCTCGCCCGGCGCCGCAAGGAGTTCGTGCGCCGGCACTGGATAGACCTGTGCGCGGTCGTGCTGCCGATCCTCCAGCCGCTGCGGCTGCTGCGGATGGTCGCGACGCTGATGCTGGTGGGGCGGCGGGCGCGGATGGCCAACCAGATCAGGCTGACGACGTACGTCGGCGGGGCGGTCGTCGGGCTGCTGATGTTCGGCTCGCTGGCCGTGCTGTCGGTCGAGCGGGACTCACCGGACGGGAACATCCGGACGCTGGGTGACGCGCTGTGGTGGTCGTTCACGACGATGACGACCGTGGGGTACGGCGACCACGCCCCGACCACCGGCCTGGGCCGCATGATCGCCGTCGGCCTGATGCTGTCCGGCATCGCGCTGCTGGGTGTGGTGACCGCGAACATCGCCGCCTGGTTCCTGGCCCGCTTCGAGAAGGACGACGCGGAGGAACAACGCCAGACCCAGGCCATCGAGTCCCTGACCGAAGAAGTCCGAGCCCTCAGAGCCGAGGTCGCCGCCCTCCGCGAACTCTCGGGCAGACCGTGACAGGAGCGTCCCCGCAGCTTGAGGACCCCAGCCCGACCCGGCGCTTGGGGCCGTCCCCCGTCCTCGCAGGGCTGGGATCGAGCGAGACCACGGGGCTGAGGCTGATCCCCGGCGCGAAGACGCCCACGACCGCGAAAACGCTGGTCCTTCGGGCCCCGACGACAAGTTCGTGACCACGACCGGCCACCTCGCCCCCGCGCATGAAGCGGGCCCCCGGTCCGTCGGCCAGGGGCCCTTGGCTACAGCAGCGTCTCCCGGCTCGGGGGCTCCGGCCCGACCCTGCGTGTGGGGAAGATTCCCCGTCCTCGCAGGGCTGGGATCGAGCGACTGCCCGCCCGGCCGCGGTCATGGCGAGCCAACGGCAGCCCTCCGCCACGAGGCTGACGCCGATCCCCGGCACGAAGAAGCCCGGGACGCGCAGATGCCGATCGTTCAGGCCCCGACGACGAGTTCGTGACCACGACCGGCCACCTCACCCGCGCCCATGAAGCGGGCCCCCGGTCCATCCACCGGGGGCCCTTCCCTCACCTTGCCCCGGGTCAGAACAAGCCGTTGCCCGGGGTGGCCGCCCCTGCCAACCACACGATGGCCAGGAGCGTGTCAATGGCGCCCAGTACGAAGGCGACCAGGGCCGGGAGCGAGCGGCTGCCCGCCCAACTGCGGCCCATGGCGAGCCAACCACAGACGATCGCCACGGGGCCGAGGACGATCCCCAGCACGAAGAACCCTGCGACCGCGCAGATGACTCCGATGATTCCGAGCGTCGCGCGATCCGGCCCGGTCCGTGACCACGTCCGGCTACGTGACCGGGGGTACCTGCGCGTTCCGTGTCCGAAGCCCGCCATCATCAACTCCCTGAACCCCGGGGTCTGTTCGGGGTTCAAACATGCGGGTACCCCCGGATCGGCGATTAATCATCGGGCTGCCGGCGCGCTGTCCCCCTCCGGCAGCGCGCCGCAGCACCGGTCCGCCCCTCTCCGGAGGGCATGAACCACTGTGACCTGCGGCGCACACCCGAACCGAGGGATCTTTAGCCCCTTCACCCTGATAGGGGAAGTTCCTTGAACTCCCGTCAGATGTGGCCCACTCCGGCGCCCGCCTCCGCGTTGGCACCCCGCTTGGTGAGCAGGGCCACGAAGACCGCGACCACCGCGACACCGCAGGCCACGAGGGACGCCAGGCTCATCCCGGAGATGAAGGTGTCGTGCGCGACGTCCGTGATCTTCGCGACGACCGCCTCCGGCGTGCCCTTGGCCACCGGCGCCACACCGACCTGGACCGCTTCGGAGGCCTGGTCCAGCTGCGACGGGGTGAGCGGCGGGAGACCGGCGTCCTTCCAGTTGCCCGCGAGGTCGCCGTCGACCTTGGAGGCCATCACGGCGCCCAGCACCGCCGTACCGAGGCTGCCGCCGATCTGCATCGCGGCCTGCTGCAGACCACCGGCGACACCCGACAGCTCCATGGGCGCGTTGCCGACGATGACCTCCGTCGCGCCGACCATGACCGGCGCGAGACCGAGGCCGAGCAGGGCGAACCAGAGGGACATCACGGCGCTTCCGGTGTCCGTCTGCAGCGTCGACATACCGTACATGGCGATCGCCGTGGCCGCCATGCCGCCGGCCAGCGGGATCCGCGGGCCCAGCTTGGTGATCAGCGCGCCCGCCAGCGGCGAGCCGACGATCATCATCCCGGTGAGCGGGAGCAGATGCAGACCGGCGTCGATCGGCTTCATGCCGTGCACGTTCTGCAGGTAGAACGTCACGAAGAACAGGCCGCCCATGAACGCGATGGCCATCAGGACCATCAGGACGACGCCCGCGGAGAGCGGGACCGAGCGGAACAGGCCGAGCGGGATCAGCGGCTCCTTGACCTTCGTCTCCCAGAACGAGAAGAGGGCGAAGCCGAGGAGGGAGGCGGCTATGAACGTCCATGTCTTGCCGTCGCCCCAGCCCCAGGTCGGCGCCTTGATCAGGGCCCAGACCAGGCAGAACATGGCGCCGGAGAGCAGCGCGATGCCAAGGATGTCGAAGGAGCGCGGCGCGTTCTCCGCACGGTGGTCCAGCAGGATCAGCAGGCCCAGGAGCAGGGCGATCGCGCCGACCGGCACGTTGATGAAGAACACCGACTGCCAGTTGACGTGCTCGACGAGGACTCCGCCGAGGATCGGGCCGCCGGCGGTGGAGGCGCCGATGACCATGCCCCAGATGCCGATGGCCATGTTGAGCTTCTCGGCCGGGAAGGTGGCCCGCAGCAGGCCGAGCGCGGCCGGCATCAGCAGCGCGCCGAACAGGCCCTGCAGCACACGGAAGCTGACGACCGCGGCGATGCTGTTCGACAGGCCGATGGCGCCCGAGGCGGCGGCGAAGCCGGTGACGCCGATCAGGAAGGTCTGGCGGTGCCCGAAGCGGTCACCGAGCTTGCCCGCGGTGATCAGGGAGACCGCGAGGGCGAGGAAGTAACCGTTGGTGATCCACTGGACGTCGGCGAAGCTCGCGCCGAGGTCCTTCTGGATGGCCGGGTTGGCGATGGCCACGATGGTGCCGTCCAGGGCCACCATCATGACGCCGACCGCGACCGTGATGAGAGTGAACCAGGGATGGCCGCGGAGTCCGGACGAGGACGGCGACCCGTCCGACGGGGCCTCCGGCGCGTCGCCCCCCGACCCCGTCGTGTCGATGGTCTGACTAGTCATGCCTTCGAGGCTAATGGCAGCCACTGACAGTTGACGAATCAAATCAGAAGTCGGTAACTGACACTCATGGAAACACTGCGCGAACGCAAGAAGCAGCGCACCCGGGACGCCCTGCTGAGGGCCGCCGTCGAACTGTTCACGACCCGCGGCTACGAGGGCACCACCGTCGACGACATCGCCGAGGCCGTCGACGTCTCGCAGCGCACCTTCTTCCGCTACTTCGCCGGCAAGGAGGAGGCCGCGCTCGCCCTCCAGGAGCTGGCGGTGACGCGGTTCGTCGAGGCGGTCCGCGAGCGGCCGGCCGGCGAGGCGCCGATGGAGGCGCTGCGGCAGTCGGTGCTGGAGGGCTGGGGAACCCTGCACGAGGTGATCGAGGCCGTCGTACCGGTGGAGCTGTACCTGCGTCTGTACCGGGTCGTCGAGTCGACGCCGGTGCTGCTGGCCGCGCATCTGCGCCGCAACGAGGAGATCGAGGAGACTCTCGCGCGGGTGCTCGCCGAGCGGGAGGGCGTGGACGTGGACACCGATCCGCGGCCACGGCTGGCGGTGGCGGTGTTCGGCGGAGTGATGCGGGTGACGGAGCGGCAGTGGGTGGCGCGCGGGGACTTCGGCCTGGAGGAGATGCGCGCGTTGACGGTGTCGTACCTCGAACAGGTGGGCGAGGCACTCACCGCGAACTGGCGGGCACACTGAGACACGATCAGGTGGTCGTGCGTTTATCGAAACGTGATACCCGTCACTCGGCTCACGCGAGACCCTCTCGTTCTCCTAGTGTGTCCTCCCAGTGACTTCCTTCGACACCTCCCCGCAACTGAACGTCTGGCGCGCACTGCTGGCCCTGTCCGTGGTGTTCGTGATGCTGGCGACCACCGGATGGACCGCTCTGCGCAGCCACGGCGTGACAAGCCCCCTGCAGGCCTCGCTCTCCTCATGGGAGCACGGACGCCTGCACGGCGACCGGCTGCCGGACCCCGACGCGTCCCCCGCGCGGCTGTCCCGGTTCTTCGCCTCGCTCACCGCCCAGGAGCGCACCGTCCTCGCCCGCCGCTATCCGCTCGCGGTCGGCAACATGAACGGCGCGCCCGTCGCCCTGCGCTACGAGGCCAACCACCTCGCGCTCGGCCGGCAGCGCAAGGTGGAGCTGAAGCGCATGCACGACCCGCGCCTGACGCCCGCCGGGCAGCAGGAGGCGGGCCGCCGTATGCACCGCTACGAGCAGCTGATGAGCCGCGGCCGGCAGATCCTCGCCTTCGACCCGGAGGCCTCCGGCCGCGTCGCCGAGGTGATGGGCGACCTGCAGCACGCCCAGCGCGTGTCGGTCGTCGTCCCCGGCGTCGACACCGACCTGCTCACCTTCCAGAAGACCTACCGCCCGTACTCGGCGCCGGTCGGCATGGCCAAGTCGCTGTACGCGGCCGAGCAGGCGGCGAGCCCCGGCACGCGTACGGCCGTGATCGCCTGGGCCGACTACACGGCGCCGGCCGGGCTCGGCATCGAGTCGGCGACGGGCGTGCGCGCGGCACAGGGCGCGCTTCGGCTGAACGCCCTGCTGAGGGCCCTGCCCGGCCGCGCGCCGGTGTCGCTGTTCTGCCACAGCTACGGCTCGGTGGTGTGCGGGGTCGCAGCGCACTTGCTGCCGCGCCGGGTGGCCGACATAGCGGTTGCCGGAAGCCCCGGGATGCGGGTGGAGAAGGCCGCGCACCTGCACACCTCCGCCCGGGTGTGGGCGATGCGGGACGCCTCGGACTGGATCCAGGACGTGCCGTACCTGGAGCTCGGCGGCCTGGGGCACGGGGCGGACCCGGTGTCGTCCGCGTTCGGTTCGCGGGTGCTGTCGGCGCAGCGCGCCAAGGGGCACGCGGGCTATTTCGCTCCCGGCACGGACAGCCTGCTCAACTTCGCGGAGATCGGCGTTGGCGCGTACCGCTCGGTGCGGTGTGCGCACGATGACGGCGCGTGCCGCGCGGGTTTGTCCGGCGCGGCGGCGGCCCAACGCGCGTAGCACCGCAGAAACTGCGGTCCGCGCGGGGTGGCGACGAAGGAACGGTTCGTGCATACGATGAGCCGCATGGGTGACGTACTGGCCGGATTTCATGCCGCCTGGGAGTTCGAGTCCGACTCCGTGCTCATCCGTTACGAGCGGGGCCTGCGAACACCGAAGCTCTTCCAGGCGCTGGGGGAACGGCGGATCCCCCTGGAGGCGGTGTCGGATGTGACGCTGTCCCCGGGCAGACGGGGCACGGTGGTGCTGCGGGCCGAGCTGCGGGCCGGAGCCGACCCGCTGCTGGAGGCGGCGGCCGGGCAGCTGAAGGAAGGGTGCGACCCGTACCGGCTGGTGCTGCCCGGCGAGCGAGAGACCCTCGCCGAGTACTACGCCGACGAGCTGAAGTCCGCGCTGAGCGCCGGTGACGAGCCCGCCGACGGCTTCCTGGTGGCCGCTCCCGAGGCGCCGCGGCAGTTCAAGGCGTACGACGCGAAGGCGTCCTTCGACGGCAGGACCGTGAACTTCCGGTGGTTCTGGACGGGCGCGTCGTCGGCGAAGTGGAAGGCGGGCGACCAGAGCTTTCCGGTCACCGCGCTGAGCGGGGTCGAGTGGCGCTCCCCCGAGGTCTTCGAAGGTCATCTGCGGCTGCTGCGGCGGGACGGGGCCGAGGCGCCCGCGCAGCCCGACCAGGATCCGGCGGCCGTGGTGTTCGGCCTGGGATACGGGCCGGTGCACGAGTCGCTGCCGTTCGCGGCGGCCGTCCTGGCGGCGATCCGCAGCTGCGGATCGCCGCCGTCGGTGCCGGCCCGCCGGGACCCCGCCGACATCGCGGAGCGCATCCGTCACCTGGGCGAGCTGCATCAGGCGGGCCTGGTGACGGACGCGGAGTTCTCCACGAAGAAGGCCGAACTGCTGGCGGAGCTCTGAACTACTCCCGGCCGGCGGAGGTGAACGTCATGTCCGCGTACCGGTCGCCCGCCACCTTCGCCGCTATCGGCTCCAGCAGGGACAGCTCGTCCTCGGTCAGCGCGATGGTCGCCGCTCGCGCGTTCTCCTCCACGCGGCCCGGCTTGCGGGTGCCCGGGATGGGGATCACCGGGAGGCCGTGCACCGCCGCCTGCTGCTGCACCCAGGCGAGCGCCACCTGCCCGAGCGACACGCCGTGGGCCTCGGCCACCGTGCGGATCGGCTCCAGCAGAGCGGCGTTGGCGGCCGCGTTCTCACCGGTGAAGCGGGGCTGCTGGCGGCGGAAGTCGTCGGCGGTCAACTGCGTGTCGGGGTTGGTTAAGGCCCCGGTGAGGAAGCCGCGGCCGAGCGGGGAGTACGGCACCAGGGCCACGCCCAGGTCGCGGGCGGCGGGCACCACCTGTGCCTCGATGTCCCGGCTGAACAGGGACCACTCCGACTGCACGGCGGCGATCGGGTGCACGGCGTGGGCGGTGCGCAGTTCCTGGGCGGTGACCTCGCTGAGCCCGAGGTGCCTCACCTTGCCCTCGCGCACCAGCTCCGCCATGGTGCCGACACTCTCCTCGATCGGCACGTTCACATCGCGCCGGTGCATGTAGTAGAGGTCGATGACGTCGACGTCCAGACGCTTCAGGCTCGCCTCGACGGCCTGGCGGATGTACGGCGGGTCGTTGCGGATGATCCGCCGGGTGGGGTCGTCCGGCGGGATCGACAGGGCGAACTTGGTCGCGATGACGACCTGGTCGCGGTTGGCCTTGAAGAACGGCGAGAGGAACCTCTCGTTCTCGCCCTGGCCGTAGGCGTCCGCCGTGTCGAAGAGCGTGACGCCCAGCTCCAGGGCCCGCTCCAGGGTGGCGCGCGACTCCTTCGCGTCGGAGGGGCCGTAGGCGAAGCTCATGCCCATGCAGCCCAGGCCCTGGACGCCGACCTCGATGCCGCTCCCGCCCAGAGGTGCGGTCGGGATCCTGCGGTCGGTCATCGAACCTTCTCCCCCTCGTAGGCACGGGCGCGCTCCGCGTCCGCGTAGAAGCTGATCTTCCGGTCCAGCACCGCGAGCGTGTCCTGCAGCTCCGCGATCCGGGCCAGTACGTCGCGCCGGGTCGCCTCCAGCAGCTCGAACCGCTCGCCGTAGGTGTGGTCGCCCTCGCGCACCAGTTCCGCGTAGCGGACCATGTCGGCGACCGGCATTCCGGTGAGCCGGAGCTTGCCCACGAGGTCGAGCCAGTCGAGGTCGCGGTTGCTGTACCGGCGCTGGCCGGTGTGGGAACGGTCGACGTGCGGCATCAGGCCGATGCGCTCGTACCAGCGCAGGGTGTGCGCGGTCAGCCCGGTGAAGGCGACGACCTCGCTGATGGTGTAGCTGTCCTGGCCTTGCGGGCGCCGGTGCGGATGGGGCGGGGCGGCGCAACTGTCGGTCCTGGTAGGGGTGGTCTCCATCACCGTCATGGCCTCAACGCTATGGCCTTGGAGTGCACTCCAAGCAAGCGGAATCGGTAAGAAACAGCCCCCCAGCCTGACCCCACGAGAAGTAGGAAGGGGAAGCGGCTTAGGCTCGTCGGCATGTCCTTGCAGAGCCTCGCGCTGATCGAAAACTGGCCGGTTCCCGTCGCCGCGGCGGGCGTGGTGCGGGCCGACGGGACGGTGCTGGGCACCCACGGCCCCGTCGACCGGCGTTTCCCGCTGGCCTCGGTGACCAAGCCGCTCACGGCGTACGCCGCGCTCGTCGCGTACGAGGAGGGCGCGATCGAGTTCGACGAGCCGGCCGGGCCGACCGGCTCGACCGTCCGTCATCTGCTCGCGCACACCTCGGGCCTCGCCTTCGACGAGCACCGGGTGACGGCCCCGCCCGGAGAGCGGCGGCTGTACTCCAACGCCGGTTTCGAGCAGCTGGGCGACCACATCGCCAAGGCCACGGACATCCCGTTCGCCGAGTACCTGCGGCAGGCGGTGCTGGAGCCGCTGGGCATGACGTCCACCTCGCTGGAGGGCTCCCCGGCGAAGGACGGCGTCTCGACGGTGGCCGACCTCCTGCGCTTCGCCGCCGAGATCCAGGCCCCGCGCCTGCTCGACCCCCGCACGGTCGCGGAGGCGATGACCGTCCAGTACCCGGGCACCAAGGGCGTCCTGCCGGGCTACGGCCACCAGAACCCCAACGACTGGGGACTCGGCTTCGAGATCCGCGACTCCAAGTCCCCGCACTGGACGGGCTCCTCGTCCTCCCCGCGCACTTTCGGCCACTTCGGCCAGTCCGGCACGTTCCTGTGGATCGACCCGGACGCGGGGATCGCGTGCGCCGCTCTGACGGATCGCGCGTTCGGCCCGTGGGCCGTCGAGGCCTGGCCGCCCTTCACGGACGCGGTGCGCGCGGAAGCACGCTGACCTTGCGCGCGCCCCGTTCAGGATGCGGTCGCCATCTCCCACATCAGCAGCTCCGCCTCCGTCAGCCCGACCGCCTCCAGGTCCTTGGCGTCCGTCAGGCGGGCCGCGTCTCCCTGCCCCAGCTCGGTGCCGTCCAGGGCCACTTCGCCGCGCACCACATGGACGTACACGAACGCGCCGTCCGGTACCGCCGTCCGCTCCCCCGGGGCCAGGCGCCGTACGTGGAGCATCGCGCCCGCCTCCGGGACCGCGTAGGGCGTGGAGTCGGCGATGCCGTGGACGATCTCGTACGACGGGTCGCCGCCGGGCTTCAGGGGGGCCAGCCACATCTGGACGAAGGTCAGCGGGGTGGGGCCGTCGTTGCGCTCCACGTGCCGTACCCCCGCCGCGGCGCTCAGCCGCTGCACGTCCCCGGGGCGGACGGTCGTCTCGTGGCCCTGGGAGTCGCGGTGGGTCAGCTCGCCCTCGACCACCCACGTGACGATCTCCGTGTGGCTGTGCGGGTGTTCGTCGAACCCGGCGCCGGGGGCCAGCCGCTCCTCGTTGCAGGCGATGACCGCGCCGAAGCGGAGGTTGCCGGGGTCGTAGTGCGGGCCGAAGGAGAAGGCGTGCCAGGACTCGATACCGGCCGCCGCGTCGCCCCCGGGATAGCGCTCCGCAGCGCGCCGTACGTCCATCACGTACCCCAAGGTAGCGGCGCGACGGGAGCCGTGCGGGGCTCACCCGCAACCCTGCTCGGCACACTCCCGTCCGGATAAGGCAGTCTTGTCCCGTGCCCGAACCCGAAGCCAGCAAGCCCGAAGCCACCCGGTCCGACGTCCATCCGCACGCGGCGACCCTGAAGCGGCTGGAGAAGTCCTCCGGGAGCCTCGCCGCGCAGGCCATCGCGCGGATGGACGAGACGCTGCCGTGGTACCGGGCGATGCCCCCGGAGAACCGTTCCTGGATCGGGCTGGTCGCCCAGGCCGGTATCGCCGCCTTCACCGAGTGGTTCCGGTACCCCGACGCCCCGCAGGCCATCTCCACCGACGTGTTCGGGACGGCGCCGCGCGAGCTGACCCGGGCCATCACCCTGCGGCAGACCGTGGAGATGGTGCGCACGACCATCGAGGTCATGGAGTCCGCCATCGACGAGGTGGCGGCGCCCGGCGACGAGAGCGTGCTGCGCGAGGCCCTGCTCGTCTACGCCCGTGAGATCGCCTTCGCCACCGCCCAGGTCTACGCCCAGGCCGCCGAGGCACGCGGTGCCTGGGACGCCCGGCTGGAGTCGCTCGTCGTCAACGCGGTGCTCAGCGGGGAGGCCGACGAGGGGGCCGTGAGCAGGGCCGCCGCCCTCGGGTGGAACGCCCCCGAACATGTCTGCGTCGTCCTGGGGACCGCCCCCGACGGGGACTCCGAGCTGACCGTGGAGGCCATCCGGCGCGCCGCCCGGCACGCCAAGCTCCAGGTGCTCACCGGGGTGCTCGGCGACCGGCTCGTCGTCATCGCGGGCGGCAGCGACAACCCGCTCGGCGTCGCCAAGTCGCTGATCGGCCCTTATGCGGCCGGACCCGTGGTCGCGGGACCCGTCGTACCGGACCTGCTGGCCGCCACCCGGTCCGCGCAGGCCGCCGCCGCGGGTCTCAAGGCGTGTTCCGCCTGGCAGGACGCGCCGCGCCCGGTACTGGCGGACGATCTGCTTCCGGAACGCGCGATCGCCGGGGACCCGAGCGCCCGCGAGCAGTTGGTGGAGGAGATCTACAGACCGCTGGAGGAGGCCGGCTCGGCGCTCCTGGAGACGCTCTCCGTCTATCTCGAACAGGCGTCCAGTCTCGAGGGCGCGGCCCGGATGCTCTTCGTTCACCCGAACACCGTGCGCTACCGGCTTCGACGTGTGACTGACGTCACCGGCTGGTCACCCTCTGATGTACGCTCCGCTTTCACCCTGCGCATCGCGCTGATCCTGGGGCGTCTGGCCGATGGGGATCTCCCCGCCTAGTCTTTTGTCGGGGATCCACAAAACCCCCTCGTGTTCTTCGTCCTTGTCCCCACGGGCGGCCCGGGCCGCCCTCAAGAGAGAGTGTGAGAGTGCTCGTACTCGTCGCTCCCGGCCAGGGCGCCCAGACGCCCGGCTTCCTGACTCCCTGGCTCGAACTCCCCGGTGCCGCCGACCGTGTCGCCGCCTGGTCGGACGCCATCGGGCTGGACCTCGCCCACTACGGCACACAGGCCGACGCGGACGCGATCCGGGACACGGCTGTGGCCCAGCCGCTCCTCGTCGCCGCCGGAATCCTGTCCGCCGCGGCACTCGGTGACATTCTTCCGAACGCCGTCGCCGGTCACTCCGTCGGTGAGATCACCGCCGCCTCCTTCGCCGGCGTCCTCGACGACACCGCCGCGCTGACCCTCGTGCGCAAGCGGGGTCTGGCCATGGCCGACGCCGCCGCGATCACCGAGACCGGGATGTCGGCGCTGCTCGGCGGCGACCCCGAGGTGACCGTCCCGCACCTGGAGAAGCTGGGCCTGACCCCGGCGAACGTCAACGGCGCCGGCCAGATCGTCGCCGCGGGCACGCTGGAGCAGCTCGCCGCGCTGAACGAGGACAAGCCCGAGGGTGTCCGCAAGGTCGTCCCGCTGAAGGTCGCCGGCGCGTTCCACACGCACCACATGGCCCCGGCGGTCGACGCGCTGGCGAAGGCCGCCGCCGACCTCACCCCGGCCGACCCGAAGGTCACCTATGTCTCCAACAGGGACGGCCAGGCCGTCGCCACCGGTGCCGAGGTGCTCGAGCGGCTGGTCGGCCAGGTCGCCAACCCGGTCCGCTGGGACCTGTGCATGGAGACCTTCCAGGAGCTCGGCGCCAGCGCCCTGATCGAGGTCTGCCCGGGCGGCACGCTGGTCGGCCTCGCCAAGCGCGCGCTGCCGGGTGTGAAGACCCTCGCGCTCAAGACCCCCGACGACCTCGACGCGGCCCGCGCGCTCATCGCCGAGCACGCTTCAGCCTGACGCCCTAAGGAGCCGTACGAACATGTCGAAGATCAAGCCCAGCAAGGGCGCCCCGTACGCGCGCATCCTCGGCGTGGGCGGCTACCGTCCCACCCGTGTGGTGCCGAACGAGGTGATCCTCGAGACGATCGACTCCTCCGACGAGTGGATCCGTTCGCGCTCCGGCATCCAGACCCGGCACTGGGCGAACGACGAGGAGACCGTCGCCGCCATGTCGATCGAGGCGTCGGGGAAGGCGATCGCCGACGCCGGCATCTCCGCCGAGCAGATCGGCGGCGTGATCGTCTCGACGGTCTCGCACTTCAAGCAGACGCCGGCCGTGGCGACCGAGATCGCAGACAAGCTCGGCACCGACAAGGCCGCCGCCTTCGACATCTCGGCGGGCTGCGCGGGCTTCGGTTACGGCCTGACCCTCGCCAAGGGCATGATCGTCGAGGGCAGCGCGGAGTACGTCCTCGTCATCGGCGTGGAGCGGCTGTCCGACCTCACCGACCTGGAGGACCGGGCCACGGCCTTCCTGTTCGGCGACGGCGCGGGCGCGGTCGTGGTGGGCCCGGCCACCGAGCCCGCGATCGGCCCGACCGTCTGGGGCTCCGAGGGCGACAAGTCGGAGACCATCAAGCAGACCGTGCCGTGGACCGAGTACGACAGCACGGGCAAGTTCCCTGCGATCACGCAGGAGGGCCAGGCGGTGTTCCGCTGGGCCGTGTTCGAGATGGCGAAGGTCGCCCAGCAGGCGCTGGACGCGGCCGGAATCACCGCGAACGACCTGGACGTCTTCATTCCCCACCAGGCCAACGAGCGGATCATCGACTCGATGGTGAAGACGCTGAAACTGCCGGAGCACGTCACGGTCGCGCGTGACGTACGCACCACCGGCAACACCTCGGCCGCCTCGATTCCGCTCGCGATGGAGCGGCTTCTGGCGACCGGTGAGGCGAAGAGCGGCGACACCGCGCTCGTCATCGGCTTCGGGGCGGGTCTCGTCTACGCCGCGACTGTCGTTACCCTCCCCTAGGCACTGCGTGCCGGATCACGAACGGTCCGGGCACGCAGAGCACTGCCAAACCCTCTGGATCACATAGAAGGAGCGCCTGACATGGCCGCCACTCAGGAAGAGATCGTCGCCGGTCTCGCCGACATCGTGAACGAGATCGCCGGCATCCCGGTTGAGGACGTCCAGCTGGACAAGTCCTTCACCGACGACCTGGACGTCGACTCGCTGTCCATGGTCGAGGTCGTCGTCGCCGCCGAAGAGCGCTTCGACGTCAAGATCCCGGACGAGGACGTCAAGAACCTCAAGACCGTCGGCGACGCGACCGACTACATCCTCAAGCACCAGGCCTGAGCCCTGCTCGGGCCGGGCGCTGAACCGGCCCCGCCACCCGGCGGTGGCGCCGCTTAATCCTCGTAATTGGAGAAAGAATTCCCGTGAGCTCGACCAATCGCACCGTGGTCGTCACCGGTATCGGCGCAACCACACCGCTGGGTGGCGACGCAGCCTCTACCTGGGAGGGCCTGATCGCCGGCAAGTCCGGTGTGAAGCCCCTGGAGCAGGAGTGGGCCGCCGACCAGGCGGTCCGCATCGCCGCGCCCGTCGCGGTGGAACCGACCGAGGTCATCCCGCGCCCGCAGGCCCGACGCCTGGACCGCTCCGCGCAATTCGCGCTGGTCGCGGCCAAGGAAGCCTGGGCGGACGCCGGTTTCGAGGGCAAGGCCGGTGAGACTGGATCATCAGCCGGTTCCGCGGCGGGGAAGGTCGACCCGGACCGCCTCGGCGCCGTCATCGCCTCCGGCATCGGCGGGGTGACGACCCTCCTCGACCAGTACGACGTGCTGAAGGAGAAGGGCGTCCGCCGTGTCTCCCCGCACACCGTGCCCATGCTGATGCCCAACGGCCCCTCGGCCAACGTGGGTCTGCTGGTGGGCGCCCGGGCGGGCGTGCACACGCCGGTCTCCGCGTGCGCCTCCGGCGCCGAGGCCATCGGCTACGCCATCGAGATGATCCGCACGGGCCGCGCCGACGTCGTCGTCGCCGGTGGCACCGAGGCGGCCATCCACCCGCTGCCCATCGCCGCGTTCGGCAACATGATGGCGATGTCCAAGAACAACGAGAACCCCGAGGGCGCCTCGCGCCCCTACGACGTCGCGCGGGACGGTTTCGTCCTCGGCGAGGGCGCCGGCGTGATCGTCCTGGAGTCCGCCGAGCACGCCGCCGCGCGCGGTGCCCGGGTGTACGCCGAGGCGGTCGGACAGGGCAT
Source organism: Streptomyces griseorubiginosus (assembly GCF_017614965.1). GTDB lineage: Bacteria > Actinomycetota > Actinomycetes > Streptomycetales > Streptomycetaceae > Streptomyces > Streptomyces griseorubiginosus_B. The sequence goes on along the minus strand of NZ_WVUG01000059.1, from coordinate 13,543 downwards.
CTCCGCCGACAGCCACGACATCGTGCAGCCGGAGCCGGAGGGGCGGGGCATCTCGCACGCCCTGCAGAACCTGCTGGAGCGCACCGACCTGGACCCGGCGGAGATCGTGCACGTCAACGCGCACGCCACCTCGACGCCGGCCGGTGACATCGCCGAGCTCAAGGCCCTGCGCAAGGTGTTCGGCGACGACGCGGACCACATGGCGGTCTCCGCGACCAAGTCGATGACCGGGCACCTGTTGGGCGGCGCCGGCGGTGTGGAGACGGTCGCGACCGTCCTCGCGCTGTACCACCGGCTCGCCCCGCCGACCATCAACGTCGAGAACCTCGACCCGGAGGCGGAGGCCAACGCCGACGTCGTCCGCGGCGAGGCCCGCAAGCTGCCCGTGGAGGGCCGTATCGCCGCGCTGAACGACTCGTTCGGTTTCGGCGGGCACAACGTGGTCCTGGCGTTCCGGACGGTCTGAGAACCGCGCGTACGCCGGCCCCCGCACAACCGAAGGGCCCTCACCGCCTGGTGAGGGCCCTTCGGCTTCGGTACGGGGACTCAGGGGTCCTCAGACCACCTGGTGGAGCCACCGCACGGGCGCGCCCTCGCCCGCGTACCGGAACGGCTCCAGCTCGTCGTCCCACGGCTTGCCGAGCAGCTTGGCGATCTCGGCCTCCAGGTCGGTCTCGTCGCGCTGAGAGCGGGTCAGGGCGGCGCGCAGCCGGTCCTCCGGGATCAGGATGTCGCCGTGGATGCCGGTGACGGCGTGGAAGATGCCCAGCTCCGGGGTGCAGCTGTAACGCTCGCCCTCGGCGGTGGGGCAGGGCTCGGCCGTGACCTCGAAGCGCAGCAGGTGCCAGCCGCGCAGCGCAGACGCCAGCTTGGAGGCGGTGCCGACCTCGCCCTTCCAGGAGAACTCCGAGCGCCAGGTGCCCGGCGCGGCCGGCTGCCGGATCCAGTCGAGGTTGACGCGTGTGCCGAGCACCCCGGCCACGGCCCACTCGACGTGCGGGCACAGCGCGCGCGGCGCGGAGTGCACGTACAGAACTCCACGTGTCGTCACCGGGACCTCCGGGCAGAGCGGGACATCTTGCGAACTGGCGGACGGTTGTGGCCGGGGCCACGTTTGATGGCGAGGCTACCGTGCGGCGGCGCAAGGAGTGTGACGTACCGTCGGTCCCGATGCGCCGAAACGCCCGCCATTCACCCGGCAGGACGCTTGTACGGGTGCGATCCGTTGCAGGCTGCGGGGTTCGGGAACTCCCGCGCGTTGTCATGAGGGGGAGCTCCCTGTACGTCGACCGAGGGGAACAGCAGCGGATGCGGAAGCCGAGCCACCGTTCACGGGCCGCCGCCGCCGTCACGGCGGCGGCCGTTCTGGGCGTCGCCGGCTGCGACGCCGTCGGTGGCGACACGACCGCACCCACGCACCGCCCGAGCCCGACGCCGACCTGGGACGTCAGCCCCAGCTCCATCGCGGCCGTCGGCGACTCCATCACCCGTGGTTTCGACGCATGCACGGTGTTGTCGGACTGCCCCGAGGTGTCCTGGGCGACCGGTACGGACACCAAGGTCGACTCTCTCGCCGTCCGGCTGCTGGGCAGGGCGAAGGCGGCCGAGCGGAGCTGGAACTACGCGGTGACCGGGGCCCGGATGGCGGACCTGCCCGGGCAGATCGCGCAGGCGGTGGTGAAGCGGCCGCAGTTGGTGACGGTGATGGTGGGCGCCAACGACGCCTGCCGCGGCTCGACGTCGGCGATGACCCCGGTGGCCGACTTCCGGGCCGGCTTCCAGGACGCGCTGACCTCGCTGCGCAGGCGACTGCCGAAGACCCAGGTGTACGTGGCGAGCGTGCCGAACCTGAAGCGGCTGTGGTCCGAGGGCCGCACCAACGCGCTGGGCAAGCAGATCTGGAAGCTGGGCATCTGCCCCTCGATGCTGGGTGACGCGGACGCGCTGGACTCGGCGGCGACCCTGCGCCGGGACACCGTGCAAAAGCGCGTGGAGGACTACAACAAGGTGCTGAAGGCGGTGTGCGCCAAGGACCGCCGCTGCCGCTTCGACCAGAACGCGGTGTACGACTACCGGTTCGGCACCGACCAACTGAGCCACTGGGACTGGTTCCACCCCAGTGTGAACGGACAGGCCCGACTGGCGGAGATCGCCTACCGCACGGTCACCGCGAAAGGACGCCTGGCAGGCACGTGACTTAGGGTTTTGCTCATGAGCGAACACTTCGGCACACTTCCCGACGGCACCCCTGTCCACCGCTGGACCCTGGAGCGGGCCGGAGTGCGGGTGCGGATCCTGTCGTACGGCGGGATCGTGCAGTCGGTGGAGATCCCGGACCGCACCGGCCACCGGGCGAACGTGGTGCTGGGGTTCGCCGACCTCGACGGCTATCTCGGCTGCCCCGGCCCGTACTTCGGCGCCCTGATCGGCCGGTACGCCAACCGGATCGCGGGCGCCCGCTTCCCGCTGGACGGGGTGACCTACGCCCTGGAGCCGAACAACGCGCCCAACTCCCTGCACGGCGGCGAGCAGGGCTTCGACAAACGCGTGTGGGACGCCCTGCCGGTGGAGCACGGGGTGCGGCTCACCCGGGTCAGCCCGCACGGCGAGGAGGGCTTCCCGGGCCGGCTGGAGGTCTCGGCGACGTACACGCTGGAGGCGGACGGCTCGCTGCGGATCGGGTACGAGGCGGTGACGGACGCGCCGACCATCGTGAACCTGACGAACCACTCGTACTGGAACCTGGCCGGCTCCGGTAGCGCGTCCGGCCACGAACTGCGCATCGACGCCTCCCGCTACACCCCGGTCGACGCCGACCTGATCCCGACCGGTGAGCTCGCGGACGTCACCGGCACACGGTTCGACTTCCGGCAGGCCCGGAAGGTCGGCTCCGGCTACGACCACAACTTCTTGCTCGTCGGCGGGGTGACGCAGAGCCCGCGCGAGGTCGCCGAGCTGCACGACCCGGCGTCCGGCCGCGTCCTGACCGTGACGACCACCGAACCGGGCCTCCAGCTCTACACCGCCGACCATCTGCCCGAGCCCTTCACCCCGGGTGACGGCGTCGCCCTGGAGACCCAGCACTTCCCCGACTCGCCGAACCGCCCGGACTTCCCGAGCACGGTGCTGCGCCCGGGCGGGGTGTTCCGCTCGGAGACGGCGTACGGCTTCGGGGTGCGCTGACCGCATCTGTGAGCCCCGGCCCGGGTGTCAGGTCCCGGGCCGGGGCTGTCCGTGGGGAGACTTGTCCCTGATCAGACGTTAATCGTCGCGGTGAGGCGGCGGTCCGTGATCGAGCGGCTCACCTGGATCTCGTACGAACCCTTCACAAACGACCACGAGCCGCTCGCCTCGTCCCACACCTCGAAGGCGCGGCGGGGCAGCGTGACGACCGCCTCGGCGCTCTCGCCGGGTCCGGCCTCGACGCCCGCGAAGCCGGCCAGATACCGGGCCGGACGCTCGGGGCCGGCCTCGGCCGGGGCCAGGTAGACCTGCACGACCTCCCGTCCCGGGCGCCCGCCGGTGTTCCTGACCCGGACCCGCACCGCGCTGTCGCCCTCGACCCGCACCGACTCATAGCTCCACTCGGTGTAGCCGAGGCCGTGGCCGAAGGGGTACGAGGGGGTGCGGCCCTCCTTCTCCCAGGCGCGGTAGCCGATGAAGACGTCCTCGGTGTACGGCAGTTCGCCGTTCTCGGGGACCACCCGGGTGACCGGGGCGTCGGCCAGGGAGCCCCAGGTGGTGGGCAGCCGGCCGCCGGGCTCGTGGACGCCGGTGAGGACGTCCGCGAGGGCCGCGCCGCCCTCCTGGCCCGGGAACCAGCTCAGCAGTACGGCGGCGACCTCCTCGCGCCAGGGCAGTTCGACGGGGGAGCCGGAGTTGACGACCACGACGGTGTTCGGGTTGGCGGCGGCGACGGCGCGGACCAGGTCGTCCTGGCGGCCGGGCAGCGCGAGGTCCTTGCGGTCGAAGCCCTCCGACTCCACACGGTCGGTGGTGGCGACCACCACCACGGCCGTGTCGGCGGCGCGTGCGGCCTCGACGGCCTCGGCGATCAGCTCGTCCGGGTCGCGCTGCGGCTCCTGGTGGGCGAGCGCGAAGGCGACGACCTTGAAGGGGGTCCCCTCGGGGAGCGCGATCACATGGTGGAGCGAGACCTCGACCGGTTCGCCCGCGGTCAGTTCGACCTCGGCGCGGGGCACGGGCGCGCCGAAGAACGCCTCGAAGGGGTCGCTGTCGTCGGCCGGGCGCTGGACGTCGTCGTAGTACGTGGTGCCGGCGACGGTGAGGGTGAAGGAGCCGGTGCCCTTGATCCCGAAGGTGTGCTTCCCGGAGTCCCGGGGGGTGAAGGTGCCGGTCAGCTCCACGGTGTGGAGGGTGTCGTGGGTGACGCCCTCGGGGAGGTCGGTGCCCATCCACTGGATCTGGCCGCTGGGGGTGCCGCGGGTGCCGATGACCTCGCCGTCGGCGTCCCGGCACACCGCGCGCAGCTCGAAGCCCCGGTCGGCGACGGCCAGTTCGGTGTTCGGGTCGGCGCCGACGGCGTAGCTGAGGCTGCCCTCGGGGAGGGCTGCGGTGAGGCCGTCCAGCGGGGAGACGATCCGGTCCGGGAAGACGGTGGCCGAACCGCCGCCCAGGACACGGGCGTCGCGGGCGGCGGCGCCGATGAGGGCGACGGTGCCGGCCCGGAGCGGCAGGGCGTCGTTCTCGTTGCGGACCAGGACGAAGGAGCGGCGGGCGATCTCGCGGGCCAGCGCCTCGCCGTCCACGGTCGCGGGTGGTTCGGTCACGGCGGGCTCGGCGGACTCCAGGGCGCCGACGCGGGCGGCGAGCCGCAGGACGTTGCGGACGGCCGCGTCGACCGTGGCCTCCTCGACCTCGCCGTCCCGCACGGCCTGGGCGAGGGCGGGGCCGTAGACGGTCTGCGGGCCGGGCATGGCCACGTCCAGGCCGCCCTCGATGGCGGCGACCGTCGAGCGGGCCGCCATCCAGTCGGAGACGTTGTAGCCGTCGAAGCCCCACTCGCCGCGCAGCACGCCGTTCACCAGACGGGCGTGCTCGGTCATGGTCGTGCCGTTGACCGTGTTGTAGGCGGTCATGACGCCCCAGGGGCGGGCCTCGGCGACGATGATCTCGAAGGGCGCCAGGTACAGCTCGCGCAGCGCCCGCTCGCTCACCAGGTTGTTCACGGTGAAGCGGTCGGTCTCGGCGTCGTTGGCGACGAAGTGCTTGACGGTGGTGCCGACGCCGCCGGACTGGACGCCGCTGACATAGCCGGCGCCGATGCGTCCCGTCAGGTACGGGTCCTCGCTGTAGGCCTCGAAGTGCCGTCCGCCGAGCGGGGAGCGGTGGAGGTTTACGGTCGGCGCGAGCAGCACGTGCACGCCCTTGCGCCGGGCCTCCTGGGCGAGCAGCGTGCCGGCGCGGCGGGCCAGCTCCGGGTCCCAGGTTGCGGCGAGGGCGGTCGGGGAGGGCAGGGCGATGGAGGGGTCGTCGGCGCTCCAGCGCACACCCCGCACGCCGATCGGGCCGTCGGACATGACGAGGGACTTCAGCCCGATCTCCGGCAGCGCGGGCAGCGACCACACGTCCTGCCCGGACAGCAGCCGGGCCTTCGCGTCCAGGTCCAGCTTGCCCAGCGCCGCCTCGACGGCGGCCTCGCGCGCCTGGTCGGCTTGAGAGGTGTCTGCGGTTCCCGCCATCGGGGTCTCCTCATCGAGTCAGGTCGTCGTCCTGTGGGCCATCGTGCACCCGTTACCTGTAACGCGGTAGGTTTCGTTATGGTGCCGTAATATAAGCCGCACGGCAATGCCGTACGGTGACGCCATGAACGCCAGGGTCAGGAGCGAGGAACGGCGCGCTGAGATCGTGCGGGCGGCGCTGGAGGTGATCGCCGAGCGCGGTTACCGGGGCGCGAGCCTGGCCGCGGTGGCGGAGCGGGTGGGGCTCACCCAGCAGGGGCTGCTGCACTACTTCCCGACGAAGGAGGCGCTGCTGGTCGCCGTGCTGAAGGAGCGCGACCAGTGGGACGCCGTACCGGCGACGCAGTGGCGGGTGGACCTGCTGGCCTCGCTGGTCGAGTACAACGCGATGCGGCCCGGCATCATCCAGACCTTCTCGGCGCTGCTGGGCGAGAGCGTGACGGAAGGGCATCCGGCGCGGGCGTACTTCACCGAGCGCTACCGGCAGGTGCGCGAGAGCATGGCGGCGGTCCTGCGCACCGCGTACGGCGACCGCCTCCCGAACGGCCTGACGCCGGAGCGCACGGCCCCGCTCCTGGTCGCGGTGATGGACGGCCTCCAGTACCAGTGGCTCCTGGACCCCGACTCGGTGGACATGTCGGCGGCGTTCCGCGACTTCCTGGCGCTGCTCGGCGAGGAGGCCTGAACTCCCGGACTACTGGCGCCAGATCACGGCGAGCGCCTTGCTCACGGCGACGACCGCGGCGAAGGCGACCGCCCAGGCAGCCGCCCCAGCGGCGAACAGCGCGGCCACACCCGTCCCGAACCAGACCGCCTCGAAGCCGACACGGACCGCGCCGCGCGTCTTGTACGACGCCTTCTGCGACCCGAACAGGGCCCACAGGACGACGAGCACGGCCGGACCGCCGAGACCCAGCACCCAGGTGAGCGGGGTCGCCACGTCCCGGGTGAAGCCCCAGTACCCGACGGCCGCGAGGGCACCGAGCTCGATCAGGAACAGCACGCCCAGATTCACGGCCTTCACGGTCCTCATGCGCGGCAGTATCACCTGTCGGCTGACACGCCGCCACGATTTCGATCTAGGGCCCGTTGAGTACGCGTACTCAGGCGCCTCCGCTCCCCCGGGCCGACGATGAGCGCATGAGGTGGAGGAACACAACCGCCGTCCTCGCGCTGCTGCCCCTCGACGCCCTGGCCGTGGGCTACGGCTGGCTGGCGGCGACCTGGACGGACGAGCCGCACGAGCCGCCCCTGGCTCAACTGGGCTGGATCTGCGGACTGTTGGCTGCCAGTGGCGTCGCGCTGTGGGCGGCCCGGCTGAGGAGCGCCGCGGTCTTCCAGGTCGTCCCCGTCCTCGTGCTCGCGACGCTGATGCTGTCGCTGTCTTCCTCCTGAGCCCCACCCCATGGCGTAGACCACTTCCGTCACGCGATACTGCGACCGTCCGCACCACGCTCCCCCACGACGGCGACGGAAGGACTGAACTCCCTTGGCTTCCCTACGTGTTCGGATCGGCATTCTCGGACTGGCCATGATGGCCTCGGTGGCCTCCCCGGTGACGGCGAGTGCCGCCGCGACCGCTCCCTCCCCCACCGTCGAGGAACAGCGCCTCGACAAAGCGGTGCCGCAAGAGATACTCCGGCGGTCCGGGTTCGACGACGTGGCACCGGAGTTGGCCCGCGAGCTGGGCTCGGCGCACTCCTACGCCCAGGCGCGGCGGATCGTCGTACACGAGGGATCGGCGCTGTGGCGGCGGGCCGTGGACCGGGTGCAGGGACGCGGGCCGGCCGGCGGGGACCTGAGCCGGGACGACGACCGGCCGCTGTACTGGGCCAGGCTGGGACTGACCCGGGAACTGCGGACCTGGGAGCCGGGGTTCGCGCTGAGCGACGCGCAACGGGACGCGCTGATCGAGCAGTTGGAGCGGACCTCGCGCGGACAGACCGACGTGCGCTATCCGCGCGGCAAGGGGCTCAGGCGGATCCTCGTCACCGGCTTCGACCCGTTCACCCTCGACCGGGACATCCGGATCTCCAATCCTTCCGGAGCCACCGCGCTCGCCCTCGACGGCACGGTGATCCGGACCGCGAAGGGTCCGGCGCGTATCGAGACGGTCGTCTTCCCGGTGCGCTGGCAGGACTTCGCGCAGGGAACGGTGGAGCGGACGCTGCGGCGGTATCTGCCGAAGGTCGACCTGTTCACCACGGTGAGCCAGGGGCGGGTCGGGCGGTTCGACGTGGAGCGGACCAACGGGGCCTGGCGGGGCGGCTTCCCGGACAACGACAACGTCTCGCGCACCGAGACCGTCCCGGTGACCGACCCCGCCTCGCAGCCGCAGTGGACGACGACCACGCTGCCGTACCGGGAGATCGTGGCGGCGGACACGGGACGGTTCCCGGTGTACGACCACACCGAGGTGACCGAGATCCCGGCCGGGGGGACGACGGCGGTCGTCCGGCCGGACGGGCCGACCCCGGGATCGACGGCACGAGCGGGGGGCGGCGGGAACTACCTCTCCAACGAGATCGCCTACCGGGCGACCCTGCTGCGGGACCGGCTGGGGCTGCACGACACCCTGCCGGGCGGGCATGTGCACACGCCGGTGCTGCAGTTCGGGGCGGGCAACACGGATCCGGCGACCGGGACGGTGACCGATCCGGAGTTCGTGCGCAACCGGCTGGACATCGTGGCGCAGGTGCGGGCGATCCTCAGCGTGGCGGCCGACGCGGCCTTCAGGAAGTGAGCGGCTTCCGAGAGTGACCGGCTTCAGGAAACAGCCGGCTCGTCCTCGGAGTCGCCCTCCCCCGGCTCGCCCTCCCCGCTCTCCTCGCCCAGCAGCTCCCGCGCCATCAGCGTCGCGCCCGCGACCGCGCCCGGCATCAGGAACACCGCCACGAACGGCACCACGAAGGCGACGGCCAGCGGGGTGCCGAAGCCCCAGACGAGGGTTCTGCGGGAGCGCAGGAGGGCGAGGCGGGCGCGGAGTTCGACGCCGCGGCGCTGGAGGGCGACGGCGGTGAGCTCCTCGGTGAGGAAGAAACCGGTGACGAAGAAGCCGATCACCGGGACGACCGTCTGTCCGACGAAGGGGATGAAACCGAGGGCGAACAGCAGGACGCCCCACAGCGCGGCGCGGAGGACGATCCGCAGGCTGTCCCGGGCCGAGATCCACAGCTCGCGCCAGAGCGGCAGACCGGACTCGGGGGCCGTGCCGTCGGGGGACACGTCCCGGTCGACCTTCTCGGAGAGGTTCTCGTAGAAGGGCTGGCCGATCAGGAGGGTGACGGCGGTGAAGGTGACGACGGCCAGCAGCAGGCCGAGGGCGAACAGCACGGCGGTGAGCAGGCCGCGGAAGGCGCCTCGCCAGGGGCTGGACCAGTCGTCGGCGAAGGGGGTCGACCAGCCGACGAAGTCCTGGCCCCACAGGGCGAGGGAGGTGAGGGCGGCCACGTACAGGACGAGGGTTATCAGGCCCGGGAGCAGGCCGAAGCCGTACTGTCTCCCGTGCCCGGCCACCCAGCGTTGGCCCTTCAGGAGATAGGTGAAGCCCGCCCCAAGATCGCGCATGGGGAAGACTTTACGTTGTCGGCACCGCCACTACGATCCCGCTCTCGGCCGCGGGCGACACCGCCGCCGACACCCGTGTCGCCACCGCCCGGGCCAGCCGCCCGGCCCGCGTGGCCGCCGCGAGGAGCAGGGGCTGGACCTGTTCCAGGGCCGAGACGAACAGCTCCTCGCCGGTGACCAGGACCGGCCCGGCGGCCTTCGTCGTCGCCGCGGCCGCCTCCGTGAGGTCGGCCAGCGGCGGGAGGGTGGCGCGGACCACGCCCGCTCCGGTGGCCGCCGCGCGTTCGGCGAGGGCGACCTGGAGGGGCATGAGGGGGGCCAGCGCCGCGGTCAGGGCGTCGGCGATGCGGCGCAGTTCCGGGGAGGAGTCGCGCAGGACGTCGGCGGCGGCGCGCAGGACCGGCGTGACGGCCAGCAGGGCGCCCGCGGCCACGCCGGCCGTCGCGGGCACCAGGGGTGACGTCGCCTCGAGAAGGTCGCCGAGGGCGTTCGCGAACTCCTCGACGGCCGGCTCCAGCGCGTCCAGCACGGGCAGCAGGCTGTCGCCGAGGGCGGTCAGCAGGGCCTGCGCCGGTTCGCTGACCGGGTGGACGGCGAGCGGTGCCCCGCTGGTGCCGAGGCGGGTGAGGGTGTCGACGATGCGGTAGAAGGCCTCCTGGGCCTGCGGCGAGGCGCTGGCCTCCGCCAGTTCCGCGGTGGTCTCGCGCAGCACCCGCAGCGCTTCGGCGCCCGAGCCGTCGCGCGGGTCGAAGGTGTTGAGGGCGATCCTGGTGATGTTCCCGGCCGTCTCCAGGAGTTGGCCGGTGATGTCGGTGGTGTTGCGTGCCATGCGCAGCACGTCCTGCCTGCTGGGCAGCGGAGGGATCGTTGCCATGGGCTCTCCTCGCCTCACGGACGTCACCGGTCGGTCGCCCCCTCAGCATGCCCCCTTCGCGTGCCGCGTGGTGGGCCATCCGGGGCATCGGTGACGCGAACTCTCGCCGCGTGCGGTTGAGTCGTACAGGTACATCGCGCCGTATCGATCTCGGGGAGCTCCCACAGAGGCGTGCAGCGGTTCAGGTGAGGAGAGCGGATGACGAAGGAGATCCACGGCACCGTCGCCGATGGCTTCGAGGCGGTGCGTGAGGAGTTCGCCGCGTTCGTCGCGGGGGAACGGGACGACTACGAGGGGCAGTTGTGCGCCTATGTGCACGGCCGCAGGGTGGTCGACCTGTGGGCGGGGGACGGTGTCGAGGCCGACTCCCTCTACGCCGTGTACTCGTCGACCAAGGGAGCCGCGCATCTCGTGGTGGCCCTGCTGGTGCAGGACGGCACGCTGGAACTGGACCGCAAAGTCACCTACTACTGGCCGGAGTTCGCGGCGGAGGGCAAGGGGGCGCTGACGCTGCGCGAGCTGATCTCGCACCGGGCGGGCCTGGTCGGCACGGACACCGGCTTCACGGCCGAGGAGATGGCCGACGACCGGGCGATCGCGGAGCGGCTCGCCGACCAGAAGCCGTTCTGGCGTCCGGGTTCGGCGTTCGGCTACCACGCTCTGGTGATCGGCGCGCTGACCGGTGAGGTGGTGCGGCGGGCCACCGGCCACACGCTCCAGCAGGTGTACGAGGAGCGGATCCGGGCGCCGTACGGTCTGGACTTCCACCTCGGGCTGCCGGCCGCGCTGGACTCGCGGTACCGGCCCGTGCAGCCGATGATGCCGACTCCGCAGCAGCAGGCGGCGCTGGACGCGGCCCAGACCGGCCCGCACACGCTGGCCTCGATCGCCTTCAACACGCATGTTCCGAACCCGGGGACGCTGGTCGACTACGCCAACTCCCGTATCGTGCGCGCCAAGGGCCCGGCGTCGGCGGGCGGGGTGGCGGCCGCGCGGGGGCTGGCCGGGATGTATGCGGCGACGATCAGCGAACTCGCCGACCGTCCGCCGCTGCTGAAGCCGGACACGATCGCCGAGGTGGGCCAGATCCACTCCATCGGCTACGACCTGGTGGCCCGCACCCACAAGTCGTACGGCCTCGGCTTCCAGGCCACCGCCGACACCTGGCACCCCTTCCTGGGCGCCGGCGCCTTCGGCCACAGCGGCGCCGGCGGCTCCCAGGCCTTCGCCGACCCCCGCACCGGCCTGTCCTACGGCTACACCCGCCGCCGCCTCGCCTTCCCGGGCGGAGCGGCCCCGGAAAACCAACGCCTGGTCAGAGCCGTACACACGGCGGCACTGGCGATCTGACGTCGGCCCGCCGTGAGGGACCGAAAGGCCGCACCCACGTCCAAGGGTGCGGCCTTCGTCTGGGGAACGAGTGGGTCGGAGTGGCGTCACGCTGATGTCGCCATGACCGTGGTGTCTTACAGCTTGACGATCATCTTGCCCGTGTTGTCGCCGCGCAGGACGCCGAGGAACGCCTCCAGGTTGTTCTCGATGCCCTCGACCACGGTCTCCCGGTACTTCAGCTCGCCCGAGGCGACCCACGGGGCCACCTCCGACACGAACTGCGGCTGCAGGTCGTAGTGGTCGCCGACCAGGAAGCCCTCGATGCGGCCGCGGGTCTGGATCAGCCGGGCGAGGTTGCGCGGGCCCGGCGCGGGCTCGGTGTTGTTGTAGACGGAGATCATCCCGCACACGGCGATCCGGCCGCCCTGGTTGAGCTGCCCGATCGCGGCCTCCAGGTGGTCGCCGCCGACGTTGTCGAAGTAGACGTCGATCCCGTCGGGCGCGGCCTCGCGCAGCTGCTCGCTCACCGGGCCGTTCTTGTAGTTGAACGCGGCGTCGAAGCCGTACTCCTCCACGAGCAGCTTGACCTTCTCGTCGGAGCCGGCCGAGCCGATGACCCGCGAGGCGCCCTTCAGCCTGGCGATCTGCCCCACCTGGCTGCCGACCGCGCCGGCCGCGCCGGAGACGAAGACGGAGTCGCCCTCCTTGAAGGACGCGGTGCGCAGCAGACCGGCGTAGGCGGTCAGGCCCGTCATGCCGAGGACGCCGAGGTACGTCGACAGGGGCGCGGCGTCCGCGTCCACCTTGACGGCGTTCTTCGCGTCCACCACCGCGTACTCGCGCCAGCCGAAGAAGTGCAGCACGTGGTCGCCGACGGCGATGCCCTCGGCGTTGGAGGCGACGACCTCGCCGACCGCGCCGCCCTGCATGACCTTGCCCAGCTCGAACGGGGCGACGTAGGACTTCGCGGCGCTCATCCGGCCACGCATGTACGGGTCGACGGAGAGGTACTCGTTGCGGACGAGGACCTGGCCCTCGCCCGGCGTCGGGGCCTCCGTCTCGACCAGGGCGAAGTCCTCGGGCTTCGGCCAGCCGACGGGACGGCTGAGCAGGTGCCATTCGCGGTTGATCATGACAGGGCCTTTCCTTGCGTTCGTGTTGCTGCGGAGGCAAATACTTCACTACCTGAAACAACCATGCCGCTGAATATTTCAGGTTGTCAAGTAACGGGGTACCCTGGAGCCATGTCCACCACACCGAAGACCCGTCGGCCCGACGCGCTGACCCTGGAGGTCGTCGAGCTCATCGGCGACGTCGTGGCCCGTTTCTACGCGGACTACGAGGACGCGGCGGGCGAGCACGCGCTCACCGGCGCCCAGGCGCGGCTGCTGAGCCTGCTGTCGCTGGAGCCGCTGCCGATGCGGAAGCTGGCGCAGAAGCTGAAGTGCGAGCCGTCCAACGTCACCGGGATCGTGGACCGGCTGGAGTCGCGGGGACTGGTGGAGCGCCGTCCGGACCCGGCCGACCGCCGGGTGAAGCTGGCGGCGGCGACGGACGAGGGGCGCCGGGTCGCCCGGGAGCTGCGCGAGGGACTGCGCTTCGCGCGCGAGCCGCTCGCCGGCCTCTCCGACGAGGAGCGGCTGTCTTTGCGCGATTTGCTACAGCGGATGCTGACGGCCTGAGCGGAGGGCGGACCCCGGGCCGAGGGCGCGCTCCGGATCGAGGGCGGACCCCGGGCCGAGTGCGGACCCCGGGCCGAGGGCGCGCTCCGGATCGAGGGCGGACCCCGGGCCGAGTGCGGACCCCGGGCCGAGTGCGGACCCCGGGCCGAGTGCGGACCCCGGGCCGAGTGCGGACCCCGGGCCGAGTGCGGACCCCGGGCCGAGTGCGGACCCCGGGCCGAGTGCGCACTCCGGGCCGAGTGCGCACTCCGGATCGAGGGCGGGCCCCGGGCCGAAGACCAGCCCCAGGCCGAAGGCCGGCCCGAGCCTCAGCTGCACCACCACAGGAACCGTGTGCAGGTCTGCGACGGGGACGGGTCCGGGCTGGGGGCCGAGGTCGTCGGGGC
>NZ_WVUG01000599.1 GCF_017614965.1 Streptomyces griseorubiginosus | reverse complement strand
CCTCACCCCGCCGCTCCCCGATCCCCAGCTTGTCCGCCGCCTCCTGCAGCCACTCCGGAGGGCTCAGCAGGAACGACGTCTGGTTCAGGTCGACGCGGGCGGAGGACGCGGCCGGCGGCGCCGGTTCGTCGGCGGGGTCCGGGCGGCCGTACTCCTCCTCGTAACGGCGGATGACCTCACCCACCGGCAGCGAGGGCCACAGCGTGGCCTCGCCGCTGTCCCGGGCGATCACCAGCCGCTGCGCGCCGCCGTCCGACCGCGGACCCTCCGCACGGTCCTCCGCCCACACCACGAAACCGAGCTCGAACTCCCGTACCCGCACCTCACGGTGCTGGTACGACGGCACGTCACCGTTGATCCACTCCTCGGCGCGCTCCTGCGCCTGCGCGAACGTCACCATCGCCGGCTCACTCCCCCACCACGGGAACGGACCGCGCGAAACCGCCGTCCACCATCAGATTCGCCACCGTCTCCAACTCCGGCGGGGATCCCGCCAGTCGGGACAGGAACACGTCGAAGTCCTCACCGCACGGCAGCAGCAGACGCTCCACCCGCTCCGCGGGCGCCCACGACGGATCGACGTCCCGCACATCGTCGTACGCGCAGAACCACACAGAACCGATGCGCTCGCCCTTCACCTTCACCGCGAGCAACCCGCCCTGCACGAAACAGACGCCCAGATAATCCTTGGTCAGATGGTCGCGCAGGCACTTGTTGACGTACACCAGGTCATTGACCGCCGCCTCGTCGCGCACCGTGAAGAACGGCTGGTCGATCAGCAGGCCGAGCCCCGCGTCGAGCGCGGTGCCCACCGGCGCGCACCCGCCCGCCGCCTTCAGGAACGAACGGTACGCACCCGGCAACCGGTACCCGAGGTCCTCCTCGACCCCCTGCACCTGCGCCTCCGTCACCGCCACCCCCGACTTCGGCAGCCCGAAATGCGCCGGACGCGTCTCCTGCAACGGCCGCGTGCCCCGCTTGTCCTGGTCCACCGCCGACGTCGCGATCCCCCCGTGGTGCCGCAGCAGCGCCTTCACCTCGACCGGGATCAGCTCCAGCCGCCGGCTGCCCGCCACGTGATGCCACGTCCAGCCGTGCGGCGTCGCCACCGGCGACACCGTGTCCCACAGGTCATGACCCGAAGCCGCCAGCGCCGCGTTGGCCGACACGTAGTCCGTCAGCCGCAGCTCGTCGACCCCGAAACCCTCCGGCGCCTCCGCGATCTCCGCGGCCGCACGCGCGTAGGGAGAGAAATCGGGGTAACCGCGCTCGTCGACCCGTACCCCTCTCGGGTGACGGGCCGCCCGGACCGGATCCGGGAAGTGCACGACCTGCCCGGCATAGGCCGCGTTCGGCGGCGCGGCCTGTCCCCCAGCCTGGCGGCTGGGCGGCGCCCCCAGCCCGAGCCGACCTGTCGTCATGGCGGTTGCCCCCTGCGGCACTCTGGTACGAACCGCGGCGACCGGCCTCCGCCGCCCACCACGCCCCGTATCGACTGTCTCGTCCGTCCCGACTCACGTCGTGACCACACCGCGCCCGCCACCACACGCCCTCACGCATGCCGGCAAGCGCCACCCGCACGAAAGCGGTGCCGACAGCCTATGCGGTACGACCGCACCGGTCACCGGGCCCCGGTCAGCCGCCCTCCGCTTCCGTGACCAGCCGTCACCCCGCCCTCACGGACCGCCCAAACCCGGGCGTGTCGCACCGCCCCAGCTACCGCACCAGCAACGGAGTTTGGCAGTCTGTCTCCTCCGGGGGGATGCACGGAGGGGAAGACGATCATGAACGCGACGCAGACGGGACCGCACACGGGTACGTCCACCACGCCGCACCGCGGCCTGTCCGGCGACCCCCGCATCGGCTGGAGCGCCACCACCAACACCTCCGCCCCCACCCTCCTGCAC